>DATHWJ010000288.1:0-12333 GCA_035460745.1 Ideonella sp. | reverse complement strand
CGGCGAGCTGGCCGGCCAACTGGTGCTGGTCGGCAGCTCGGCCCCCGGCCTCGCCGACCTGCGGGCGACCCCGGTGCACAGTTCCATGCCCGGCGTCGAGGTGCATGCCCACCTGCTCGCAGGGCTGCTGGACGGCCGGCTGCCGCAGCGGCCGGCCTGGGCGCCCGGCTTCGAGGCCGTGCTGATCGTGCTCGCGCTCACGCTCGCCGCCCTCACCGGCAGCCGCCTCTCAGCGCCACGCGCCCTGCTGGCGATGTTTGCGCTCACTGGCCTGTTGATCGTGAGCAACCTGGCGGCCTACGCGCTGGCGGCGCTGGTGCTGCCGGTGGCCAGCGCGCTGGTGCTGGCCGGCCTGCTCTTTGCCGGCATGACCAGCGCCAGCTACCTGCGCGAGTGGAAGAGCCGGCGCTCGCTGATGCAGCTGTTCAGCAGCTACGTGCCGCCCGACCGCGCGCGCCAGCTCGCCCGCGACCCCTCGCAGCAGCACATCGCCGCGGCCAATTGCGAGCTCACGCTGCTCTTTTGCGACCTGCGTGGTTTCAGCGGCATCGCCGAGACCCTGCCGCCGCTGGCGCTGCGCGACCTGCTCAACGAATACCTCTCGCAGGCCACCGAGATCGTGCACCGCCACGGCGGCACGCTGGACAAGTTCATCGGCGACGCGGTGATGGCCTTCTGGGGCGCGCCGCAACCGCAGCCCGACCACGCGGTCCGCGCGGTGCGCGCGGCCCTGGAGCTCACCGAGTCGATGGCGCCGCTCAACGTCTCGCTGCTGGCGCGCGGCCTGCCGGCGGTGCGCTTCGGCATCGGCCTGGCCACGGGTGTGGTCTGCGTCGGTGACCTCGGCTCCAAGCTGCGCCGCAGCTACACGGCGGTCGGCGACGCCGTCAACCTGGCCGCGCGCCTGGAGTCCCTGACCCGCGAGGTCGAGGTCGACCTGCTGGTGAGCGACAGCACCCATGCCGCCTGCCTGCAGACAAAAACCAACAACGCGCTCGGCGCCGACGTCGTCTGGGCCGAAGTCGACCAATGCCTGGTGCGTGGCCGCCGCCAACTTGTGACGATATTCACGCCCTTGACCGCCGCGCCCGACAACGTCCCCATGTTGCAGGAGCAGGTACGCACTTGGCGTCTTGCGCTCAGGGCCGCGCAACAGCACCATGTGAGCGACGCCCACAGCCACCTCGCGCGGCTCAACGCCCTGCTTGCGCTGAATCCCACCTCCGCCCTTTCCCTGGCGCCCGGCCACAACACCGCCGGGTGGACCCTGCAAATGCTCTCCGAACGCCTGTCCCGCCAGCTGCGCACTGGCCAGCCCCTGTCGCCCGCCAGCGGGCCCCTCTCCCGCCCCGCCGCCCTATGAACATCCGCGTGCTCGGCTGCTCGGGCTCCATCGCGCAGGGCTGCCGGACCACGGCCTTCCTGGTCGACGACGACATCCTGATCGACGCCGGCACGGGGGTCGGCGACCTCGCGCTGGACGACATGGCGCGCATCGACCACATCCTGCTCAGCCACTCTCACCTCGACCACGTGCTGGGCGTGCCGCTGCTGGCCGACAGCGTGATGCGGCGCCGCCACGGCCGCCCGCCCATCCAGGTCCACGCGCTGCCCGCCACCCTCGCGGTGCTGCAGCGCCACCTCTTCAACGACCAGCTCTGGCCCGACTTCACCCGCCTGCCCAGCCCGCTGCAGCCGGTGCTGGTGCTGCACCCACTGGAGACCGGCGACATCCTCACCCTCGGCGCCGCCCGCCGCCGCATCGAGGTCCTGCCCGCCGCCCACAGCGTGCCGGCCGTCGGCTACGCGGTGCAAGGCCCGCGCGGCGACTGGGTCTACACCGGCGACACGGGGCCCAACCCGGCGCTCTGGGCCACGCTGCGAGGCCGCCAGGTCAGCCACCTGGTGATAGAGATCGCCTTCCCCGAAAGCGAGCGCCTGATCGCCACCGACAGCCGCCACCACTGCCCCTCGACACTGGCCGAAGAGCTGCGCCACGCTCCCGCCGGCGCGCAGGTGCTGCTGACGCACATCAAGCCGGGCGAGCTCGAGACGGTGCTGGCCGACCTGGCGGAATGCCTGCCGGGGGTGACGCTGCAGGCGCTGGAGGCGGGGCAGCGCATCGAGCTCGGGTGAGTGGGGGCTCAGGTGGACGGGCCGTGCTCGTGGCCAGATCCTGCCGGGGTGATGCAAGTGACAAATTCCGTCACTCCGGGAGGGCCGGTGACACATCCCGGTCTGTTCAAACGACCCATCGCGTCACCTTGAGGGCAAAAGTCACACGAAAACGGGGTTCGAGGGGCTGGCACGGCAATCGCAAACAGAAAGAGCGCGACCGATGGAAGTCACGGTTTCTTTCCCCCCGCTCCACATCCCCTCAGGAGATTTTTATGAAGACCATGCAACGTGTACAAAAGGGTTTCACCCTGATCGAACTGATGATCGTGGTTGCGATTATCGGTATCTTGGCGGCTGTGGCGCTGCCGGCGTACCAGGATTACACCATCCGGGCGCGAATTTCTGAAGGGATGGTCATGGCTGCCGAAGCCAAGACGGCGGTCTCCGAAACGGCTGTGTCCATGGGTAAGCTGGTGGGAGACCTTGCAGAAGGGGATACCGGCTATGAATCCAAGGAATCAAACTTCGTCAAATCGATCGCAATTGGTGCTGACGGAGTCATTACTGTCACCACCAAATCCACGGGTGCCACGGAGGATCCGGTCCTTGTGCTCGCGCCGACACAGGCCAAATTGGAAGACCCCATCACTTGGGGCTGCACGTATACCGCTGGTTTGGCAAAGCACGTGCCGCAAACCTGCCGCAATGCCGGTGGCACCGGTACCGGTACGTGATCGTCGCCGACGAGACCTGGTTGAGTTGATGCAGTGTTGAACCTGGTCGCGGTCATGGCCGCGATCCAGTGCAAACAGGTCAATGACGAAGGCGCCCTTGCGGCGCTTTCGTTCGTTTGAGCGGCAATGCGAGATGCTTGCCACCGCATCGACTGGTCGCGGACCAAGGGACACCGATCTACACATGTCGCCGAGCGAATCACGAGCCTTTGCCCCAGCCGTTGGCACTGCCCTATTGACGCTGATGGTGATCATGGTGCCATGCGTGGCCCTGACATCTCACGCGGGACTCGGACTTGATGGCGAGCAGATCACCGCCTGGAGCTTGTGCGGCGCATTGTTGCCGTTGCTGCTCAGCCGCCATATCTGGATAGGCTTGGCACTGCTCGCCCCATTCGTATGGCTCGCTCCTTTGGAGGCCTGGTACATCCTCGACTACGGCCGACCGAGTGATCTCCACCTCTATGGCATCCTCTCGGAAACGGACTGGGCTGAATCGGCTGCTTTCATGGGGGGTATCGGTCTGCCCTTGGCGCTGGCGCTTTGCGCCGCCATGGCGCTTTCGTTCACGGCCATCAGGTTGGCCAAGGCCGCAGGCTTGGCCTGGAAGACTCGGTGGCGTGTCACGCTGTGCGCGGTCTGCCTGCTGGTATTGAGCGCGCCGTGGCTGGTTGACCTGGCAAGCGCCGACGCGCTTGCTGACCCGGCGGCGGTTCAGAAGCCGCATGACGAGGGAGACGAGATCGCCTTCGCCATGGACCCGCTTCTGGCCAGTTTCGCCAGTGCTTATCCGTCGGGGGTGCCGTGGCGCATCGCCGAATTTGTGCAGCAGCGGCGCGCGCTCACGAGCTTGGGTGAAGGGCTTGCCAATTTCCGTTTCAACGCCGTTCCTCGCGCGCCGGTCCAATCGGCGACCGGTGTCAGCAAGCGGGTTCATGTGCTGGTGATCGGCGAAACCGGCCGCCCCGATCACTGGCAAATCAACGGCTATGGCCGCGCCACGTCGCCGCGCTTGTCTGCCGAACCGAATCTGGTGTCGTTCACGGACGTGGTATCGCCCTGGGCGTGGACCCGGATGTCGGTGCCCGTTGTCCTGACCCGCAAACCGGCCGACGATAAACGGCCCTTCTTTGCGGAAAGATCCGTGATCACCGCTTTCCGCGAAGCGGGTTACAAGGCCTATTGGCTCTCCACCCAAAGTCCGCTCGGCCGCCATGACAGCTCTTTCGCGTTGCACTCCCACGAGGCCGATGAAACCCGATTCCTGAACGCCGGCAACTACAAGGTCGCAGCGGCCATGGATGGCGATTTGTTGCCGGCGCTGGACCGTATATTGGCGCGGGACGAACCGCGCCAGTTGATCGTGCTGCACACACTGGGTAGTCACTACAACTACAGCCATCGGTATCCCGCAGCCTTCGACATTTTCAAGCCGTCCCTCAAGGACTTTGCAGCGGCCAACCTGCACGACCGCGGGCAGCGCGATTTGATGGTGAACGCCTACGACAATTCAATTCTCTACACCGACCATGTGCTGGCTGAAGTGATCAACCGGCTGCAGGGCCTGAAAGCGCCCGCCACGATGCTGTACGTGGCTGACCATGGCGAAAACCTGTTCGATGGCGAGTGCAAACTCTCAGGTCATGGGCGAGAAACCGAGCGTGACTTTCGTGTTGCCAGCTTCCTCTGGTATTCGGACGCATACCAGGCGCTTGCGCCCGACCGTGTTGAACAAGCTCGGCAACATCGCGCGGCACCGCTGGCCACCACGCAGTTCTTCTACAGCATGCTGGATCTGGGCGACGTCGAGATACCGGGCGCGCCCGCCACGAACAGCTTCTTCCAGGCCACCATGCAGAATCCGCGACGCAGGGTGCAGAACGGGCTGGACTTCGACACCGCCGCCCGAGACCCCGTATGCAAGACACTGACCGCTCCGCCCCGCAGTTCGGCGCGCTGAGCCTGCTCTTCTTCTGCTCAGGCGTGTCCGGCCTGGTCTACCAGGTCTGCTGGCAGCGGCTGCTGTTTGCCGCCTTCGGCAGCGACCTGCCGTCGGTCACCATCATCGTCTCGGCCTTCATGGCGGGCCTGGGCCTCGGGGCGCTGGCCGGAGGCCGCGCGGCCGACCTGTGGCCGCGCCATGCGATGCACCTGTTCTGCGGCTGCGAACTCGGCATAGGCCTGTTTGGCGCCGCCAGCCCCGGCTTGTTGCGTGGCGCCGGCGAACTCTTCGTCGCGATGCCACTGGCGGTGGTGGCGGGAGTGAACTTCGTGCTGGTGCTGCTGCCAGCCTTGTTGATGGGCGCCACCCTGCCCATCCTGGTCAGCTACCTGGCGCGGGCCTGGCGACATGTTGGCCGGGCCACCGGCCAGCTCTATGCGATCAACACCCTGGGCGCCGCGCTCGGTGCGCTGGCCCCCACCTTCTGGCTGCTGGCCCATTGGCCGCTGAGCAGCGTGATCCGCATGGCGGCAGCCCTGAACCTCGCCGTTGCGCTGGCCGCGTGGTTGCTGTTTCGCGCGCAGCAGGCACGCTCGCAGAAAGCGCCGGCATGAAGACGCTGGCCTGGCTGCTCGCCTTCGGCTCCGGCTTCCTCAGCCTGAGCGAAGAGATTCTGTGGGTGCGGCTGTTCGGCTTCGTGCACCACGGCGTACCGCAGGCCTTCTCGCTGGTGCTGGCGCTGTACCTGCTGGGCATTGCGCTCGGCGCCGTCTGGGGTAAGCGCCTGTGCGAACGTTACAGCGCTTTGCCCCTGGTCGCTGCGGCAACGCTGGTGCTGGCCGGCGCGCTCGACCTCGCCTTGCCGTGGCTGCTGGTGCAACTCGCCGGCCAGGTGCCGCTGCTGCAGTTGCTCGGCATGGCGCTCGCGCTGATCGCTTCGTCGGCCCTGAAAGCCGTGCTCTTCCCGGTGGCCCACCACCTGGGCTCGCAGGTCGAGGACGCGCGGCTGGGCCGCTCGTTGTCGCGGGTCTACTTCATGAACATCGTCGGCTCGACGCTGGGGCCCTTGTTGACCGGCTTCGTGCTGCTCGACTACCTCAGCCTGGACGACGCCTACCGCTGGATCGGCGCCCTCTGCTGGCTGATGGCGGCGGGCTGCCTTGCCACGGGGATGCGCCGCCGCGCGCTGGCGCTGACGGCTGCAGCCGCGGCCTCGCTGCTCAGCCTCGCGCCCGGCCAGCACCGGGTGATCGTGGCCTATGCATCCGGCGCGGGCGACCAGCCCGTCAAGTCGGTCATCAGCAACCGACACGGCGTGCTGCACACGCTGGAGGGCGGTGACAAAGGCGACGTGGTGTACGGCGGCAACGTTTACGACGGCCGCACCAACCTCGACCTGGCGATCAACAGCAACCGCATCGACAGGGCCTACCTGCTCGCCGCCCTGCACCCCAACCCGCGCAGGTTGCTGGTGATCGGCATGAGCACCGGCGCCTGGCTGCGGGTATTGTCGGCAATACCTTCTGTCGAGCAGATCGACGTCGTCGAGATCAATCCTGGCTATCTGGAGCTGATACACGGTATCGCGCCCTTGGCGGCCATGCTCGACGATCCGCGCATCAAAGTGCATGTCGACGATGGGCGCCGCTGGCTCAAGCGCCACGCTGACAATCGCTATGACCTGATCGTGATGAACACGACCTTTCACTGGCGTGCATATACGACCAACCTCTTGTCGCAGCAGTTCTTGTCGATGGCCTCCGAGCATCTCTTGCCTGGCGGCATCATGGCGTTCAACACCACAGGATCGCCGGACGCCGTTCGAACGGCCTCTGCAGTCTTTGCGCACACGTACCGGTGGTCAAACTTCGTCTACGCGTCGAACAGCGATTTCCGAAACCGGCTGGCGGAGCCTGCAGCGCCGGCCCGTCTGGCGGCCATGAAGATAGACGGCAGGGTGCTATTGCCGGCCGAACAGGCGCGCTACGGCGCTGCCGTGCAAGCGCTGCTGGATCAAGCTTTCGTCGATCTCGCGGCGGTGGCGCGCCAGACGCCTCGTCCATTGGAGGTGATCGACGACGACGCGATGCAGACCGAGTTTCGCTACGGTAAAGGGTTGGTGTTCTGACCGGCCCATCGACGACATGGCGGGATCGGCGACCGCCTTTTGGCGCACCGGCAAAAAAGAGCAGGCATGCGAGCCAACTGTCGCCACCGCGCGACAATGCCCCCCGCCCCGGCTCCCCCGAACACCATGTCCGAACGCCTCGCTGCCGTGTCCGCGCCGCCTCCGGCCTCCTTGCCTGCTTCTGCCGCCCTGGTCTTCGCGGTGGCTGCGCCCACGCTGCTGGCGTTCAACGTCAGCCCGTCGGCGACCTTGTTGAACCAGTTGCTGGCGGTCGCCGGGTGGGGCTTGGTGCTCCTGCTGCTGCCCACCGAGGCGCGGCGCCAGCGCGGTGGGGGGGCCTGGCCTTTGCAGGCGGTGCTGGTGGTGCTGGGCCTGGCGGTGCTGGCGTCTTGTTCGGCGGGGCTGCCGTCGTCGATGGGGCTGGCGGCGGGCGGTGTGCTGCTGGCGGCGCTGGCAGTGATGTCGGCGGCGCATGGCTTGTCGGACGGGCGGGTGCGCGGCAGTGCGACGGCTGCGGGCGCTGCCAGCCCCTGGCCCATCGCGGCGTTTTTTGCGGGCGTGCTGCTGGCCGGGGTGGCGAGTGCGCTGATCGGCGGGGTGCAGGTCTTTTTCCCGGCCTGGGCCGACGGCGAGTTCATCGCGCGCTCGGGGCTGGTGGGGCGGGCGGTCGGCAATCTGCGCCAGCCCAATCACCTGAGCAGCCTGCTGGTCTGGGCGCTGATCGCGCTGGTGCCGCTGGCGCAGGCCGGGCGCTTGCTGTGGCTGCGGTTTGCGCTCCCTGCGGCGCTGGGCGTTGGGGCCTTGCTGGTGCTGGGCGTGGTTTTGACGGCCTCGCGCACCGGCGTGCTGGGCGTGGTGCTGCTGGCGCTGTGGGGCTTGCTGGACCGGCGCCTGGGCAAGGGCGTGCGGGTGGCGATGTGCGCCGCGCCGGTGCTGTATGGCCTGGGCTGGATGGTGGTGGCGGGCTGGGCGCACGAGACGGCGCACACCTTCGGCGGCGAAGTGCGGCTGGGCGAGGGCGATCTCTCGGCCTCGCGCTTCGGCATCTGGGCCAATACGCTGGCGCTGATACGCGCCAATCCGCTGGCGGGCGTGGGCTTTGGCGAGTTCAACTTCGCGTGGACGCTGAGCGAGTTCCCCCAGCGCCCGGTGGCCTTCTTCGACCACACGCACAACCTGCCGCTGCAGTTCGCGGTGGAGCTGGGCCTGCCGCTGGCGGGCTTGCTGATGGCGCTGCTGATCTGGTCGCTGTGGCTGGCCGGGCGGCGCTCGTGGCAGGGCCAGGGCGACGCCGGTGCCGCGTCGCGCGCGGCCTTCATGATGGTGCTGCTGATCGGCCTGCACAGCCTGCTGGAGTACCCGCTGTGGTACGCCTACTTCCTGCTGCCGACCGCCTGGGCCTGGGGCTGGGCGCTGCGCCGGCCGCCCGAGGCCAGCCAGCCGCGCGTGATGGCCGAGTCCCACTGGCTGGGCCGGGTGGCCGGCGCGCTGATGCTGGCCGGTGCGGCCTTCGCGGTCTACGACTACTCGAAGGCGGTGGCCATCTTCGCGCCGGGCAAGACGGCGGCGCCGCTGCCCGAGCGCATCCTGCGCGGCCAGAACAGCTGGCTCTTCTCGCACCAGGCCGACTACGCGGCGGCCACCACCACCGAGCCGCCGTCGCGCGCGATGGCGGCCTTCGGCAGCACCACCCATGCGCTGCTCGACACCCGGCTGATGATGGACTGGGCCCGGGCGCTGTCCGAATCGGGCCATGCCGACAAGGCGAGCTACCTGGCGGCGCGGCTGCGCGAGTTCCGCAACCCGGCGGCGGCGGCCTTCTTCGCGGCCTGCGACCCGCCGCCCGCGCCGGGCGCGGCGCCGCCCTTCCAGTGCGTGCCGCCCACCACCCGGCTGGGCTGGCGCGACTTCCTGAACTGAGAGGCCCGGGGGCTCAATACCCTCGCGCGCGATGCACCAGGTGCGCCAACGGCCGGCCGGCACGCAGCGCCGCCACGTTGGCCGCCACCACCGCGGCCGCGCTGCGCGGATCGGTCTGCGCCGCGACGTGCGGCAGCAGCGTCACCGCGGGGTGAGACCAGTAGCGGTGCCCGGCCGGCAGCGGTTCGGCCGCAAAGACGTCGAGCACCGCATGGCGCAGCTGGCCGCTGTCCAGCGCGGCCAGCAGGTCGGCATCGACCAAGTGGGCGCCGCGCGCCAGGTTCACCACCGCCGCGCCGCGCGGCAGCGCGGCGAAAAAGCGGGCATCGAGCAGGCCGCGGGTGGCCGCCGTCAGCGGCAGCAGGTTGATCACCACGTCGCTGCGTGCCAGCAGGCCGGGCAGGGCCGCGGCGCCGGCGCTGACGGCCAGCCCGGCGGCCTCGTCGGCGGTCTCGCTGGTGGTCTCGTCAGTGGCCGCGTTGGCGGTGGGCGCCGCGTCATGCAGCCGCCAGGCGTTGACGCGGTAGCCCTGGGCCATCAGCCGGCGCGCCACCGTGCCGCCCATCTGGCCCAGGCCCAGCACGCTGACGGCGAGATCCGCGGCCCGCCGCTGCGGCGCCTGGTGCCAGAGGCCCTCGCGCTGCTGGCGCGCATAGGCGAAGAAATCGCGCTGCAGCGAGAGCACGGCCCAGAGGGCCGTCTCGGCCATCGCCTCGTTCATCGCCGGGTCCACCATGCGCGCCAGCGGCACGCCGGGCGGCAGGCTGTCGTCGGCCAGCAGCCTGTCGACGCCGGCCCAGAGCGACTGGATCAGCCGCAGCGCCGGCCAGCGGCGCAGGCTGCCGGGCGCCGGGTTGGCCACCAGCGCGATGTCGACCTCGGCCGGGTCGGCCAGCTCGGGCGACGCGTGCAGCGTCTCGCCCGGCATCGCTTGGCGCAGGCAGCGCTGCCAGGTGGCCAGCTCCGCCCCGGCCAGCGGGCCGCACAGCACGAGGCTCATCGCCCGGCTCCTGCGGCCGGAGTGGCGCGGAGCGACGGCCGGCGAGGCCGGCTGCAGCAGCAAGGATGTTTCATGGCGGCAGCGTAACCGGTAGAGAATGCGGCGGTGCACCAGGCCCGTGGAGTGGCAGGGGCATGCCGGCAGGGTCAGGGTTGTTTGACGAAGTCGCGCCGCAGCAGCGCGAAGGGCCCGCAGGGGCTGGACAGTGAAAGCCAAAGATTGCCCGCTATCGAATCACGCCTGCTCGGTCGCGCTGAGCGGCCCATGAGGCGGCCGCCCTGGCGCGGCATCGAGGCCCGCCGGTGAGCACGCCGGCCGCACCGCGGCGCCGCTGGGGCCTGTCCATCCGCGCGGCGGTGATGGCCGCCATCCTGGCCGGCGTCGTGCTGCCCGGGCTGTTCATGCTCTGGGCCGACCCGCTGCTGTCGCGGGCGTCGTACCAGTCGCTGGTCGACCACCGGCGCGACACCGTGCTGGCGCTCACCGCCGGCGCGCTGGCCGAGCCGCTGCAGGAGCAGAACGCCGAAGGGCTGCGCCAGGCGCTCAAGCTCACGCTGCTCGACCCGCAGGTCTGCAGCATTGCGATCGCCGGCCCCACCCCCGCGCCGAAAGAGGTGGAGGTGAACACCCGCCGCTGTCCCGCCAGCGTGGCGCTGGTGATGCGCGAGGCGCCCATCCAGCGCGGCGGCCAGCCGATGGCGACGCTGCAGCTGGGCTTCGACGGCCGCGAGGTGGCCCAGCTGCTGGGCAACCGCCGCGACGCGCTGCTGCGGCTGGTGGCGGTGCAGGGGGTGTTCGGCGCCGCGGTGCTGATGCTGGTGCTGACCTGGCGGCTGCTGCGCCCCATCGACCGCCTGAAGGCCCAGGCCAGCAGCCTGGCCACGCCCAACGCCACGGCCGCCGGCCCGGTGGACTGGCGGCGCGACGACGAGCTCGGCCAGCTCGGCCAGCACCTGAACCTGGCCAGCGAGCGCATCGCCAGCCTGGTCGGCCAGCTCGAGATCAGCAACACCGAGCTGCGCCGCATCGCGATGTACGACCAGCTCACCGGCCTGCCGAACCGGCGCCTGTTCCGCGAGCTGTTCGAGCGCGCGCTGGCGACCGCCAAGCGCAGCCAGCGGCCGATGGCGCTGCTGTTCATCGACCTGGACCGCTTCAAGCAGATCAACGACACCTGGGGCCACCGCGCCGGCGACGAGCTGCTGCTGCAGGTCAGCCACCGGCTGCGCGAGACGGTGCGCGACTCCGACCTGGTCGGCCGGCTGAGCGGCGACGAGTTCCTCGCGCTGCTGCCCGAGGCTGACCACTTCGACGCCATCGCGCACAGCGCGCTGCGCCTGATCCAGGCGGTCGAGGTGCCGCTGACGCTCTCGGGCCCGCTGGAGGGCGGCGCGGCCGGGCAGGGCCACGCGCAGATCTCGGCCAGCATCGGCGTGGCCCGCTACCCGCGCGACGGCGAAGATTTCGACGAGCTGCTGCGCCGCGCCGACCAGGCGATGTACCGCGCCAAGGCGCTGGGCCGCGGCCGCTACGCGATCTACCGCGACGGCCAGAACGGCGCCGACGACGCCTTCGGCCTCGACGACGAGCTCGGCCAGGCACTGGTCCGCGGCGAGCTGCAGATGCATTTCCAGCCGGTGATGGACACCCGCAGCGGCTGCGCGGTGGGGGTGGAGGCGCTGATGCGCTGGCAGCACCCGCGCGAGGGCCTGCTGGCGCCGGCCCGCTTCATCCGCCGGGCCGAGGAGAGCGGCCACCTGCATGCGCTGAGCCTGCGCGCGCTGTCCGGCGCCTGCGCCCAGCTGGCGCGCTGGAAGGACGCCGGCCACCACCCGGGCAGCGTGGCGGTGAACGTCTCGGCCGGCCAGTTCTTCCACCCCGAGTGGCCGCAGGCGCTGGCGCGCGTGATCGCCCAGCACCACGTCGAGCCCGGTGAGCTGGCGGTGGAGCTGACCGAGGGCACGCTGATGGCCGATGGCGACGCGGAGGGCACGCTGGAGCGCGTCGCCGCGCTGCGCCGCCTCGGTGTCAAGCTGGTGGTGGACGACTTCGGCGCCGGCCTGGTCTCGCTCAGCCGCCTGAGCCGGCTGCGTCCCGACGTGCTGAAGATAGACCCCGGCTTCGTGCAACTGCTGCCGGGCGACGCCGACACCCGCGCGCTGATCGCCGGCATCGTGCAGCTGGCGCGCAGCCTGGGCGCCGAAGTGGTCGGCGAGGGCGTCGAGACCGAGGCGCAGCGCGACGCGCTGGCCGAGCTGGGCTGCGTGCGCCAGCAGGGCTATCTCTTCGCGGCGCCGCAGGTGGCGCTGACCGAGCCGAGCTGGCCGAGCGCGCCTCATGTGCCGCCGCCCGCCGCGGCCAGCCCGGCCTACAACCCCGCCTGGCCCAGCGCGCCCAGCAGCCGCCGCAGCGCCGCCTGAACGGTCGACGAGCGCACGGCGGTGCGGTCGCCGGGCAACTGCAGGTGCTCGGTCTCCAGCCGCGGCAAGCC
>DATHWJ010000287.1:0-5301 GCA_035460745.1 Ideonella sp. | reverse complement strand
CTTCCGCTTCCGTTGTTATGTCGACCCGCTGGGCACCTCGCGCTTCGTCGCGGTGCCGGGCGACGCGGTGATACAGGTCGTCGCCGGGCCGGCCGCGCGCCTGCTCGTCAACGGCCCGCGCTACCTGCGGCGCGGCACGCCGGGCAGCCTGCGCGTCACGCTGCAGGACCGCTGGGGCAATGCGGCGAGCGACACGCCGACGCGCCTGCACTACCGCTGGTTCCGCAGCGAAGGCGGCGCAGAGACGACGGTCGATGAAGGCGAGCTGGCGATGCCCGCCGAAGGCTGGGCCACGCTGGCGCTGGCCGCGCCTGCCCACGCCAGCGGCTCGCTCGGGGTGGCGCTGTCCTGCCCCGACCTGCCCGGCGTGCCGCCCGCGCTGGCCTGGCTGACCATCGCCGACGCCCTGCCGGCGCCACGCGCCTTCTACGCCGACCTGCACGTACACGCGCACGACACCGTCGGCACCAACAGCCCCGCCTACAACGCCGCCTATGCACGCGACATCGGGGGCGTCGACGTGCTGGGCTACACCGCCAACGACTTCCAGATCACCGACCAGAACTGGCAGCTCGGCACCGAGGCGGTCAACCGCTTCAACGAGCCCGGCCGCTTCGTCGCCTACCCGGTGCAGGAGTGGTGCGGCAGCTCGACGGCGGGTGGCGACCACAACGTGGTCTTCCTCTCCGACGCCCCGCCCGGCTTCCCCTACAACGCGCGCGGCGAACACAACCGCACGCTGCAGTGGAACGAGGACATGAAGGGCACCGCCGTCGATCTGGGTCGCTGGCCGGTCGAGGAGCTGTGGGCCGCGTATGTGGACGACCCGGCCAACCACCTGATCGTGCCGCACGTCGGCGGCCGGCGCTACATCCCCGATTGGCACCACCCGGAGCTGGAGCGGCTGGTCGAGATCGCGTCCTCCTGGGGCCACTTCGGCTGGCTCTACCAGGACGTGATCTCGCGCGGCTACCAGCTGGGCGTGGCCGCCAGCGGCGACGAGCACCGCGGCCGGCCGGGCGGCGGGCCGCCGGGGGTGCAGGTCTTCGGCGTGCGCGGCGGGCTGACCGGCGTGATCGCCGACCGTCTCGACCGCGCCACCATAGGCGCCGCGCTGCGCGCACGCCGCACCTGGGCCACCACCGGCGAGCACACCGCCCTGCTGGTGCGCTGCGGCGAGCACCTGCAAGGCGAGGAGTTCGAGCACCGCGGCCCGGCCCGCATCGACTACCACTTCCTCGGCCAGACCGGCTGGGACGAGCTGGCCGCCTACGACCACACCGGCCTGATCTGGCAGCGCGACCTGCACCGCGAAGCCGGCTACTCGGACCGCCGGGTCCGGCTGCGCTGGGGCGGTGCGCGCATCCGCGACCGCTACCGCTGGGCTGCGTGGCACGGCACGCTGCGCATCGTCAACGGCACCATCCACAACTTCAAGGCCCTGGGCTTCGAGCACGACGAGGCCGCCGTCTGGCGCAGCGGCGCCACCGACGTGGTCTTCCGCAGCGACACCTACGGCGATGCCGACTCGGTGGAGATCGAGCTCAGCAACCTGGCCCAGTGCCGCTTCATCGTCGAAGGCCGCATCGACAGCTACGTCAAGGTCGGCGACCCGCGCAAGCCCAACCCCTATGCGCATGCGCCGTCGTTCCGCTGGGAGGTCAGCGGCGCGGAGCTGATGGCCGCTGGCGGATTGCGCCACGAACTCGGCGGCAGCGAGCTCTTTCTCGCGCTGGAGCGCCTGAGCGACGCGCCGCTGGCGCACGAGCTGCAGGGCAGCTTCGAGGTGGCGCCGGAGAACGGGCCCTGGGGCTACCGGCCGGTCTACCTGACGGGCCGGCAGCGCGACGACGGCAAGGTCTGGTCGTCGGCGCAGTTCATCCGCTTCAATTGAGCCTCAGCGCTGGGCCTCACACCAGCTCGATGTTGAGCCGGCGGGCCAGCTGGGTGTACTGCAGCGTGTCTTTCTGCAGCGTGTGGGCCAGGTCCAGGCTGCTGCCGCCGGCCGGCCGTATGCCTTGCGCGCTCAGGCTGGCGCGCAGCTCCGGCTGGCGCAGCACGGCGTTGGTGGCCTCGTTGACCTGGGCGACGATGTCGGCCGGCGTGCCCTTGGGCGCGAACAGCGCATACCAGGTGCCCGAGCGGTAGCCCGGCAGGCTCTGCGCCACCGGCAGCACGCCCGGCAGCAAGGGGCTGGTCTCGGGGCCGGTCACGGCCAGCGCGTTGAGCTTGCCCGAGCGAATCAAGCCCAGCGCCGGGCCGATCGCGATGTAGGTGCAGTCGACCTGGTTGGAAAGCACGCCACCCATGCCGGCGGGCCCGCCGTTGTAGGGGATGTGCAGCATGAAGACCTTGGCCTGGCTCTTCAGCAGCTCCATCGCCAGGTGGTGGGTCGAGCCTATGCCGGACGACGCATAGGTACGCTGGCCCGGGTGGCGGCGCGCTTCGGCCAGCAGCTCGTCCAGCCGGGTGAAGCCGCTGGCCGGGTTGGCCACCAGCACGAAGTCGGCATCGGCCAGCGCCACCACCGGCTGCAAGTCCTTTTGCGCGTCGTAGCCCAGCTTCTGCTTGAGCGCCGGCGCAATCGCCAGCGCGCCTTCCTGGCCCACGAGGAAGGTCAGGCCATCGGGCTTGGCCTGGGCCACCAGGGTGGCCGCGACGGTGCCGGAGGCGGCCGGCCGGTTCTCGACCACCACGGGCTGCTTCCACTGCGCCTCGAGCTGCTTGGCCACCTGCCGCGCGACCGTGTCGGCCGCGCTGCCGGGCCCGTTGCCGACGATGAACTTGACCGGCTGCGCCGGGTAGGCGGCCGCGCGCGCCGAGGACACGGCGGCCGTGCCGAGCAACAGCCCCGCGCCCTGCGCTCCGGCGAGTTGCAGAAGGCGGCGGCGGTGCAGCGTCGGGACGTGAAGGGAGCTGGGCATGGTGTGGGTTTTCTGGACTGCAAAACGGTGCAATCTAGGACCCGCCCGCCCAGCGGCTAACGAATAAAAACGCGCTTCGATATGGCCGCGATGAAGCGCGTCAGGGCAGCGCCCAGCGCGCCAGCGGGATGTTGAAGTCGAAGCGCCCGCCCACCTTCAGGCAGCGCAGCTCGACGCGCACCGCCTGCGCGTCGAAGCTCAGCACCGCGTAGTTCTGCCGCACCGCGCCGAAGACCATGCCGCGCCGGGCGACCGCCGAGGTGACGATCTCGATCACGCCGCTGTCGTCGTAGGCCGCATTGCGGTGCACGTCGCCGGCGATGACCAGCGCGCCCGGCCGCCCCTTGAGCAGCCCGGTCAGGCGGCTGAACGCCGCCGGGCAGTGCTCCCAGCTCTCGCTGCCGTAGTCGTGCAGCGTGGTGGCCGAGGCCAGCACGAGGTAGGGCGCGATCGATGCGGCCAGCGTGTTTTCTAGCCAGCGCCACTGCAGGCTGCCGAGCATCGCATCGCGGTCGTCGCGCGAGGTGGCGAGCGAGCTGCGGTGAAAGCGCCCGTCGAGCACGACGAGGTCGACCAGGCCGAGCGGCAACACCCGGTAGACCTCGCTGCCGGCGCGCAGCGGCGGCCCGAAGGCGCGGATGAACTCGCCGCGGGCGGCCTCGCGCAAGGCCGGGCTGACGTCGCCGCCGCAGCGGTTGTCGCCGAGAAAGTCGTGGTCGTCGTAGATCGCGGCGAGCTGGCCGCCGCGGGCCCGCAGGTCGGCCAGCAGCGCCGCGAAGGCGGGCTCGGCGAACTGCTGCGCATAGAGGCTGCGCAGCTCGGCGGCCAGCAGCAGCGGGTCGTCGTGCTGGTTGTGCTGCAGGTAGACGTTGTCGCCGTGCAGCAGCAGCACGTCGGGCCGCTCGGCCTGGATGTCGGCCCACACGGTCTGCGGGGCGATGTCCTGGTGCTTGGTGCACGAGGCGGCGATCAGTTTCATCGCAAGCGGCCTGCGTCAGTCGAAGACGATCACCTGCCGCACCGCCTCGCCCGAATGCAGCCGGTCGAAGCCTTCGTTGATCTGGTCCAGCGTCAGCCGGCCGCTCATCAGCCGGTTCACCGGCAGCCGCCCGCCTCGGTAGAGGCCGACATAGCGCGGCAGGTCGCGGGTGGGCACGCAGGTGCCGATGTAGCTGCCCTTGACGGTGCGCTCCTCGGCCACCAGGTTGACGACCGGCAGCGCGAAGCTGGCGTGCGGCGGCGGCAGGCCGGCGGTGGTCGTCGTGCCGCCACGCCGTGTGATGCGGTAGGCGGTCTCGAAGGCGCGGATGGAGCCGGCAAACTCGAACACGTGGTCCAGGCCGCCATGGGTAGCAGCGCGAACCTGCTCGACGCAGCCGGGGTCGGCGCCGTCGAAGGTGGCGGTGGCGCCCAGCGAGGCGGCGAGCGCGCGCTTGGCCTCGGAGAGGTCGATCGCGATCACCTCGCGCGCCCCGGCCGCCAGCGCGCCGATCACCGCCGCCAGGCCGACGCCACCCAGGCCGACCACCGCGACCGACTGGCCCGCCCGCACCTGGGCGGTGTTGACGACCGCGCCCACCCCCGTCAGCACCGCGCAGCCGAACAGCGCCGCTTCGTCGAACGGCAGTGCCGGATCGAGCTTGACAAGCGAGCGGCGCGAGACCACCGCGTGCTCGGCGAAGGCCGAGCAGCCGAGGTGGTGGTGGATGGGCGCCCCGTCGGCCCCGCTGAGGTGGCGCGCGCCCGACAGCAGCGTGCCGGCCCCGTTGGCCACCGCGCCGGGCTCGCACAGCGCCGGCCGGCCTTCGCTGCACGGCGCGCAGTGGCCGCAGCTGGGCACGAAGACCAGCGCCACGTGGTCGCCCGGCTGCAGGTCGCCCACGCCCTCGCCCAGCGCCACCACCTCGCCGGCGGCTTCATGGCCCAGCGCCATCGGCAGCGGGCGCGGCCGGTCGCCGTTGATGACCGAGAGGTCGGAGTGGCACAGCCCGGCGGCGCGGATGCGCACCAGCACCTCGTCGCGGCCGGGCGGCGCGAGCTCGATCTCCTCGATCGCCAGCGGGCGCGAGTCCCGGTAGGGATGCGGCAGGCCGGATTGGCGCAGCACGGCGGCACGAACTTTCATGGGACGTCTCCTGGAATGTTCGCCGCCCGCTCAGCGGGGAGAGAGCAGCGGGCGAGGGTGCTGCGGATGGCCTCGATTGGAGCACCTCGCGGGCTGGCTGGAGGGCTCGCATAATCGTTGCGATGAAGTGCTTTTGCCTGACGCCGCAGTGAGCGTCGAGACCGCCCCGCAGTTGCGCATCGTGCCGCACGGGTGGGTGGTGCCGGCGCCGGCGACGCTCTCGCTGCTGGAGGCGGCGCAGCAGGCCGGCAT
>DATHWJ010000286.1:0-5448 GCA_035460745.1 Ideonella sp. | reverse complement strand
TGGCACACCGATGCCACCTGGCGCGAGAGGCCGCCGCTGGGCTGCGTGCTGCGCTGTGTCGAATGTCCACCCGTGGGCGGCGACACGATGTGGGTCAATATGGTGGAGGCTTATCGGCAGCTGCCCGAAGACATCAAGCTGAAGATCGCGCCACTGCGCGCGCGCCACAGCATCGAGTCCAGCTTTGGGGCCGCCATGCCGATCGAAAAGCGCCTGGCGCTGAAGGCCCAGTACCCCGACGCCGAACACCCCGTGGTCCGCACCCACCCCGAAACCGGCGAGAAGGTGCTGTTCGTCAATGGCAGTTTCACGACGCACTTCACCAACTTCAATACGCCGGACAACGTGCGCTTCGGGCAGGACAAGTCGCCGGGCGCCAGCCATCTGCTCAACTACCTTGTCAGCCAGGCCTGCATCCCCGAATACCAGGTCCGCTTCCGCTGGAAGAAGAACAGCGTGGCGTTCTGGGACAACCGGTCCACTCAGCACTACGCCGTGATGGACTACCCGCCTTGCCACCGCAAGATGGAGCGCGCGGCCATCGTCGGTGACGTGCCTTACTGAACGCCTTGGCAGCAGCGACACGGGCATCGCCCGCGTAGTGTGTGCGACGCAGGGCGCAACGCCCGACGTCGCCACCTGAGTTTCGTCATTCCCTGATCGAGCCCGTCGACACCGCCCCGGTGTCGGCCGCGGCATTCCCTTGTCAACGGATCGCCCCAGATGAACAACGCTCGGCAAGCCACGATCCTGATCGTTCCCGGCCTGCGCGACCATGTGGAAGACCATTGGCAGACGCACCTGGAGCGCAAGCTGTCTTCGACGCGCTTGGTCGTCTGCGTGCCGCCGCTGGAGGCCGACAAGCTGAGCTGCGCGGCGCGCGTGGCGGCCATCCAGCGGACCCTCGAGACCATCGGAGGCCCCGTCGTCGTCGTCGCGCACAGCGCCGGCGTCGTCATGCTGGTGCACTGGGCGCAAAGACACGTCAAGACGCACGCCAGGAGACTCGAGGGTGCCTTGCTGGCGGCGCCGCCGGATTTCGAGGCGCCGCTTCCTGCCGGATACCCGACCTTGGATGTCCTGCAGGCCAAGGGCTGGCTGCCCGTACCCCGGCGCGCGCTGCCCTTCCGCAGCATCGTGGCGGCCAGCACCAACGATCCGCTGGCCAGCGTCGATCGCGTCACGCAGATGGCGAGCGATTGGGGCAGCGAGCTGGTCAACGTGGGGGCGGCAGGCCACATCAACCCGGCGTCGGGCTTTGGCGAGTGGACCTTGGCCGAACAGCTCATCCGGTCGCTGGAGGATCACGGCGCCCAAGCACTCCAGATCCTGACAACCCTTGAGGAGACACCGTGAAGAACCGAATCGCGCTGGCGTTCACTGCGCTGCTGGCGGCCGTCTGCGGCCCGGCCCACGCCCAGGCGAGCGTCACCATCTACGGCGTCGCCGATGCCGGCGTGGAGTACCAGAAGGCGTCAGCGGGCGCCGGCGGGCCCGCGACGAGCTCGAAGAACCTGGTCAACGGCACTTTCGGCGCCAGCCGCCTCGGCTTCCGCGGTTCGGACGACCTGGGTGGAGGACTGAGGGCCTTCTTCCAGCTCGAGCACGGCTTCAACATCGACGACGGCACGGTCACCGGGGCAGCGTTCTGGGGCCGCAAGGCCATCGTCGGCCTGAGCGGAAGCTGGGGCGAAATATCGCTCGGCCGCGACTACTCGCCTGGCTTCTGGGTGCAGTTCTACACCGACGTGAACGCCTTCGCGATGTACGGCAACTCCGGCACGATGTCGGCCTTTGCCCTCACCGGCATGCTGCGCACGAGCAACGGCATCTACTACGTCAGCCCCGAGATCAACGGCTTTCGCGGCCGGCTGACCTACAGCCTCGGCGACGAGAGCACCACAGCGCCTAAGGATGCCGGTCGGGTCATCGGCCTGTCGGGCGAGTACCGCTCGCCGACGCTGTCGGCCGGCGTCTTCCACCAGGAGCGCAAGAGCGTCTTCCCGGCCAGCGGCACGAGCAGCCAGACCAATGTCTACCAGGGCGTCACCGGCCTGTACAACATTGGCCAATGGGCCGTCAGCGGCGGCTTGGCGCGCTTCGACCCGGCGGGGCCGAACACCGCCACCAGCGGCGTCGTCAAGAGTCTGTGGGGCGGCGTGATCTACCGACTCGGCAGCAGCGACGTGCGCGTCAACGTCGGGCACGTGACAACGGACCTCACGGCGCCGACCAAGGGCAAGTCGACGCTCATCGGAGTCAACTACTCATACTACCAGTCGAAGACGACGAACCTGTACGTCGACGCGGGTCGAGTCAGCAACAATGCATCGTCGCAGTTCGGGCTCGAGGGTGGCTCGCGCGCCATCCCCAACCGGGGGCTGGGCTCCGACACGACCGCCATGGGCGCCGGCATCCGCACCACCTTCTGACCCCGCCATGACTGCACTGACAGCTCCCTTTTTCGGCCAGGCGCAGGCGCGCCAGCTGTTTCCCGGCGTGCTGGCCTGCGCGGTCGTCGCCGCGGCATCGACCTTCCTCGCCGAGCACTACGGCGCGCCGGTGATGTTGTTCGCCCTCCTGCTCGGCATGGCGATGAACTTCCTGTCGGGCGAAGGTCCTTGCGCAGCAGGCATCGAGTTCACCGCGCGCCAGGTGCTGCGCATCGGCGTCGCGCTGCTGGGGTTGCGCATCACGGCGGGCCAGATTGCCGAGTCGGGTTGGCAGCCGGTGGCGATCGTCGTGGTGGCGGTCGTTCTGACCATCGCCGTGTCGATGCTGGCGGCCAGGCTGATGGGATTTCAGGGCCAGTTCGGCCTGCTCAGTGGCGGCGCCACCGCCATCTGCGGCGCCTCGGCGGCGCTCGCGCTGGCCGCCGCGCTGCCGGCGCATCCGGGCAAGGAACGCGCGACGCTGTTCACCGTGGTCGGTGTGTCGGTGCTCTCGACCGTGTCGATGATCGTCTACCCGATGCTGGCGCACGCCATCGGCCTGGACCCGCGCCTGGCCGGCATCTTCCTCGGCGCCACGATCCACGATGTGGCGCAGGTGGTCGGCGCAGGCTACAGCATGTCGAAGGAGACCGGCGACGTGGCCACCTTCGTCAAGCTGATGCGCGTGGCGATGCTGGTGCCGGTGATCGTGTTCGCGGTCATGCTCACCCGCGCCCGCGCCCGCGCGAGCAAGAGCGATCGCGCCAGCGGTCCGCGCCCGCCGCTGCTGCCGTGGTTCGCGGTGGCCTTCGCGGTCTTGGTGGCGATCAACAGCACCGGCTGGCTGCCGGGCGCGGTGGCCCAGGGCGGCAGCGAGCTCTCGCGCTGGTGCCTGGTGGCGGCCATCGCCGGCATCGGCATGAAGACGCAACTCAAGGAGCTGGCCACGGTCGGCCTGAAGCCGGTGCTGCTGATGGTCGGCGAAACCGTCTTCCTGGTCGCGCTGGTGCTGGCGCTGCTTCGCTGGATCACATGATGATGACCTCGCGCGCAACGATTGCCGAATCGCGCGATTTCAAAGACCGCTTCAGGGTCGTTCAGCGACTGCCGGCCTGTCCGATTGAACGCGAAGTCATACCACACGCTCAGGCGGCGGCCCGGGCCTGCAACAGCTGCTCGAACCGATCCGCCGGCATCGGCCGGCCGAAGCGCCAGCCCTGGCCGTGCAGGCAGCCTTCGGCGAGCAGGAACGCGGCCTGGGGCGCGGATTCGATGCCCTCGGCCACCAGGTCCATCTTCAGCGCCGAGGCCATCGCGATGAAGGCCTTGACGACCTCGTTCTCGCGCTCGCTGCGGCCGATGCCCTGCACGAAGGACTTGTCGATCTTCAGGCCGTCGACCGGGAAGCGCGCCAGATAGTGCAGCGCCGAGTAGCCGGTGCCGAAGTCGTCGAGCGCGACGTGCACGCCCAGCGCGCGCATCCCGTCGAGCACCTGCTGCACCCGTGACGAGTTCTCGAGCAGCGCGCTCTCGGTGATCTCGACCGAGAGCCAGCGCGGGTCGCACCCCGTCTCGGCGAGGATGTCGCGCAGCTCGCCGCCGAGATCGCCCTGCACGAACTGGCGGGTCGACACGTTGACGGCGATGCGCAGCGGCGTGCACCGGCCGCGGTTCCAGCGCGCCGCCGCGCGGGCGGCGCTGTGCAGCACCCAGCGGCCGATCGGGACGATCATGCCGCTCTCCTCGGCCAGGCCGATGAAGGCGTCCGGCGCCAGCATGCCCAGGCTGGGGTGGCGCCAGCGCAGCAGGGCCTCCGCGCCGACCAGCCGATCCTGGTGCTGCAGGCAGACCTGCGGCTGGAAGTGCAGCTCCAGCCCGGCGCCGTCGGACGCCTCGCGCAGCGCGGCCTCCAGCAGCAGGCGGCGCTGCACCGCGTCGCCCAGCTCGCGGCGGAAGAACTCGGTGCGCCCGCGTCCGCCGCGCTTGGCGTGGTACATCGCGCTGTCGGCATGGGCCAGCAGCGGCTCCAGCCCTTCGCCGTCGGCCGGGAACAGCGCCACGCCGATGCTCGCGCTGATGTGCAGTTCGCGCCCGTGCAGCTGCAGCGGCGCGGACAGCGCCCGGTGCAGCTTGTCGGTGATGGCGCCCAGCACCTCGGCGTCGCCGATGTCCGGCGCGACGACGACGAACTCGTCGCCGCCCTGGCGCACCAGCAGGTCGTTGCCGCGCAGGCAGGCGCCGAGCCGGCGCGCCGTCTCGCACAGCAGAGTGTCGCCGGCGCTGTGGCCCAGGCCGTCGTTGATCGACTTGAACTGGTCCAGGTCGAGCAGCATCACCGCCACCTGGCGGCCGTTGCGCCGGGCCGCGGCGAAAAGCGCCGGCGCCCGCTCGTGCAAGGCCTGCCGGTTGGCCAGCCGCGTCAGCGGGTCGGTGCGCACCAGCGACTCGATGAGCTCCAGCTGCGCCACCTTCTCGCTGACATCGCGGCCTATGCCCAGCACGCTGCAGACGCGGCCGGCCGCGTCGCGCTCGGGCACCAGCCGGACCTGGTGCACCAGCGTGCCAGCCCCGCCGGGCGCCGGCAGCCGCAGGTCGAGCATGGCCGGCCGGCCGTCGCGGACCACCCGCAGCACGGCCTCGTACATCGCCCGGAACGGCCCGCCGCCGGAGGCGTCCACCGGCAGCCGGCCGATCAACTGCTCGAGCGGCTTGTCCAGGAAGCCCGCGCCGGCCGGGTTGACGTAGAGCAGGCGGCACTCGGTGTCCCAGCGCATGATGATGTCGCCGGCGTTCTCCGCCAGCGAGCGGAACTCGCGTTCCTTCTCCGCCAGCGCATGGGCGCCGCGCACCTGCTGCGTCACGTCGCGGCCGATGGCCAGCGCGCCGCAGATCGAGCCGTGCTCGTCGCACTCGGCGATGAACTCGACGCTGAAGCTGCGCAGGCCGCCGCCGGTGTCGGACTGCAGCTCGACGCGGCCGCCGCGGCCACTGGCCAGCGTGGCCTGCAGCTGGCGCA
>DATHWJ010000285.1:0-4381 GCA_035460745.1 Ideonella sp. | reverse complement strand
GTGCAGCCGGTTGAAGCGCGCCACCTCGCGCCAGGCGGCCGGGCTCACCAGCACCGTGCGCCCCAGGTGTATCAGGGTGTCGCGCGGCTGGATGGTGTAGGGCAGGCTGCTCTCGCGGGGTGCCTCGGCCGCTTCGGCGATCTGCGGGCTGCCAAGGCAGACGGCGAGCAGTGCCGCGGCTGCCACCGGGTGCAGTTTCATCATCGATTCATGTCCCCGAGGTGTTGTTGTTCGTCGTTCGCCGGGCTGCTTTCGGCCGGAAGGCGGCGCAGACGGCGTCGTCCGTCTCCAGGTAGGGGCCGCCGATCAGGTCGATGCAATAGGGCACGGCGGCAAAGATGCCAGGCGCTGGCGGCGTGGCCTGCGGCAGCCCTTGCAGGGTCTCTTCGATGGATTTGGGCTGGCCGGGCAGGTTGATGATCAGCGCCCGGCCGCGTACCACCGCCACTTGGCGCGAGAGGATGGCGGTGGGCACGAAGCGCACGCTGATCGCCCGCATCTGCTCGCCGAAGCCGGGCATCACCCGGTCGGCCACGGCCAGCGTGGCTTCGGGCGTCACGTCGCGCGGTGCCGGGCCGGTGCCGCCGGTGGTGAGCACGAGGTCGCAGGCTTCGGCATCGACCAGCTCGCACAGCGCGGCGCTGATCAGCGCCTGCTCGTCGGGGATCAGCCGCGTGGCCCATTGCACCGGGTTGCGCAGCGCACGGCCCAGCCAGGCCTGCAGGGCCGGGATGCCCTTGTCCTCGTAGACGCCGGCGGAGGCGCGGTCGCTGATGGAGACCAGGCCGATGCGGACGGGCTCGTGGTTCGGCGCTTGTGCCTCAGCCACGGTCTTGCTCGATGCCGTCGGCGTCGTCATCGGGCGAGCTGCCGGCCTGCTCGGCGGCGGCGAGCGCGCTCTTGATCAGCTGGAACAGGTCGCGGTAGCTGCGGCCGCGCCGCTCGGCGCCGTCGGCCTCCGCACCGGCCTTGGCCGCCGCGTCCTTGCGGGCCGCGCGCACCAGGCTGCGCAGTTGCTGCGGCTCGGTCTCGGGGTGGGCGTTGATCCAGCGGGTCAGCGCGTCGTCGCTGGCCAGCAGCTCCTCGCGCCAGCGCTCGGCCTCGTGCAGCGAGAGCGTCTCGCGGGCGCTGCCGAGCCTGGCCGCGGCCACGGCCTCGCGGATGGGCGCGGGATCGACCTGGCGCATCACCTTGCCGATGAACTGCAGCTGCCGGCGGCGGCCCTCGTGCGAGCGGGTGCGGCGGTACTGGTGCAGCGCGTCGAGCAGGGATTCGGGCAGCTCCAGCGCGGCGACGCGGGCTTCGGAGAGCTCGCTCAAGGCTTCCCCCAGCACCTGCAGCTCGTGCGACTGCCGCTTGAGCTCCGACTTGCTCGGGCGCTCGTCTTCTCGCCAGCCCTCGGCAGGCAGATCGGTCGAGTCGTTGGGCAGATCGGGCGGCAGCTCGGAGGGGGGAGGCGCTTTGCGCATGTAAACGGGTCGTGGCCGACCGGTGCTGTGGATGGCTATGATTGTCCCGCAATTCACCCGGCCCACCCGCCGGGCCGCCGGCCTCCCGCCCCGGGCTACCCCGCGCCCCCGGCCGGCCTGCTACCCTCATCGACCCTTCAGCCATCAGCACCCCATGACCGCGTCCTCCAACCAGGGCTTTGCCTTTTCCCGCGAACAGTTCCAGCAGATCGTCGAGGACGTCCTCGGCATGGCCCGCGCGTTGGGCACCAGCGATGCCGGCGCCGAGGTCTCGGAGGGCAGCGGGCTGAGCGTCTCGGTGCGTAAGGGCGAGGTCGAGAACGTCGAGCGCAACCGCGACAAGTCGGTCGGCGTCTCGGTCTACATGGGCCAGCGCCGCGGCAATGCCAGCACCTCGGACTTCTCCCGCGCCGCGCTGGAGCAGACCGTGCGCGCCGCCCACGACATCGCCCGCTTCACCGCCGAGGACCCGGTGGCCGGCCTGCCGGATGCCGAAGACCTGGTCAGCGCCGAAGAGGCCGCGATGGACCTCGACCTCTTCCACCCCTGGGACCTGCAGGCCGACGTGGCGGCCGACCTGGCGCGCCGCGCCGAGGCCGCCGCGATGGCCACCGACAAGCGCATCACCAACTCCGAGGGTGGCGCGGTCTCGGCCCAGCAGTCGCACTTCTGGGCCGGCAACAGCCGCGGCTTCCGCGGCGGCTACGCCAGCTCGCGCCACTCCATCTCGGTCTCGCCCATCGCCGGCAAGGGCAACCACATGGAGCGCGACTACTGGTACAGCTCGATGCGCGACGCGATGGACCTGGCCTCGCCGGAGGCCATAGGGCGCTACGCCGCCGAGCGCGCCTTGTCGCGCCTGAAGTCGCGCAAGATCGCCACCTGCGAGGTGCCGGTGCTGTTCGAGTCCACCGTGGCCGCCGGCCTGCTCGGCGCCTACGTGCAGGCCACCAGCGGCGGCGCGCTCTACCGCAAGGCCACCTTCTTGCAGGACAGCCTGGGCAAGCAGGTGCTGCCGGCCCACATCGACGTGGCCGAGCTGCCCCACCTGCGGCGCGGCAAGGGCAGCGCGCCGTTCGACGACGAGGGCGTGCGCACGCAGGCCCGCGAGGTCGTCAGCGGCGGCGTGGTGCAGGGCTACTTCCTCTCCAGCTACTCGGCGCGCAAGCTCGGCATGCGCACCACCGGCCATGCCGGCGGCTCGCAGAACCTGCGCCTGAGCAGCCGCCTGACGCAGCCCGGCGACCACCTCGATGAGATGCTGCGCAAGCTGGGCCGCGGCCTGTTCGTCACCGAGCTGATGGGCCAGGGCGTCAACTACGTGACCGGCGACTACTCGCGCGGCGCGGCCGGCTACTGGGTCGAGGGCGGCCGCATCGTGCACCCGGTGCACGAGATCACCATCGCCAGCAACCTGCGCGAGATGCTGCTCGACATCCAGGCGGTCGGCGCCGACGTCTACAACATGGGCGCCAAGACGGTGGGCTCGGTGCTGCTGGGCCGCATGAAGGTGGCCGGGAGTTGACCGGGTAATCCCCTCGGGGTTGGCGCGGGAGCGGCTTCTAGAATTCGCCGCGAATCCCTTTCCCGTGATCCAACTTATCTGCTGAGGAGACTTATCCATGATCGAACGTCGTTCCTTTGTTCGTGGCGCCGGCCTGGCCGGTGTACTCGCTGCGGGCAGTGCGCCGGCGATCGTGCATGCCCAGGCCAACATCCGCTGGCGGCTGGCCTCGAGCTTCCCGAAGTCGCTCGACACCATCTTCGGCGCGGCCGACGTGTTCGCCGGCAAGGTCAAGGAAATGACCGGCGGCAAGTTCGAGATCTCGGTGCATGCGGGCGGCGAACTGATGCCGCCTTTCGGCGTGGTCGATGGCGTGCAGAACGGCTCGGTCGACATGTGCCACACCGTGCCTTACTACTTCTTCGGCAAGGACCCGACCTTCGCGATCGGCGCGGCCATCCCCTTCGGCCTGAACAGCCGCCAGATGACCGCATGGATGTTCGAAGGCAATGGCCTGAAGCTGATGCGCGAGTTCTACGACCAGTACAACATCGTCAACTTCCCCGGCGGCAACACCGGCGCGCAGATGGGCGGCTGGTTCCGCAAGGAGCTCAAGTCGCTGGCCGACATGAAGGGCCTGAAGTTCCGCATCGGCGGCTTCGCCGGCAAGATCATCGAGCGCATGGGCGCCGTGCCGCAGAACATCCCCGGCGGCGAGGTCTACCAGGCCCTGGAGAAGGGCACCATCGACGCCGCCGAGTGGGTCGGCCCCTACGACGACCAGAAGCTGGGCTTCAACAAGGTCGCACCGTACTACGTCTACCCCGGCTGGTGGGAGGGCGGCCCGCAGATCGACTTCTACATCAACAAGAAGTCCTACGCAGCGCTGTCGGCCGAGTACAAGGCCATCGTCGAAGCCGCCTCGGCCTATGCGCACGTGGACATGCAAGCCAAGTACGACGCGCGCAACCCCATCGCGCTGAAGCAGCTGGTGGCGGCCAAGACCAAGCTGGTGCCTTTCCCGAAGGCGGTGATGGACGCGGCGTTCAAGGAGTCGATGGCGGTGTATGCCGAGCTCTCGGCCTCCAACCCGGCTTGGAAGAAGGTTTACGCCGACTACGACAACTTCCGGCGCGACCAGAACTTGTGGTTCCGCTTCACCGAAGCGCGGTTCGATCAGTTCATGCAATCCCAGAAGCTGTAGAGCCGGCTTTGGCGCTTGCGGTTGGTTGAGTGAGCTGAGCCGGCCCTGCGCCCTGCGGCGGCTGGGTTCGGCGGTCCTCGCTTCGCTCGGACTGCTCTGCGGTGCTCGGTGGGCCGGCCACGGCGCCCAACTCCCTTCGCTCACTGCGTTCGCTTCGTTCGGGGGTCGCCGGATTTGTTATTGATGCGCGCTGCGCGCGCGGCC
>DATHWJ010000284.1:0-9385 GCA_035460745.1 Ideonella sp. | reverse complement strand
GGCCGTGCGAAGAGCGCCGCGCCCGCCGCGCCGTGCAGCGCCCGCGTGTGCAGGCCCGCCAGCGGTGCCGCGGCCTCGCGCACGCGGCCCGCGCGCAGGCAGGCGGCAGCGAGGAAGAGGCGCGTCGGCGCATCCAGCCGGGTGCGTATCAAGCCGGTCTCGTCGGCCACCGCGCGCTGCCAGCAGGCGATGGCCTCGTCCACCTCGCCGCGCAGCCAGACGGCATGGCCGCGGGCGATGTCGATGACGATGCCGTGCAGCCCAGGCAGGGCGCCCTCGACCGGCGTCGCCTCCAGCACCTCGAGCTGCTCGCGCAGCGCGTCGGCGTCGCCGACCGCGGCCGCACAGCCGGCGATGAAGTTCGCGACGATCCATCTCGCGCGGTGGCCCTGGCCGGTGGAAGGGCCCTGCAGCAGTTGCTGCATCGCCTCGCGCATGGCGGCCGCGTCGCCACTGGCGGCCTCGACCTGCAGCTGCAGCACGGTGGCCAGCGCATTCACGCCGGTGGGTTCGGCCAGCCAGCGCAGCTCCTGCTGCGTGGCGGCGAGCGCTTCGCGCGCACCGGCGATGTCGCCCTTGACCAGCAGGCGGTGCCAGCCTCGCGTGACCAGCGCCATGGCCTTCAGCGTCAAGGGCTGCTCGCCGCTGACGCGCAGCGCGCCGGCTATCCAGCGCTCGGTCAGCGGCCCCATGCCCGGGATGTGCACGCCCACCGTGCCCAGGTTGCCCTGGTACCACAGGTGCGGCTCGGTGCTGCGCTCCAGGTGCGCCAGCGTGGCCGCATAGCGCCGGCGCGCGTCGTCGAAGCGCCCCTCGTCGATATCGGCCCACGCGAGCGCGACGCCGGTCACCACGTGCGGCGCCGGCGCGCGGGCCTGCAGCTTCTCGACACCCAGCTGGCGCAGGCCGCGGCGGCTCAGGAAGTTGAGCGCGATCGCGCGGTAGCCCAGCCCCATGGCCGCGACCTCGCCGTCGCCGGCGCTTTCGCCCAGTGCCTGCGCGGCGCGCGCCGAGCTGTCCATGGCCGTGAAGTCGCCCTGGCCCCAGCCGAGCAGGCACTGCGAGAGATGCCAGGCGGCCTGCTGCTCGCGCGTGGCGGCGTCGAACTGCGCGAGCATCGTGCGCACCGTGGGCAGTGCGCCGGCCGTGATCCACGCCGGCGTGGCCTCCAGCAGCACCTGCGCCGCGCCGGCGTCGTCGCCCGCACGCAGCAGCAGCGTGATGCGGCGCACCGGGTCGGTCTCGCCGGCCGCGGCCCGGCGCAGCAGCTGCGGCAGCGCATCGGGGCGCTCCAGCCGCAGGCGCTGCTCGAGCGCGGCGCGGAAGAGGTCGTGCAGCTTGAGCGTGGGCTCGTGGGCTTCGAGCGCGGTGACGAACAGGCCCATCAGCTCGACGCGTTCGAGCAGGCGCGCCGCGTCGGGCCGGCCGCTCACGGCGGCCGCGCGCCCTGCGGTCAGCTCCGGCAGCACGCAGACCTGCAGCAGGAAGCTGCGCAGCTCGGCGTCCAGCGTGTCGATCACCTCCAGCGTCAGGAAGTCGGTGAAGGCCCGTTCGCCGCCGAGCGCCGCGCCGCTGCCGCCCACCCGCAGCGCGAGCTGCACGCCGGCTGCCCAGCCCTCGGTGCGCGCGAGCAGCGCGTCCAGCCGCTCGGGCGGGGTGCCGGCTGCGGCGAGCCAGGTGCCCAGCTCGTCGCGCGTCCAGCGCAGCGTCTCCTGCCGGAACTCGGCCAGCTCGCCGGCCACGCGCCAGCGCGGCAGCGACAGCGGCGGGTCGTGCCGCGTCAGGATGGCCACGGTCCAGCGCGGGCCCAGCCGGTCGATCAGGGCGTCGAGAAAACGGTGCACGTCGTCGTCGACCATGCGGTGCAGATCGTCGATCACGATCACGCCGTGCGGCACGTCGGCCGCCTCGAGCGCATTGAGCAGCTCCACCGTGAAGCGCGTGCGGCCGGCTGCATCGCCCGCGCCCGCTACCAGCGCCTCGGGCGCGCTGCGCCATGGCAGGTCGTAGGGCTCCAGCGCGGCGACCAGGCACTCCAGCAGCCGCGGCAGGTCGTCCCCCGCATCGGCCGCCACCCAGGCCAGGGCCACGCCGGCCGGCCAGTCCTGCAGCTGCTGCGCCATCAGCGCGCTCTTGCCATAGCCGGCCGGGGCGCTGACCAGCACCAGGCGCTGCGTGGCCAGCGCCTCGCGCAGCGGCGCATCGACGCGCGGCCGCGAGAGCAGCGCCCGGCCGCGCGGGCGGGGGGGCTGGATCTTGGTGCGGGCGAAGGTCATGGGCGTGTGATGCTACCCCGGTGGGGCAGCGTCCGCCGGGCCCGAGAACGCTTGCTTGGGCGGCACCAGGCCGAGCGCCGGCGCGGCCGGCAGCGCGCCGCCGGCCGGGCTCAGCCCAGCGACTTCAACGCCAGCTTGATGCCCTCGCTGACGCCCACCTCGGCCGGCAGCTTCTTCAGCGCCAGCGCGGCGTCCTTCTCGTTGTAGCCCAGGGCCACCAGGGCCTGCACGATGTCGGCCTGGGCGTCGCTGGCCACCGCCCCGCCGGTGGCGCCGAGGTCGGCGCCCAGCTTGCCCTTGAGCTCCAGCAGCAGCCGCTCGGCCGTCTTCTTGCCGATGCCCGGCACCTTCTGCAGCCGGCCGCCCTCCTGCCGCGTCACCGCGCCGGCCAGGTCGGCGACCGACAGGCCCGACAGGATGGACAAGGCGGTGCGCGGCCCGACGCCGGAGATCTTGATCAGCAGGCGAAAGGTGGCGCGCTCCTCGCCGGTCAGGAAGCCGTAGAGCAGCTGCGCGTCTTCGCGCACCACGAAGTGCGTCAGCAGCGTCACCCGCTCGCCCAGCGATGGCAGGTTGTAGAAGGTGCTCATGGGCACATCGAGCTCGTAGCCGACGCCGTTGACGTCGATGAGCACTTGCGGAGGGGACTTCTCCGCGACTTGACCCGAGAGGCGGCCGATCATGGCGGGGGATTATCCTTTGCCGGACAATCACGCCCGTTTCCGTTTCATCAACGCTGGACGCACGCCCTTTTGATTCTTCGCCACACCTTCTCGCCCCTGGACAACACCCGCCTGGGCCACCTCAGCGGCGCGCTCGACGAACACCTGCGGGCGATCGAAGGCATGCTGCCGGTCACCATCAGCCGGCGCCAGGGCGCTTTCAAGATCGAGGGCGGCAAGCGCGACGCCGAGCGCGTGCTGGCGCTGCTGGAGTCGCTCTACGAGCGGGCCAGGAAGCCCATCACCGCCGACACCCTGCAGCTCGCGCTCGACGACCTGCGCCGGGGCGACACCGTGGCGCTGGCGCCCGCGGGCAGCGGCGAGCACATCGTGCTGCACACCCGCCGCGCCGACCTGCAGGGCCGCACGCCCAACCAGGTGCAGTACCTGCGCCAGATCCTGTCGCACGACATCAGCTTCGGCATCGGCCCGGCCGGCACCGGCAAGACCTTTCTCGCAGTGGCCTGCGCGGTGGACGCGCTGGAGCGCAGCAGCGTGCAGCGCATCGTGCTGACGCGCCCTGCGGTGGAGGCCGGCGAGCGGCTGGGCTTCCTGCCCGGCGACCTGACGCAGAAGGTCGATCCCTACCTGCGCCCGCTCTATGACGCGCTGTACGACCTGATGGGTTTCGAGCGCGTCACCAAGGCCTTCGAGAAGGCCACGCTGGAGATCGCGCCGCTGGCCTTCATGCGCGGGCGCACGCTGAACCACTCCTTCGTGATCCTGGACGAGGCGCAGAACACCACGCCCGAGCAGATGAAGATGTTCCTGACGCGCATCGGCTTCGGCTCCAAGGCGGTGGTGACCGGCGACGTCAGCCAGATCGACCTGCCGCGCGGCATGCCCAGCGGGCTGATCGATGCCGCCGAAGTGCTGAAGGACGTGCCGGCCATCGCGATGACACGCTTCACGGCCGGCGACGTGGTGCGCCACCCGCTGGTGGCCAAGATCGTCGAGGCCTACGACGCGCAGCGGGAGCGGCTCGATGCGGCGTCTGCCGACGGCGGCCGCGAACGCCGGGCCGGCAACAACGGCGCCGCGCCGGTGGGCTGAGCGCCATGCCCCGCATCGCCCGCCCGTCACTCGGCTTGTCGCTCCAGTTCGTGGATGCGCGCCACCGGGAGCAGTTGCCGCGCTCCTCCGTGGCCCGCTGGATACGCGCCGCGCTCGACGCGCCGGGCGAGATCACGGTGCGCATCGTCGACGAGGACGAGGGCCGGGCGCTCAACAAGGGCTACCGCGGCAAGGACTACGCGACCAACGTGCTGACCTTCGACTACAGCGCCGAACCGGTGGTGGCGGCCGACCTCATCTTGTGCGCGCCGGTGGTGGCGCGCGAGGCGCGCGAGCAGCGCCTGCCGGTGGCCCACCACTACGCCCACCTGCTGGTGCACGGCACCCTGCATGCACAGGGTTACGACCACGAGGACGACGGGCCCGAGGCTGAGGCCATGGAGGCACGCGAGAGTGCCATCCTGCTGGCGCTGGGGTTCAAGGATCCGTACCGGGTGCGACGCGGGAAGTAGGGGCTGAGGCCGGGGCTTTCGGCACCCGATTGCGCGCGCCGCCGTCCGCACATATTATGTGTGCACATTATCAGTGGGGCTGCAGATGAACATCACCCTCTCCGTCGATGAGCGCGTGGCCGAAGAGGCCCGCAAGGTTGCGCAGGCCATGGGCAAGAGCCTGAACCAGGCCGTTCGCGACTACCTGGAGCAGTTGGCCGGCGGTCAGCAGACCGAAGCAGAACTCCAGGCCTTCGAGCGGTCGGCACTGGCCACGCCCGGGCGGCTGAAGGGGTGGCGCTTCGACCGCGAGGAGGCCAATCGCCGTGCGTAGTTTCCTGGACACCAACGTCCTGGTCTATGCCGATGCGGCCGATGAACCCGACAAGCAGCGTTGCGCGCTCACCTTGATTGCCGAGCACCGCCGCGCGGGAACGGGCGTGCTGTCCACCCAGGTGCTGCAGGAGTACGCCAACGTGGCCCTGCGCAAACTGAAGCTGCCTGCCGCCTTGGTGCGCGAGCGGCTCGCGTTCCATTCGCGGTTCGAGGTCGTGCCGGCCACCGCGCGCCTGATCGCCGAAGCACTGGACCTGCATGTGCTGCACAGCGTGTCGTTCTACGACGCGCTGATCGTGCAGGCTGCGATTGCCAGCGGGTGCGCCCGCTTGTTGAGCGAAGACATGCAGGACGGCGCCAGCTTTGGCGGCGTGCGAATCGCCAATCCGTTCAAGGCCTGAAACGGCTCAGGCCTCCCCCAGCGCCGCACGCGTCAGCGCCGAGTGCGCCATGACCCAGTCGCAGAAGGCCTGCAGCTCGGGCCGCACGCTGGCGCTGGACGACGCGGCGCTCTCCAGCGGCACCAGCCAGTAGCCATAGCGCGACGGCGTGCGGTAGGCGCCGCCGAAGGGTTCGATCAGCTCGCCGCGCTCCAGCGCGTCGTGCACCATCGAGAGGCGGGCCAGCGCCACGCCGTGGCCGGCCAGGGCGGCCTGCACCTGCTGGTGGGTGTAGTTCACGCTGATCCAGCGGCGCGGCACCAGGGCCGCCAGGCCGTGCGGTGCGAGCCAGTTGGGCCAGGCGTAGAGGATGGAGCTGGCGCTGCCGTCTTCCATCTCCAGCAGCGTGTGCTGGGCCAGGTCGGCCGGCAGCTTCAGCGGCGGGGCGTCGCCGCGCTGGATCGCGTCGGCCAGGCGCACGCCTATCACCGGCGTGAGCACCTCGCCGAACATGCGCAGCGCGCCGGGCGGCGCCCGCTCGGGCACGCAGTTGCGCAGCAGCACGTCGAGCTCGGGGTCGTCGAGCTCGATCAGGCGGTCGGTGGCCGAGATGCGGATGTCGATCAGCGGGTGCTCGCGCTCGAAGCTCTCCAGCCGCGGCATCAGCCAGAGCGACGCGAAGGAAGGAAAGGTAGAGACGCTGACCTGCGCCCGGCCGCGCGCGACACGGATCTGCCGCACCGCGGCGTCCAGCCGGCCCAGCAGCGGCTCGACGGTGCGCAGCAGGCTCTGGCCCGCGCTGGTCAGCTCGACCTTGCGGGTGCCGCGGTTGAACAGCGGCGCGCCCAGCTCCTCCTCCAGGCCCTTGATCTGGCGGCTGATGGCCGGCTGCGTGATGTGCAGCTCCTCGGCGGCGCCGCTGAAGCTCAGGCCCCGGGCGACCGCCTCGAAGGTGCGCAGGAAGTCCAGGGAGAGCGGGCGATGTTGGCGCTGATTCATGTTCGGGTGTAATGAATGGCGGTCTCAAAGAGCATTGGTCAAACTGCGCTGCCGTAGGCATAGTTCACTCACACGGAACGCCTCCGCGAGCTACAGGAGATTGATGATGATGATGCATGAAAACACCTCCGCGCGCAAAGTCTCACAACCCAGCGTGCGTCATCCCGGCCGCTTGCCTTCTGCGGCCTACTTCGGCCTTCAAAACGCCCGCCGCTGGCGCGCTCCGGAAGACGGCGTGCTGACCCTGGCCGGCGGCGCCAGCGCCTGGATCACCCGAGACAACGACCTCGACGACCACGTGCTGGCCGTCGGCGAGCGGCTGTCGGTGCGGCGCGGCGACGAACTGATCGCCGAGCCCCTGCACGCCGGCGAACAAGCCTGGCTGGACTGGCAGGCCGACGCCGAGCCGGTTCAGCTGCCGGTGGTGCGGCGCGCGGCCGGCTTCTTTGCCGACGGCTTGCTGGCCCTGGCGCGCAGCGCCGAGGCCATCGCCAGGCGGCCCCAGGCCAGCATGGCTGACGGCGCCTCCATGGCTTCGTCCGGCGCGCTGAAATAACCCATCGCGCCCCGCGCGCCGGTGGCGGTGGTGTACTCGAACGCCACGCTGCCGGCCGCTTCGAACTGCGGCCGGGTGGTCCCGTCCACCTTCAGGTAGAGCACCTCGCCGGCGATGATCGCGATGAAGATCTCGTCGACATACAGCCCGTGGCCGCCGAACATGCGCTTGACGCGCACCGGGCCGAGCCCCGAGAGCAGCTCGGTGCACCACTGGACGAAGCTGTCATCGATCGGTTTGCTTGGCATGGTCGGGCAGTCTAGTGGAGCCGTGATGGCCGACGCGCGCCGCGCGACAACACGCACAATGCAGCTTTCCAGCCCGCCACCCGGTTGAACCGCTGCCCGCCATGCCCTTGCCCTTCCCGCTCGAACCCTCGCGCGACAAAGCCGTGTTGCGCAAACAGCTACAGGCCGAGCGCCTCAGCCTGCTCGACCGCCACCAGCGCGCCGCCCACCTGCAGGAGGTGCTGCAGGTCTGGCTGATCACACGGCAGGAGAAGACCATCGGCGCCTACTGGCCGATCAAGGGCGAGTTCGACGCGCTGCCGGCCCTGTACCGCTGGGCCGAGGCCGACGAGCACCGCCGCATCGGCCTGCCGGTGATGAACCGCGAGACCAAGCAGCTCACCTTCCACGTCTGGTACCCCGGCTGCCCGATGGAAGAAGACGCCTACGGCATCCCCAAGCCCAAGGACACCGAGCAGTTCCACCCCGAGCTGCTGCTGGTGCCCTGCGTGGGCTTCGGCCCCGGCGGCACCCGGCTGGGCTATGGCGGCGGCTTCTACGACCGCACGCTGGCCGCGCTGGATCCCGCGCCGGTGACGGGCGGCATCGGCTACTCGCACGGCTACGTGCCGTGGCTGGAGGCCGAGCCGCACGATGTGCCGCTGGATGCGATGCTGACGGAGGAGGGCGTGTTCTGGCGTAAGGACGCCTGATCGGGCGCTCCTCGGTCGTGCAGATGGTCTTCGCCAGGAAATAACCCAAGCCGTTTAGGTTGGTGCTACCATGCCGACGGTGCTGGTCATGTTCGGGCTGCGTGTGGTGATCTACCCGAACGACCACCGTCCCGCACATGTGCATGTTCAGGGAAGCGGTTGCGAAGCCGTTTTCAACCTGCAGTGTCCCGACGGTCCGCCGGAACTGCGGGAGAACTATGGCTTCTCCCGCAAGCTATTGGGCAAGATCGCCGACGAATTGGCGGCGAATCTCGAATTGCTCTGCGCCGCCTGGAGTCAACTGCATGGACATTTCTGACGACGCCTTCGAGGCAGCCAACCGCCGCGGCGCTGCAAAGAGGGCTGCATTCCCTGCCGCCATTGCGGTTCGATACGACCGGCGGATATCGCGGGTCGTCATTTCTCTCGCATCCGGCCTGCAGATCGCGTTCGCCCCTCGTGACGCGCAGGGGCTGGAGGGGGCGCACCCCGCTGATCTTGTCGATGCGGAAATCAGTCCCTCGGGTCTCGGCGTTCACTTTCCCAAGCTGGATGTGGATCTGTACATACCGGCGCTGCTCGAGGGTTTTCTCGGCTCGAAGCGGTGGATGGCGTCGGAAAACGGCAAGCTTGGCGGCCGCTCTGTCAGCGAATCCAAGGCGGCGGCGGCGCGCCAGAACGGCAAGCTGGGCGGCAGGCCTCGGAAGCAGCTGTCAGAGGCCTGAAAGGCTGGCGGGCTGTTACAGCCCCAACCGCCGGCACACCGCCAGCGTCGCCGTGCTCTGGTTCATCGTGTAGAAGTGCAGCCCCGGTGCGCCGCCGCGGCGCAGTTGCTCGCACAGCGTGCTGACGACGTCCAGCCCGAAGGCCTTGATGCTGGCCGTGTCGTCGCCGAAGCTCTGCAGCCGCAGGCGTATCCAGCGCGGGATGTCGGCGCCGGTGCTGTCGGCAAAGCGCATCAGTCCGCTGGCGTTGGTGATGGGCATGATGCCGGGCACGACCGGCACGTCCAGCCCGAGCGCGCGCACCTCGTCGACGAAGCGGAAGTAGGCGTCGGGGTTGAAGAAAAACTGCGTGATCGCCGAGTCGGCGCCCGCGCGCACCTTGGTGGCGAAGGCCTGCAGGTCGGCCTGCGGCGAGCGCGCCTGCGGGTGCATCTCGGGGTAGGCGGCGGCCTCGATGTGGAAGTCGTCGCCGGTCTCCTGGCGGATGAAGGCGATCAGGTCGCTGGCGTAGCGGAACTCGCCGAAGCCGCCATAGCCGCTGGGCAGGTCGCCACGCAGCGCGACGATGCGGCGGATCTTGTGGGCCTTGAACTGCGCGAGCTTGTCGCGGATGGCGTCGGCACCGGCGCCTATGCAGCTGAAGTGCGGGGCTCCTTCGTAGCCCTCGGCCACGATGGCCTGCACGGTGTTCAGAGTGCCGTCCTGCGTGGAGCCGCCCGCGCCATAGGTGACGGAGCAGAACGCGGGCTTCAGCGCATACAGCTCGGCACGCGCAGCGGCCAGCTTGGTGACGCCTTCGGGCGTCTTGGGCGGGAAGAACTCCAGGCTCAGCGGGAAGTGGGAAGCAGCGGTCATGGCAGTGCCTTGTCGTGGGGGGCCGTCGATCAGTGCCGACGTGCGTGTATGAAAAATTCGCGGTTGCCGTCGCCGCCGGTGATGGGGCTGT
>DATHWJ010000283.1:0-2425 GCA_035460745.1 Ideonella sp. | reverse complement strand
AAATCGCTCCTGGACCAGCTTAACACGGTGCTCGTCGGAAAGCCCGCCCAGGTGCGCGACTGCGTCGCCTGCCTGCTGGCTGGGGGGCACCTGCTGATCGAGGACGTTCCGGGCGTCGGCAAGACCACCCTGGCCCATGCGTTGGCGCGTTCGTTCGGCCTGCACTTTTCGCGGGTGCAGTTCACCGCCGACCTGATGCCCAGCGACCTGTCGGGCGTGTCGATCTACGAGCGCGCCAAGGAAGCCTTCGTCTTCCATCCGGGCCCGGTGTTCGCGCAGGTGCTGCTGGCCGACGAGATCAACCGGGCCAGCCCCAAGACCCAGAGCGCGCTCTTGGAAGCGATGGAGGAAAAGCAGGTGACGGTCGAAGGCGAGACCCGCGCCCTGCCCTCGCCCTTCTTCGTCATCGCCACCCAGAACCCGCACGACCAGCTCGGCACCTTCGCCCTGCCCGAGTCGCAGCTGGACCGCTTCCTGATGCGCATCTCGCTCGGCTACCCGGATCGCGCGGCCGAGCGCGAACTGCTGAGCGGCGCCGACCGGCGCGGCATGGTCGAGGCGATGCACAACACGCTGACGCCGGTCGACTTGCAACTTTTGCAGCAGAAGGTGCTGCAGGTGCATGCGGCCGAGCCGCTGCTCACCTATGTGCAGGACCTCGTGGCCGCCACACGGTCGGGTCGCTGGTTCCTGCAGGGCCTGTCGCCGCGTGCCGGCATCGCCGTGATCCGCGCGGCCAAGGCCCAGGCCATGCTCAGCGGGCGCGACTACGTGGCGCCGGACGACGTGCAGTCCATCCTACCGCAGACCGTGGCGCACCGCATGATCCCGGTCGGCGACGCCGGCCGCGGCCCGATCGAACAAGTCCGCGCAATGCTGGAGGCGGTGCCCCTTCCGTAAGCGCCATGGACGCGGCCGTTCTCAACCCCTTCGGTTTCGCCCGCAAGCGCTTCCGCCAATGGTGGCAGTCGCGGCTGCCGCTCATGGACACGATGACGCTGACGCAGCGCAACGTGTACATCCTGCCGACGCGGCCGGGCTTCATGCTGGGCGCCACGTTGGTCGTGCTGCTGGTGGCCTCCATCAACTACCAGCTGAACCTGGGCTACCTGCTCACCTTTCTGCTGGCCGGCAGCGCGGTGGTCGGCATGCACGTGTGCCACGCGACGTTGCGCGGCCTCACCATGAACCTGATGACGCCGGAAGCGCAGTTCGCAGGCACCAGCGCCACGCTGACGGTGGTGCTGACCAACGAGCGTGCTTCCGTGCGCTACGGCATCGGCATGGCGATCCTCGAGGCCACGCACGAAGACCGCTGGGTCTGGACCGACGTGCCGCCGCAAGGGCGCAGCACGGTGCACGTGGCCTTCAAGCCCGCTCGGCGCGGCCTGCACCACGTGCCCCCGCTCACGGCCGAGACGCGCTTCCCCCTGGGCACTTTCCGGGTCTGGACCGTCTGGCGGCCCGCCTCGCAGGTGCTGGTCTATCCCGCGCCCGAGGCGTTTCCGCCGCCGCTGCCACCGGGCGAGCCGCGCTCCGGCGGGCTGGCGCCCACGCGCGTGCACAGTGGCGGCGAGTTCGATGGCGTTCGCGCCTACCGCCGTGGCGACCCGCTCAAGCTGGTGGTGTGGAAGAAGGCCGCCAAGGCCGACGAGCTGGTCAGCCGCGACACCCAGCAGGCCCAGCGCTACGAGTTGTGGCTGGACTTCGCGCAGGCCGGCCACCTGGACACCGAGCACAAGCTCTCGCGGCTGGCGGCCTGGGTGCTGCAGGCCGACCGGCTCGGGCTGGACTATGGCCTGCGCCTGCCCGGCCAGGAGATCAAGCCGGCCGCCGGTGAAGCGCACAAGCGCCGCTGCCTGGAGGCGCTCGCCACATGCTGAAGCGCCTGAACGCCCTGCCGCGCGACAGCCGGGACGCCCTGTTCCTGCTGCTGGTCATCGGCTGGGTGATGCTGCCCCAAGTCGGCAACCTGCCCCTGTGGTGCAGCCTGATGGCCGCGACCATGCTGGCGTGGCGCGGCTGGCTGGCCGTGAGCGGAAAACCGTTGCCGGGCAAGTGGTGGCTGGCCGGCCTGCTGGCCGTGACCCTGGTCGCCACCTTCGCGACGCACCGCACGCTGCTCGGCCGCGACGCGGGGGTGACGCTGATCATCGTGCTGCTGGCCCTGAAGACGCTGGAGCTGCGCGCCAAGCGCGACGCTTTCGTCATCTTCTTCCTGGGCTTCTTCACGATGCTCACCAACTTCTTCTTCTCGCAGTCCTTGCCGACGGCGGGGGCCATGCTGGTGGCGCTGCTGGGCCTGCTCACGGCGCTGGTCAATGCGCACATGCCGGTGGGCCGGCCGCCGCTGGTGCAGGCGGCCCGCACGGCCGCCACCATGGCGCTGCTGGGCGCGCCGATCATGGCCGTGCTGTTCGTGCTG
>DATHWJ010000282.1:0-4154 GCA_035460745.1 Ideonella sp. | reverse complement strand
CCGGCCTGGCCGCCAACATGGTGCTGCAGGGCCTTGGCATCGGCCGCTTGGCGACGATCGCGGCCGAGCCGCTGGTGGCGCAGAAGCGGCTGGTGACTGTGCTGCCCGAGTTCGTCGATCTGCAGCCCGTGCCCATTCATGCGGTGACCGCCAGTGCCCGCCAGCGGCTGCCGAAGATCAAGGCCTGCATCGACTATTGGGCCGAGTGGTTCAGCCCGCGCTGAGCGCCGCCCCGTCAGCGATTCTCTAGCCCGAACTTTGACTTATCGCTGATCGCAAGTCCCCGTCCCGCCTGAGTTTTTCGCTCGACGGAGGGGGTGTCTACTGGGTACAGGCGGGGTTGAGGTCGAGCAGTGCGAAGGCCTTGGCCTGCAGCGGCGTGGGGCGCGTGGTCAGGACGATCTTGGCCTCTGGGTTCAACCGTGTGTGGGTGATGTTGTAGGCCAGGGTCGCGAGGTCGCGCAGCAGGGTGCGGAAGCTGTGCAGCGGCAAGCCGTCGTCGGCGAGTTTGTGGATGTCTTTGTTCTTGGCGTGCTCGGAGCGCACGGCCTTGAGCACCGGCGAGGCGCGGCTGGCGCTAGCCTCGTCGAGGTACTCGTCGTCGAACAGCAGGGGCTTCAGGCGCGCGCGCATGTGCCACTCGACGTAGTAGGCCAGCACGCACAGGAACACGTGCGCGCGTACGCGCTGGGCGTTGTAGTGGAAGACCGGGCGTACCTGCAGGTCCACGGTCTTGATCGAGCGGAAGGCCCGCTCCACGTTGGACAGGCTCTTGTAGGCGGCCACGGCCGCGGCGGCATCCAACTGGTCGGCGCTCACGCTGGTGCGGATCACGTAGATGCCGTCCAGTGCTGCCTCGTGGTCGATGGCCTCTTGGCGGCGCCGCCAGCTCAGCGACGACGCAGTGATGGTGAGCTCGAAGTGCTTGGCCATGCGGAAGCGCTGGATCACGCGGCCCACGCGCAGCGCGATGGCCTGCTCACCGCGCAGCGCAGAGCGCTGACGCTGGGTGGCCGCGGCGATCTTGGCCAGGTCGGCCTCGGTGGCGGCGAGCAGTTCGCCGCGCTTGCGCGCGCGCTCGTCGGCCAGCAGCGGGTTGCGGCACACCACCAGGCGCTCGCCCGGGAAGTGCTCGCTGGTGAGTTCGATCAGATTGCGCTGGTCGAACAGGTCGGGCTGAAACGGCCCGTGCTCGGCGGCCAGTTGCGCGATCTGCGAGGCGCGCAACGAGCTGACCCAGTCCATGCCCTGGGGCGCGAGCACCTGCTCGATGCGCGCCGAGGTGAGCATGCCGCGGTCGCCCGCCCATACGATGTGCTCGATGCCGAAGCGCTCGCGCAGCTTGCTCACCTGTGCGGCCACGGTGGCCGGATCGCCGGTGTTGCCGGGGAACACCTCCACCGCGATCGGACAGCCCTGCGCGGAGCAGATCAGGCCAAAGACGATCTGCGGATCGTCGCGCTTGCCGTCGCGTGAATGGCCGCGCGCGGCCAGCTCGCAACAGCGCCCGGTCAGCCAGGTGGAAGTCAGGTCGTACAGCACCAGGGTGGAGCCCAGCAGGTGCTGGCGCGCCAGGCGGCGCTCGATCGCGGGCTGCGCCTCGTGCAGCCAGTCCAGGGCCCGGTACAGGTCGTCGGCGCTGCACTGACCCACGCCGAGCACGCGACCCAGCGATGAGCTGGCGGTATCGTCGTGCAGCAGCCGGTGCGTGGCGAGCTTGGAGGCGGGCTCGGTGACACGCGCTACCAGCAGGGCCAGCAGGATCGGTTGCAGCTCCTTGGGTGCAGTGGCGAACCACACCGCCGCGCCACAGCCGCGCGCGCTGCCCAGCACGGCGGCCACGTGGCCGTGGGGCAGGCTGCGCTCGACGGTGAAGACCTCCTGGGCGCTGGGGACTGCCACGCCGCCGCGCAGCAAGACCTTCAAGCCCTCGATGACCGAGGCCGACAGGCACGACAGGTTGGCCAGGGTGCGCTTGCGGACCTTGCCGTCCTCTCGGTAGGACTCGCGCAGGAGGATCGCGGGAGGGGAGCTACGGTTGGGGACGGACTCGATGTACATGGCATCGGGTATAGGCGCACCGCTGGCCTTGCGAAACTCGAGTTAACCCGCAATACATGGCTACGAATGTGGCGATCAATCAAGCCAAGACCCGTGTCAATGCTGGCTCTGCGCCCGATCGGGGGTTCAAAGTTCGGGCTAGCGCCGCGATGCCAGCACCACCGCCATGTCGTCGTGCGCGCTGTCGATCAAGGTCCGGCTCGCCCTTTCGGCCTTTGCCGGCTGGCGCGCTATCACCGCGTCGAGCACCGCGCGGTGCATCGGCAGCGACGAGGCCGGCCCGTCGGGCCGCGCGGTGGAAATCTCGAGGCTGGTGCGCAGCAGCGAGCCCAGCACCTTGCTCATCTGCGCCACCATGCGGTTGTGGCCGGCGCGCAGCAGCGCCTGGTGGAAGCGCAGGTCGTGGCTGATGTAGTCGCCGCCGAACTGCACCGCGTGCTTCATGCCGGCATAGGCGGCTTCGATCTCGGCCAGGTCCTCAGGCGTGGCGCGCTCGGCGGCCATGCGCACCGCCGCCGGCTCGAGCAGGCGGCGCAGCTCCTGAAGGTCGCGCAGGTGCTCGCGCGACAGGCCGGCCTCGAGCTGCCAGGCGACGACGTCGGGGTCGAAGCAGTTCCAGTGCTCCTCGGCCAAGACGTGCGTACCGACCTTGGGGCCGGTGACGAGCAAGCCCTTCGCCACGAGCGACTTGACCGCCTCGCGCACGACGGTGCGGCTGACGCCGAAGGCCTCGCACAGCTGCGGCTCCGGTGGCAAAGACGCGCCAACCGCATGGCGACCGGCGACGATCGCCGCGCCCAGCAGGTCCAGCAGGTGACCATGCGCATTGCGAGTCATCGGGTGAGGCAGCTTCCCGGTCGCAGCTACAGGCGGGCACCGGAATGTTCGTCGAACACATGCGCCTTGGCGCCTACGATCGCGAGCGGGACGATGTCGTCCGGCTTCACGTCCGCTCGGTCGTGAATCACGACGACGAGCCGGACCGCGGAGGCGCCCTCGCCCACCTGCAGTAGCAGTTCCGTCTCGGCCCCGGTAGGCTCGACGACGATGACCTTGGCTGTCAGACCCTGGGCATTCGCCCCCAGGCCAACGTCGGTCGGCCGGATGCCGTAGCTCACCGCCTGGCCGTTCTGGCCGCCGATGCCGTTCGGGCACGGCCAGCGCTGGCCCAGCGCCTCGACATAGGTTTCAGCCCCCTCGCGCCGCAGCGTGCCGGCCACCACGTTCATCGCCGGCGAGCCGATGAACTGGGCGACGAACAGGTTGCGCGGCCGGTCGAACAGCTCGAGCGGCGTGCCGATCTGCTCGACGATGCCGTCGTGCATCACCACGATGCGATCAGCCATCGTCATCGCCTCGATCTGGTCGTGCGTGACATAGACGGTGGTGGTCTTCAGACGCTGGTGCAAGGCCTTGATCTGGGCCCGCATCGCCACTCGCAGCTTGGCGTCGAGGTTGGACAGCGGCTCGTCGAACAGGAACACCTTCGGGTCGCGGACGATCGCCCGGCCCATCGCCACCCGCTGCCGCTGGCCGCCGGAGAGCTCGCGCGGAAAGCGCTCGAGGTAGGGGCCGAGATTGAGGATCTTCGCCGCCTGCGCGACGCGCTCGGCGGTGAGCTTGGGGTCGGCCTTGCGCAGCTTCAGGCTGAAGCCCATGTTGTCGCGCACCGTCATGTGCGGATACAGCGCATAGCTCTGGAACACCATCGCGATGTCGCGGTCATTCGACTCCAGCTCGTTGACCACGCGCCCGTCGATCACGATCTCGCCGCCGGTGATCTCTTCCAGCCCGGCCAGCATGCGCAGCAAAGTCGATTTGCCACAGCCCGAGGGGCCGACCAGCACGACGAATTCACCATCGGCAATGTCGAAGCCGATGCCGTGGATGACCTTGATGGGGCCGAAGGCCTTGTGGATGTTCTTGAAGCCGACCGATGCCATGTTCGTTCTCTCGCTCTGTCTGTTCTCGTCAGCTCTTCACGGCGCCGGCCGTCAGGCCGCCGACCATGTAGCGTTTGAAGGTGTAGTAGATGGCCGCCGGCGGCAGCGCGTAGATCAGGCCCGTCGTCATGAGCAGTTCCCACGGCGAGT
>DATHWJ010000281.1:0-45661 GCA_035460745.1 Ideonella sp. | reverse complement strand
CCGGCGGGCGGCGCCGGGCGGGCCTCGGCGCCGGTGGCCTCTTGCGCGGCATCGTCGTCACGCAGGCCGAGCTGGCTCACGATGGGCCGCGAGGGCCAGTCGAAGCGCGCCGAGACGTAGAACGGGTGGCCGCTGGGCAGGCTCAGTTGCATGGGGGGCGAGAGCGGGGCGCGGAAGTGGTCGTACACGGCCGCCGGCGTGGTGCCGAACAGGCTCATCAGGCTGTGCGCGCGCAGCGCCGCACCGCCCATGCCGAGCTGGTCCAGCGCGCCGCGGTTGGCGCCCAGGATGCGGCCGTCGGGGCCGACCACCACGATGCCCTCCAGCAGCGTGCCGATGAACTCCGGGCGGCTGTGGAAGTGCAGGCGCAGCCGGTTGTTGTAGTCGTCCGAGAGCCAGTGGTTCTCGATCATGCGGGCCGACATGCGTACCAGCCCCATGGTGTGCTGGTGGTAGGCGCGGTGGTCGCCGGTCACGTCGAGCACCCCCAGCACGTTGCCGCGCGGGTCGAAGATGGGCGTTGCCGAGCAGGTCAGGAAGCTGTTGGCATGCATGAAGTGCTCGTGGGCGTGCACCAGCGTCGGCGCCTCCTCGAACAGCGCGGTGCCGATCGCATTCGTGCCCTTGGAATGCTCGGCCCAGTTTTCGCCGGGCGAGAGCGCCACCTTGCCGGCGCGCTCGAGAAAGCCGTCGTCGCCCACCGAGTGCAGGATGGTGCCCTGCGCGTCCGTCAGCAGGATCATGCTTTCGGTGTTGACGATCTGCTCGAACAGCATGTGCATCACCGGCGCGGCGTGCGCGTAGAGGCGCTGGTTGCGCTCCCGCGCCACGGTCAGGTCGCTGCGTATCAGCGGGTCGAACTCGCGCCGCTCGCCGCGCGAGAGGCCCAGCGCCGCGCTGCGCTGGTGGGAGCGCTCGATGAACTCGGTGCGCGGCGGCTGGGCCGGCACGGCGTCTCCCGCCGGGCCGCCACCGGCCTGTGCGCCGGGCGGGCCCGGTACGCGGCTCAAGTCGCGGCTGGCTGTCGACATGGGGCGGTCCTCTGTGCTGCGACGCAGCTGGTCTCCGGGCGGGCGGCCTCTGTACTGCGGCGCCGCCCGATGATTCTCCAGGGGCGCTCGACCGAGCAGCCGCGGCGCGATGCTGTGCCAAAGCGGCTCAATTGTCCAGCCAGGGTCTCCCGGCGGGCGGATGGAGTGTTCGAGACTGGAGCAACTTCGCCTGGCATGGCGATTGCTGAAGCCCGTGCGGCGCAGCGTGGCGCGACGCGCGGTTGGGTCTCTCAGACCGTGCGCACCTGGTAGCGCAGCGCCCAGTAGTACTCGCAGGCGAGGTACTCGACCTGCTCGCCCAGGCCCTCGACCGAGGCCCGCAGCTCGGCTTCGGTCGGGAAATTCTTCAGCACCCGGTGCGTCGAACCGTCGTCGAGCGAGCGGGCCTGCCAGGTATTGCGCTCGGCGTCCTGCTCCACGATCGGCTGGTTGCTGCCGGCGACGAAGCGGTTGTCGATCAACACCACGGTGGCGCCCGGCGCCAATGCCGCGCCCAACCCCGCGAGGAACTCGCGCTGCCGCTGCCTGGGCACGTGCGAGAGCCAGAAGCCGGCGAAGGCCGCGTCGAACACCCCGCGGTCGGTCGGCAGCGCATAGGCGTCGCCCACCAGGAACTCGACCCGGCCCGCCGGCACCCGCTGCGCCGCGATCGCCATCGTCTGCGCCGACGTATCCAGCGCCACCATCGCGGCCGCCACCGGCGCGATGAACTGCGTCCAGTAGCCCGTGCCGCAAGCCACCTCCAGCACGCGCCGCCCCGTGAACAGCGGTGGCAGCCATTGCTCCAGCCGCCGCAGATTGGCCTGCCGCTCCGGCTTCAGATACACCCGGTCGTACTCCGGCGCGCGGGCGGCGTAGTAGCTTTGCATGGCGATGTCGTTGGGCGAGGCGGTGTCGGGCATGAGGTCGTGGCTGCGGGGGTGGGCGAGGGGTGCGGCGGCGTGCTGTCGATGGGCGGCACTGCTAGACTTTGCCAGATGAACGACCGTGCCTGTCCGATGATCGGTCCCGTCCTCTCGCGGGGTTGCCGGCGATGAAGCCCTCGGTCGCTCTCGACCAGAAGCGTGAGCTGCTGCGCGGGGTGATAGGCCGTTACCGAGCCACCAACCTTCGCGTGTTCGGTTCCGCGTTGCACGGCACGGACCGGGAAGGCAGCGATCTCGATTTGCTGATCGACCCTTTGCCGGGCGCCACGTTGTTCGACCTCGGTGGGCTGCAGGTCGAGCTCGAAACCTTGTTGGGGGTGCCGGTCGATCTGCTGACGCCAGGCGACTTGCCCCTCAAGTTTCGCGGGCAGGTACTGGCTGAAGCGGTGTCGGTATGAGTGGACACCGGCTGCCTGACTACCTTGAGCACATCCTCGAGGCGGCGCAACAGGCCGTGCAGTATGTCGAAGCGCTCGCGAAAGACGAGTTCCTGGCCGACAGACGTACGCAGCAGGCGGTGGTGCTGAACCTGGTCATCGTTGGCGAAGCGGCGACCCAGCTCATCAAGGACCATCAAGCCTTCCTCGATCGTTTTCCCGAGATACCTTGGGCCAGCATGAAGGGGATGCGCAACAGGCTGGCGCATGGCTACTTCGACATCAACCTGGATGTCGTCTGGGACACCGTTCAAACAGCGCTGCCGCCGCTCATTGCGCGCTTGCCCGCCCTCCTCCAAGAGGCTCGCCAGATCGGGTCGTGAGGCCCGCGGGCAAGTATCAAAGCGCCTTCAGCGCCTCATCCCGCAACCCCACCAGCACCGCCTCGCCGCTCTGCCGATCGACCCGGAACTCGCCGTAGCGTGCCCCGTTGAACCGCTCCGCGCTGCCCTCCTGGAAGAAGAACGCGTTGGTGCCCAGCCAGACCGCGCCGCCGCGGATGCGGTAGCGCAGCTTCAGGCTGCCGGTTGACGGGGCGACGGCGAGGGTGGCGACATGCCGGGCGTCGATCGAGACGCTGGCGAAGGCGGTGCTGCCTTCGCGCAGCCCGGCGACGCCGACATCGGCGTTGGCGCTGGCGCTGGCGCGGAGGGTCTCTGCCACGCTCTGCTCCAGCGACTGCACGAGTGCAAAACGCAGCGCCATGTAGTCGCCCTGCATCAGCGAGCGCGGATCGACCGGCGCGAGGGCCAGGTAGACCAGCTCGCCGTCGCGCTTGATGCGCTCCTTGCCGAGGATGGAGAAGTTCAGCGCGGCCAGCACCAGCACGGCGCCGAGCACCGTGAAGCCTCTGAGGAAGGTGGGGTTCATGCCTTGCTCCCTTCGTGGGTGAGTGCCTTGGCGGCCAGCAGCATCGCGCCGCCCATCGCCAGCATCAGCAACGACTTCAGCAGCAGGGAGGTGCCGAGCTCGTAGTAGAACTGCGAGAGGTGCAGCAGCGCCGCGACGATGCAGGCGCCCATCAGCGCCCGGCTGCGCAGCGCGAAGGCGGCGGCGATGCCGCCGAGCGCGCCGAGGGCGGAGAGCAGCGGCCAGAGCGCGAGCCAGCCGGCCTGCGCGGAGCCGCTGCCAAACCAGTAGAAGGACTCGAAGGGCCGCGAGACCAGCGTGCCGAGGGCCAGGCCTATCACCAGGCCGTTCATCACCGGCCGCAGCACCGCCTGCCAGCCGCGCGCCATCCACGCGGGCTCCCGGCGTATCAGCGCCCACAGCGCGGCGGCCACCGGCAGCCAGGCGAGCAGCCAGCCCATCAGCGCGTCGGCGGGCGACGAGGCGTGCTCGGTCAGCCGGTAGCCGTACTCGATGTCGCCGAACAAGGTGAAGCGCAGCGTCAGCGCCCAGACGATGGTCGCGAAGACGGCCGAGATCGTGCAGTGCAGGCGGTTGGGGATCAGCAGCGTCAGCGCGAGCTGCAGGGCCAGCGCGGTGGCCACCACCGGCGCGGCGCTGTGGAAGTTGCTGCCGATCGCGAACAGCAGCAGGCACTGGGCTGCGATCGACAGCGCAAAGGCGAATTGCGCGAGGAACACGCCCTCCGGGTCGGCCTTGAACATCGCCCAGGCGGCGCCCAGCAGCAGCGCGCCGGTCACGCCGGCCTTGCCCGCGCTGTCGGGCTGGACCAGGATGGCGATGAAGACGAGCAGGAAGATGCCGGCGAACCAGCCGCTGACGCCCAGCAGCGCCGCGATGTACCAGGGCCGGTCGTGCGGGGTGGGCGTGGCCGGCGCTGGCGAGACGCCTTCGGCCGTGGGGGCTGTCGCGGGAGCCGTCGCAGTATTGGCCGAGCCCTCAGCCGGAGTCCCTGCCAGGCCGCGTGCCTGCAGCGCCTGCAACAGCTGGGGTGGGGTCATGGCGTCGCTCATGCGGCATCTCCCACAGCGGTTGCGGGGGCAGGGCCCCGCCAGGCCCGCTGCCACCGCATCAGCTGCATGCCGGTGGCCGTGGAAGCGGCGATCAGCCACAGCGTGACGAGGAAAAACGAGCCCAGGTCGTTGAAGCTCAGGGCCTTCACCAGCCAGCTGGTCGAGATCACGATCCAGCTCGCGGCCAGCAGCGCCATCGGGAACACGTCACGCTTGCGCCGCCAGGTCGCAAGGCCCAGCGCGACGCTGATCGCCGCGAAGACCAGGACCACCACCGCCTGCTGCACGAAGCCGCCGCCCAGGCCGTCATAGGAGCGGTCCAGCAGGGCGGCCAGCGTGGCGGCCGTGCCGTAGGCCAGGCCGATGGCGGCGAGGAACTGCGCCAGCCACGGCGGCGCCGCGAGCGCAAAGCGGCCGCGGTGCAGCGCCGCGAACAGCCCGGCGCCCGCCAGGTTGACCAGGCAGGGCAGCATCAGCAAGACCGAGTCGTCGAGCTGCCAGCCGCCGAGGGAGCGCCAGAACACGTTCTGCTGGCCCAGCGAGCCGCACAGCAGCGCCAGGCCCAGGTTCAGCACCGTGCACCACGTGGCCCAGAGCGCGCCCGAGAGGCCGGCCAGCGCAAACGGCAGCGCCAGCAGCGCCCAGATGAAGAACAGCTCGTAGACGTCAGCGCCGGTCTGGTAGGACTGGCCGAACAGCGCCAGCAGGCCGCCGGTCAGCAGCGTGGCGAGCAGCAGCGACCCCTGCCCCTGGGGTGCGGGCGCGGGCCGCCACAGCGCGATGCCGACGCAGACCAGCAAGGCCGTCTGCAGCAGCACGAAGCGGCCGAGCACGCCGTAGTCCTGCCAGTTGGCGGCGACGAAGAACAGCATGCCCGCGCCCACGCCGCCCAGGCCGGCGCCGCGCAGCAGCCGCACGGCAAAGGCCCGCCAGTCGGCGAGGGCCGGGCGCTGGCCCGTGAGGTCCAGCGCTGCGGCGATGGCGGGGGCCGCCAGCCGGTGCTGGTGGCTGAAGGTGTCGAGTTGCTGTCGGTTCATGGTGTGGGCGGTGTGGCGCCGGGGGCGCGGTGGTGGGCACTGTGGGTGCCGCGGGCGGCGAGCAGGTCGACATAGGCCTCGGCCACGAGCTGCGAAGCGGGCACGCCCAGCCGCTGCATCAGCCCATGCGCCTCGGCCACGCCCTCGTCGGCCGGCTCGCCCTCGCGCAGCACGACCTCCAGCTCGAGGAAATCGCCCAGGCCTTCGACGCGGTCGAGATGGATGCGGGTGCGGCCCGCCAGGTACAGCGTGCGCTGCTTGCGGACGCGGCCGGCCTGGCCGTGGGCCGACGACAGCAGCTCGCGCAGGCTGTCGGGCGAAGCGGTGGGCGAGATCAGGTAGAAGGACTCCTTGGGCCCGTGCTGGTCGGCGCGGCGATAGAAGATCAGCTCGCCGCGGGTGGCCGAGAAGGCGCGCAGCTTGAGCCGGCCAGACTCGCAGTGAAAGAAGCTGTCGTCCTGGGCGATCTCCACCGGCCCTTCGGTGGCCAGCGCCGCGGCCCGGGGGGCCAGCGCTGCGACGCTCTCGATGCGGGCCTTGATTTCGATGTTGCGTGCCATGGGGGGTGGTGCTGCGGCTACTTCGGCCGGCGGTGGGGGCTGCTGGGTGGGGTGTGGACCCACTTCTCGGCGTCTCTCTTCTTGCGGGGCCGGCTGCTGTCGCCCCGCCGGCGCCAGTCGCGGCAGTCGCAAGACGCGCAGTTGGCGCAGTCGCACACCGCAGAGGCGCAGTTTGACATCCCGCGCGGCAGGCCATGGCCGCCGCAATCCAGGTCGCAAGGCGCATCGCAGGACAGATCGCATAAACCGGCCTGTGGGCTCAGGCGCCGCGCCGCCTCTCGCAGGTGCCGGCGATGCGCTTCGCCGCAGCGGTCCAGCCGCCGGTCCAGCAGCGCCAAGCCGATGAAGAGGCCGTGGCGCCGGATCGCGCGGTAGGCCAGCGTGGAACAGCTCGCGCAGCCGGTGTGCAGCCGGTACGCGCAGCCAAACCCCTTGTGGGGCGAGAGGAAGCGCTGGTACAGCCGGATCGCGCCCAGGGCGGCGAGGCGGAGAGGGTGGGCAGCGGCGGGCATGGGCACGGGAGGGTCGGCGGCTGGCGATGAGCGCCGATTGTGCGTGCGAGCGAGTCGCGGGCCGACCGCCGAACGGCGTCTGCGCAGCGCGGGTAATTCCCAATCAAAATTCTCTGAGAGAAATCTTGCGGAACTTTCGCAGGCTCTTTACAGTGGCGTCACTGCCGCTCGGCACCTGCTGTCGCCCCTGTCGTCCAAGGAGTTCCCATGCAAGCCTTTCTCACCCGCCGCGCCCTGCTGCTCTCGGCCCTGGTCTTCGCCTACCCCGCTGCCGCGAGCGCACAGAACGTGGAGCTGGTGCGCGTCGGCCCCATCTACATCACCGACATCTCGGCCGACGGCAGCGCCGCCACCGGCCAGCTGGTCAGCAGCTACGAGACCGTCCACTGGACGGCGGCCACTGGCCTCACCAACCTCGGCCGCGGAACCTTCAAGCCGCTGCGCAAGATCTCCGGCACGCCCGGCCTCTCCGACGACGGGCTGACCGTGGCCGCCACCATCCTCGACGACACCGGCACCTACGCCACCTCGGGCCTGTGGACGGCCGCCACCGGCTGGACCCAGCTGACCCCACCGCTGCCGCCGGGCGGCGGCATCATGGACCTCGAGGACAGCGCCGTCTTCGGCATCTCGGGCAACGGCAAGGTCGTCACCGGCCTGTTCTGGCGCCCCGGCGCCACCGACGGCTCGGCCCACGGCAGCCGCTGGAGCGCCAAGACCGGCATGGCCGACATGGGCAGCGACGGCAACTCCAGCCGCATCGACGACGCCAACGGCAACGGCAGCGTGCTGGCCGGCTGGGACGAGCACCCGCAGTACGGCACCCGCCGCGCCGCGGTCTGGGTCAACGGCGTCAAGACCGTGCTGGACAACACCGACTGGCCCAGCGAGGCCGCGGCGGTGAACCGCGCCGGCACCATCGTGGTCGGCCAGGCTGCCAACCCGGCGCGCGACTTCGAGATGTCCGCCGCGGTGTGGAAGTGGGACGGCAGCGCCTGGCAGGTCAGCCATCTCGGCTTGCTGCCCAACGCCAAACAGGCCGGCCTGACCTATGCCAACGGCGTCTCCGAGGACGGCAGCGTGGTGGTGGGCATGGCGCGCCGCTCCTTCCTCGAGTACGAGACCCAGGGTTTCATCTGGACCGCCGAAGGCGGTATGGTGGAGGCCATGCAGTACCTCAAGCAGCAGGGCGTGCCGGCCGCCTACGCCAAGCATTTCCGCGTCAGCAACCTGGTCGCGCTCTCGCGCGACGGCCTGGTGATCGGCGCCGTGGGCCAGGGCACCCAGCCGCCCTACGCCATCGGCAGCCTGCTGATCAAGCGCAGCGCCGGCCGCTGAGCGCCGCCCGGCCCACTCTGCCTTTGCCCTTGCCGATGACCCCGACGGAAACAGGCGCCACGCCGGCCCCTTCGGTCGCCGGCGTGGCTGACGTTGCCGAAGCTGTTGGTCAGGTCGAGGTCGGAGCGGCGGCCGCCGAGTGGCCCGAGCCGCTGCTCGACGCCCCCCCGGAGGCTGATGCCTGGGAGGCTGACGCCACGCAGGCCGACGCCATCGGCGAGCGCATTGCCCAGGTGGCGGCTGCGCTGCGCGCCGGCCTGACGCCGCTGCTCGAGGCGCTGGCCGGCGCACCGCCCCGGCCGGTCGGCCTGACGCGCGGGCTGGGGCTGGACAAGACCCTGGCCAGCCGCCTGGTGCAGGCCACCAAGGCGGGCTCGGACACCGAGTTCCTGCACATCGTGCCTTCGCCCACCGGGCTTCGCATGCTGCTGGACAAGGCGCAGGGCCGGCCCGAGGCCGCGCCGCTGCTGCCCCGCGCCAGCGCCACCATCGACGCCTTCCAGGCCCTGCTCGACAGCCTGCCCGGCGGCCGCCAGGCGCTGGACGCGCGCATCGGCGAAACCTCGGTCTCGGTGCGCGAGAAGCGCGAGCACATGGCGCGCCAGGCCTCGTTCAAGGGCCAGTCCTTCCTCTTCGGTCACTACTGCGAGACGCTGACCACGGCGCTGTTCGTGCTGCCCTCGGCCACGCCGGGCCGGGTCGATGTGATCGAGATCCACCGCCGCATCGGCCTGCGCCGCATCACGCCCAGCACGCCGCTGCCGCTGCTCAGTGTCAGCCCGGCGGCCGACGACGGCAGCCCGCCCGACCCCGACGCCCCGTGCATGGCCAGCGTCGCTGGCGACCCGCACGCGCGCCGCAGCGACGACTTTCTGATCGCCGAGGCCAGCAGCTCGCCGCTGCCCAAGCTGACGGTCGAGCAGGAGGGCGGCATGGCCACCTTCCTGATCGGCGCCGGCGGCCCTTTGATGACGCCCGCCCGCCTGACCACCGCCTTCTGCGTGCTGCGCGCCGACACGGTGGCACAGACCGGCCCGTACAACCTGCTGCGCAACTACATGCTGCACAGTCCCTGCCGCACGCTGGTGCGCGACGTCTTCCTCGCCGAAGGCCTGTGGCCCGACGCGCGCCCGCTGGTCGGCTTCTACCTGCCCAGCCCGTCCGGCGCACCGATGGCCCAGTTCGACCCGGCCAAGCCGCACTACCGCCAGGTCAACCTGAGCACCCACATCGAGCAGCTGCCGCCCGGCGCAGCCGCCTTCGGCCTGCCCGACGTGCCCGACCAGCGCGAGGCGATCGAGCGCGTGCTGGCACGGGCCGGCATCGCCGGCGCCGGCTTTCGCGGCTGGCGTTGCCGCATGGCCTACCCGGTGCCGCTGATCGAGATGCGGCTGGCGTTCCGGTTTGCGGGGGTGGCGGTTTGACGCGCAACCCGCAGAGCAGGGCGGGCGGCCGCCCGCGCTCCTAGGTCGTGAACAGCGTGATCGGCAGCAAGACGAAGCGATAGCCGATCACGATCGCGCCCGCGCAGAGGGCGAGCCCCGCCGCCTTCAACAGCCGGCTGGCGCCGCGCGCGGCAAAGACCGGCCCGCTGGAAACATGAAGGTAGGCGCCGCAGGCGACCAGGTTGACGACGGACAGCAGGTTGTCCAGCCAGGGCTCGCTGAGCCCCGCGCCGCCGAGCAGTTCGTCCGCCTTGCCCGCCAGCACACACACGCTGAACAGCAGCAGCAAGAACGCGTAGAGGTGCAACGAGAACGACACATGCGTCATCAGCGGCTTGCGAGCGCCGCGGTAGACCACCGAGACCAGCAGCGCAAACGGCAGCACCATCAGCACGATGAGCAGCTTGGCGTAGAGCACGACCTGGCGATCGAACACGGGCGCGTAGTCCGCGAGACTGGTGCGCGCGCTCTGCAGGTGGGTGGCCACCAGGGACTGCGCCAGCACGCTCCAGTCCTGCTGATGCAGGTGCGACGCCAGCGGCGAGCTGAAGACATTGACGCCCGTCAACGAATGGATCGCGAAGAACAAGGCGTTCGCGGCCAGGAACAGCTTGAACGGGGCCAGGTAGGGCGTGCGCCTGCCCTCCATGTAGGCCACGGTCAGGAAGCCGGGCCTGCGCAGCAGCAGCGCGAAGCTGCGCATCAGCCGGCCGTCGATGGTGGTCGTGGCGTGCAGGACTTTGCCGGCGACGCCGCGCAGCGTGAGATCGCGTTTCGGCAGGGGCCGCTCGCCGCACTGCGGGCAAAACGGCGTGCTGAGCGAGCTCTTGCAATTGGGGCAGGTCCAGGGCGGTTGAATCGCGCTCACAAAACCTCAGTCGGCTGGCGGCCGGGCTACGCGCCTGGGCGGACTGTACGACGATAGCTGCAGGCAGGGGAGGCCCATGCCCCCCGGCGCCCGCATCACCGCGCTGCCCCGCTCTCCCGTATACCGCCAGCGTGTCGAGCTCGCACGATGGCGGCCCGGCTCTAGAAGCCCAGCTTCACGCCCACGCTGTACTGGTCGATGTTGGTGTTGGCGTTGAAGGCGTCGATGCGGTAGCGCGCCCATTCGCCGCGCAGCGCGGTGGTGGGGGTCAGGTCGTACTGCACGCCGGCGCCGAACTTGACGCCGCCGCCGCTGTCGTCGCCCAGGTCGGTCTTGATCTTGGCGTTGGCGTAGCCCACGCGGCCCAGCAGCGACCATTGCGGCGCGATGGGGAAAGTACCGACGGCGTCGAGATAGCCGCCGGTGGCCTTGGCGTCGCCCAGCAGGCCCTGGGTCTTGCCCAGCGTCATCACGCCGGCTTCGAGCGAAAAGTTGGGGTTGATGGCGTAGCCGCCGTAGACGTTGACGCCCACGCCGGAGTCGTCGCCGCCGACGCCGCTCGACGAGTTGCGCCAGTTGGGCGAGGCGATGTTGCCGCCCAGGTAGAGGCCTTCGGCGTGGCTGGTGGCGGTGGCCAGCGTGCCCAGCGCGAGTGCCAGGGCTGCAGCGAGGTGAGTGAGGTGAGTCTTTCGGGTCATGCGTTCCTTGAACAGCAGTGCGCACGCAGGCGCGGTGAGGCCATGCTCAGCGCCCCGCGCTGCTGCGGTCTTGCGCGCGTTTGTCGTTTTGTGAGGCGGATGCAAGCAGGTGCAACGGCCAAAACCGTGCTGATGCCACGGTCAACTACGTCTTGGCGGCGTCGCATGAAGTGTGTAGGGTGCCCCCATGACCCTCCTCATCCTCGGCCTGGTGCTGTTCCTGGGCGTTCACTCGGTGCGCATCGTGGCCGACGACTGGCGCAGCATGCAGGTCGCGCGGCGCGGCGAAAAGACCTGGAAGCTCGGCTTCACGCTGCTTTCGGTGCTGGGCCTGGGGCTGATCGTCTGGGGCTACGGGCTGGCCCGCCAGCAGCCAGTGCTGCTGTGGCCGGCGCTGCCGGCGGGCGTGCGCCACCTGGCGGCGTTGCTGACGCTGGCGGCCTTCATCCTGCTCTCCGCCGGGCAAACCCCGGGCAACGCGATCAAGGCCAGGCTGCAGCACCCGATGGTGCTGGGCGTCAAGCTCTGGGCCTTCGCCCACCTGCTGGCCAACAACACGCTGGCCGACCTGGTGCTGTTCGGCAGCTTCCTGGCCTGGGCGGTGCTGGACTATCGCGCGGCGCGCCGGCGCGGGCCGGTGCCGGTGGTGCCGGTCACGACCGCGCGCACGGTGGGGGCGGTGGTTGGCGGCGTGGTGGCCTGGGCGGTGTTCGCCTTCTGGCTGCACGGCCCGTTGATCGGCGTGCAGCCCTTCGGCTGACGGTGCGGCGCCTGCGGGCTAGCCGCGCGGCCCGAACAGCCGCTGGAACAACTCGTCGTTGTCCAGCTCGCGCACCTGCAGGCCGCTGACGGCCTCGTTGAACTGGCCGGTCAGCGGGTCCGCCGGGTCGAGCAGCGCAGCCGGCGGTGCGGCGGTCACAGCGGCCTGCGGCGGCAGGCTGTCCAGGCCGCCCGGCTGGGTGTCTTCGTCCAGCTCGAACTGCGGCTGGGTGTCGTGCCAGACCTCCTGCGCCGGCGCGGCCTTGCGGCCCCTGAACCTGGCGACGAGCGCGTCCAGCACCAGCGGCATCGTGGGCAGGAAGTGCGTGGAGGCAGGGCCTCGCGACGCGGTGTCGCGCGGCCAGCGGCTGGGAGGAACGCTCATGGCGGCGGTGTGGAGCGAAGGCGTAGCGAGGTTGCTGCACAGCGTAAGCACCGGCCGGCCCGGCCAAGCGCCGAACAGCGGGGCAAGGCCGGGCCAGTTGCTGCGATAGGCCCGCCGGCCCGGTGGCTCTACGAACGCTTACCTTGTCGCCCGCCACCCCAGGGAAAGCGCTTCATGCCAGCGTCATGCCAGCGCCCTAAGCTGCCCGCCTCACACCCCGAGGAGGAGACGCCATGACCGCCCATTCCACCCGCCGCAGCCCGCTCACGCGCCTGGCGCTGACCTGCACGCTCGCACTCGGCTTCGCGGCCGGCGCCCACGCGGCCGGCCCCCTGCCAGCCGGCAGCCCCACCACCGACAAGATGCCGGCACCGCTGGTGATAGGCCACCGCGGCGCCGGCGGCTACGTGCCGGAGCACACGCTGGAGTCGTACGCGCTGGCCATCGAGCTGGGCGCCGACTTCGTCGAGCCCGACCTGGTCTCGACCAAGGACGGCGTGCTGATCGCCCGGCACGAGCCGAACATGATCAACACCACCAACGTCAAGGACCTGCCGCAGTTCGCCGGCCGCAAGCGCACCGTGATGGTCGATGGCGCGGCGGACACGGGCTTCTTCGCGAGCGACTTCACGCTGGCCGAGATCAAGCAGCTGCGCGCCGTCCAGCCCTTCGCCGAGCGCGACCAGGGCTTCAACGGCCGCTATGAGATCCCGACCTTCAAGGAGGTGATCGCGCTGGTCAAGCGCAAGACGCTGGAGAAGAGCCGCGTGATCGGCATCTACCCCGAGACCAAGCACCCCACCTACCACAAGACCATCGGCCTGCCGCTGGAGGACAAGCTGCTGGACGCCCTCACGCTGGCCGGCTGGAACGACCGCAGCGCACCGGTCTTCATCCAGTCCTTCGAGACCGCCAACCTGCGCGAGCTGCGCAGCAAGACGCGGGTGCACCTGGTGCAGCTGGTCGATGCCGACGGCCTGAACCCGGACGGCAGCCTGAGCTTCGTCGCGCCCTACGACAAGCCCTATGACTGGGTGGTCTCGGGCCGCCCCGGCCTCTTCAGCGACCTGCTGACCCCCGCCGGCCTGGCCGAGGTGAGCAGCTACGCCGACGGCATCGGCCCGTGGAAGTACTACATCCAGTCGACCGCCTGCAAGACGGTGGTGGCCGGCGCCTGCGCCGACGCCAACGGCGACGGCCTGGTCAACGAAGCCGACCGCACGCTGATCCCCGCCACCGACCTGGTGCAGCGCGCCCATGCCGAGCACCTGGTGGTACACCCCTACACCTTCCGCAACGAGGTCTCGCGGCTGCCGCTGAACGACATCAGCACGCCGACCAACGAGTACCAGCGCTTCTTCGAGCTGGGCGTGGACGGCGTCTTCTCCGACTTCGCCGACACCGCGGTGGCCGCGCGCGCGATGTACAAGCTGAAGGCCGACCCGGCCTACCGCGCCTGCCTGCTGCGCGGCAAGGGCTGCAACAAGTAAGGCGAGTCTCTACCTGCGCAGCACGAACCGGTCCACCACCCGCCAGCCGGGCGGCACCGGTTCGTCCAGCGAGCAGCGCGCCGGCACCTGGTCTATGCCCAGCATCCAGACCTCCAGCCCCTCGGGCCCCAGCCGGCAGCGCAAGAAGCCCTTGTAGTGCTCGATCGCGAGCGAGCCGAAGGCGTTGTTCGGCAGCTGCCCGAAGACGCCGCTGGCCAGCGCCAGGTAGGCGCCGAACAGCAGGCCGCCGACCGTGACGCCCATCAGGCCGACGGCGATCCAGGTGGCCAGTGCAGCCAGCGTGCTGGCGAGCGGACCGGGCAGAGCGCCGCCCGCGGCAAAGGCGCCGGCGAAGACCTGTGCCAGGCCGTGGCAGGCCAGCCAGTACAGCGCAAAGATCAAGTAGCCGTGCGCCAGGCCGTGCGCCAGCCCGCTGAGCAGCCGGGCCAGCCAGGGCGCGGGGCCCTCCCAGGCGATGCGCACGCAGCCGGCCAGCATGCCCAGGTTGATGAAGGCGGCGAAGGGGCTGTAGACCATGGCCTTGAGCCACAGCCACTGCGCCTCGCAGTAGGGCAGCGCCGCCATGGGCGCAAAGCCGTCCAGCGCGTAGCTGGCCGAGAAGACACCGGAGTTGACATAGGCGTTGAAGCCGTAGACCAGGCCCAGGCAGACGGCGAAGCCGAAGTTCGAGTCCCACAGCTCCAGCAGCGTCTGCTGCAGGCCCAGCCGCCAGGGCGCGCGGCTGAAGCGCACGCTGAACATCGCCCACAGGTTGGCCAGCGCCATCGCGCGCGTGATGCCGGGTGGCGGGTAGGCGGCGCGGGTTTCGAAGGCCGGCCTGTCGGCCATGCCGTCGGCGGCCTCGGGTCCGGCCTGGCGCGCCGCGGCGGCGTCGGCGGTGCCGACACGGATGCGCAGGCCCAGGTCGGCGCTGGCTGCCTGCGGCTCGGGCGTGCGGTCCAGCAGCTTGGGCGCCAGCACCTCGCGGTGGTGAGTGGGGTGCAAGAAGGCGCCGCCGGTGCCGCAGACCACCAGGTGGGTGTCCAGGCCGGTGGCGGGATCGGGGTCCAGGGTCTCGCGGGTGTAATGGTGCAGGTCGCCGGCCAGCCGCAGGCGGATGCGGGCGCCGCGCGCTTCGAGCAGCGCCTCCAGCCGCTGGTAGCGGTGCGGGTAGCCGGGCGCGGCGGCGTCGCCGAGCGGGCGCAGCCAGTAGGGCTCGGGCAGCAGCAGCAGCACGTCGTCGCCGGGCCGGATGCCATCCTCGCGCAGCGGGTCGAGCAGGCCGTTGAAGGACTCGAACTGCTGGCGGTCGATGTCACCGGTCAGCGCGAAGTCCAGCCCCAGCACCCACCAGCCGCGTGGCAGCCGCGCGGCGAACCAGGTCTGGCGCTGCGGCGTGCGCGCGCCTATCACCGCGCCCTTGTCGAAATTGACGAAGTAGCGGCAGAAGGTCGAGGCCGAGTCGAACCAGTCGTGGTTCTGCGGGATCGCGGCGATCAGCTTGCGCGGGCCGGGCGGCTCGGTGGCGGCGGGGGCCGCGGGCGGCACGAAGCGGCTGGCCGGGTCCTGCGCCATCGCCAGCATCTCGATGAAGCGGTACTGGTACTCGGCGGCGCTGGCGCCGGGGTAGGCCAAGTCGCCGCCCAGCACCAGCAGTTCGCCCTCGGGCAGGCGCAGCGGCGCGCCGTCTTCGTCCACTACTGTCAGCTCGCGCGCGAGTGCGGCCTGCGCGACCGTGAAGGTGGCGTTGCCGCCGTCGCCGGTGTCGGCGATGAAGTCGAACCAGAAGGGCTGGGCGGTGCTGGCCTCGTGGCCGAACAGGTCGATGGGCGCCAGCGTGGCCGGGAACATCTCGCGCCGGTCGAGGTTGCGCTGGAAGTCCATCGACTGCACCAGCTCGCGCCCGGCCTGCCACAGCACCCCTGGCGCATACCAGGCGACCGGGCGCCGCTGATCGGGCGGGATGGTGGAGCCGAAACGGCGCTGCATGCGCGGGATGCTACCCGCCGGCGCCCTCGCGTGCCGCCCGGGCCGCCGCTCATCGGGGCCGGCGGCGTTTCGTCACGCGCCCGGCGCAAGTCATCGCAAGCCGGTGGTGGCGCGCGGTGGCGCTGCCTACAGTCCACCCCATCGCAAGACCCAACCGCCCAGGAGATCACCATGTTCCAACGCCACGCTCACCAGTTCGTCGCCCTGTGCCTGTCGGCCTTGGTCACCGTCTCGGTGATGGCGGGCGTGAACAGCATGGCTGCCGGGCAGGGCGCGCCGCTGGGCCTGGCCACCGCGCCGGCCGTGGCGGCCGCACAGGCCTGATCCGCGGCCCGGCACCCGCCCCTGATCTGACGATTTCCTCCTGACGACGCTTTACCAGAGCACGTCTTCCAGCGCCCGCCGGCCGCCAGGTCCGCGGGCGCTTTTTTTTACGGCATTCTTTACGGCTTTTGCCGGGGCAGAGGGGGCGCTGCACGCCACCTGCCTATCATTGCGGCCCGGGCTTCACTGCCGGGTGACACGTGGCAACACCCCGGCAACACAGCGGCAACAGCGCCTGGCACACACTCCGGCGCCGCCCAACCCTTCGTTCACCACCGAACAAGCAGCATGAAAAGACGAACCCTGATCAGCCTGATGGCCGCAGCACCGGTGAGCTCCGTATTGAGCGCCTGCGGGGGCGGCATCGCAGGCGGTGTCTCGCTGCGCCTGCTCAATGCCAGCGCCGCCTACCCCTCGCTCGACCTCTTCGTGGACGACGAACGCGAGGTCTCGGCGGTCGCCTACGGCAACGTCAGCGGCTATGCCGACGTGCCGGACGGCGGCGTCACCACCACGCTGACGCGGACCGACTCCTTCACCTCGTTGCTGGCCCAGAGCCGCACGCTGGACAGCGACACCGAGTACACCGTGGTCGCCTACGGCTGGGAGGGGGCGCTGAAGTCGGTCGTCCTGGCCGAGGATCGCGACGACGCCGACAGCGGCAAGTGCGACTTCAGCGTCTGGAACCTCGGCGCCGATGCCGGCCCGGTGGACGTCTACCTGACCGCGCAGGACGACCCGCTGGAAAGCGCCACGCCCAACGCCAGCGCCGTCTCGGGCGACGAGCCCAGCGAGTTCGTCAGCATCAATGCAGGCACCTACCGCCTGCGCGTGACCGGCGCCGACGACAAGACCGACCTGCGGCTGGACGCCAGTGGCCTGGTGCTGGCCAGCAAGAAATCCGCCACGCTGGTGGTGACCGCCGCGGCCGGCGGCGTGCTGGTGAACGCGATGCTGGTGCCGCAAGGCGCCGCGGTGACCACCTTCCTGAACGCGCTGGCGCGGGTGCGCGTGGTCGCTGCGACCACCGACAACGGCACCGTGATCGCCTCGATCGATGGCGTGCAGCTCGGCGCGACGATACGCGCCAGCACCATCGGCGAGTACACCCTGCTGCCGGCCAACAGCACCGCGGCGCTGGCTGTCTCGGTCAACGGCGTGGCGCGGCCCACCAGCACGCTGGCGCTGGCGGCGGGCAGCGACACCACCGTGCTCGTGTATGGCGACGCCGCCGCACCGCTGGTCAGCGTGCTGAACGACGACAACCGCCTGCCGACCGACGCCACCAAGTACAAGATCCGCCTGGTGCACGCGCTGGCCAACCTGGGCGCCAACCTGAGCCTGACGGTGAGCTTCACGCGGGTGGCCTCCGAGGTGGTCTACGGCAGCAGCTCGACCTTCTCCAACCAGACTCCCAACACCGAGGCCGACCTCTCGGTCAGCTCGCCGCTCTCGGCCACACCGGTCTACACCGCCCTCGACCTGCCGCTGGAGGCCAACACCGTCTACAGCTTCTTCATGATGGGCGAAGCCGGCACGGACACCGCGGTGGGCGTGCTGCTGACCGAGCGCAGCGAGACGGCCGAGACGGACAGCACCGACGGCTGATGACCGCCAGCCCCGGCGCCCCGCAGGGCGCCGGGCGCCGCTGGGGCCGCGTCAGACGAAGCGGCCGGCGCGGAAGTCTTCGACCGCCTCGAAGATCTCCGCCTGGGTGTTCATCACGAACGGCCCGTACTGCGCAATCTTCTCGTTCAGCGGCTTGCCGGCGATCAGCAGCGCGCGGGTCGGCGCATCGCCGGCCTGCAGCACCACGCCGTCGCTCGCCGCGTCATGCGCCAGGATGGCCATGCGCTGCGCCGGCACCGTGGTGCCTGCCACGTCCAGCGCACCGCGGTAGACGTAGACGAAGCCGTTGTGGCCGGCCGGCAGCGCCTGCTCGAAGCGCGCGCCCGGCGCCAAGTGCAGGTCGAGGTAGAGCGGCTCGGTGCGGTCGCGCTGCATCGCGCCGGCCACGCCGGCGCTCTCGCCCGCGATCACGCGCACCGTCACCCCCGGCAGCTGCGCCTCGGGGATCTCGCCGCTCGGGATGTCGCGGTACCAGGCCGGCAGCATCTTGTCGCTGGCCGGCAGGTTGAGCCAGAGCTGGAAGCCCTCCATGCGGCCCTCCTCCTGCTCGGGCAGCTCGCTGTGCACGATGCCGCGGCCGGCGGTCATCCACTGCACGCCGCCGTTCTCCAGCAGGCCTTCGTGGCCGGCCGAGTCGCGGTGGCGCAGGCGGCCGGCGATCATGTAGGTGACGGTCTCGAAGCCGCGGTGCGGGTGATCCGGGAAGCCGCCGATGTAGTCGTCGGCGTCGTCCGAGGCGAAGGCGTCCAGCATCAGAAAGGGGTCGAGCCGGCGCTGCAGGTCCTGCGTCAGCACGCGGGTCAGCTTGACGCCGGCGCCGTCGCTGGTCGGCTTGCCCACGATCAGGCGCTCGACGCGGCGGGCTTGTCGCACTCCGTGCGAGCTGCGGGGATCGGTGAGGACGGTCGACATGCTGAGGTTTCTCCTGATGCCGGGCCTGAGGATAGGGCGGCCCGGTAACCCTTTTTTTGGAGGCTGCGCTCAGGCCGCCGCGACGGCGCCCTGGCCCAGTTGTTCGGCGATCTGTTCACGCGCTTCGGCCAGCGCCTTGGCTTCGGCGTCCGGGCCCATCGCGAGGCCTTCGGCGTAGATGAAGCGCACGTCGGTCATGCCCAGGAAGCCCAGCACGGCCTTCAGGTAAGGGACTTGGCTGTCGTGCGGCTGGTCGCGGTAGATGCCGCCGCGGCTCAGCACGGCGTAGACGGTCTTGTTCTTCAGCAGGCCCTCGGGGCCGTTGGCGGTGTACTGGAAAGTGACACGCACGCGGGCGACGGCGTCGATCCAGTTCTTCAGCTGCGAGCTGATGCCGAAGTTGTACATCGGCACGCCCAGCACCACCACGTCGGCGGCCTGGATCTCGGCGATCAGCGCATCGTCCAGCGCCACGCGGGCAGCCTGCTCGGGCGAGCGGCTCTCGGCGGGGGTGAAGAGGGCACCCAGCGCGGCCTCGTCGAGCACCGGGTGCGGCTGGCGGGCCAGGTCGCGCACGCTGACGCTGGCGGCCGGCGTCTGCGCCCGCAGCGCGGCGACCAGCTCGTTGGCCAGGTGGGTGGAGTGGGAGCCCTGGCCATTTTCGAAGGCGCGGGCGCTGGAATTGACTTGCAGGATGTTCATGGTGGTGGGCTCCATCAAGGGGTCGCTGGCTGCGGGGGTGACGGCCTCGGCGAGGTCGATGGAGTCACTGTATTGATTCGACTGGTATAGATAAAGATGCCAGAATGGGTTGCTTTGTTCTGCTGGTGGGACAATAAGAGCCTGTGAAAGCTGCCAAAGTCGCGCCATGTCCAGCCCCATCGACCCCAACGACCTGGTCTTGTTCGCCCACGTGGCCGACGCCGGCAGCTTCACCGGCGCGGCCGAGCGGCTGGGCCTGCCCAAGTCGACCCTCTCGCGGCGCCTGTCGGCGATGGAGGCGCAGCTCGGCGAGCGGCTGATGCTGCGCACCACGCGCCGCCTGAGCGTGACCGAGTTCGGCGCCGCGGTGCTGGAGCACGCCCGCCAGGTGGTGGCCGAGGTCGACAGCGCGATGGCACTGGCCCAGCACCGCCAGGTGCGGCCCAGCGGCCATCTGCGGGTCTCGATGCCGGGCGACCTGGCGATGCTGGTGCTGGACCGCATGCTGTCCAACTTCGTCAAGGCCCACCCGGCGATCACGCTGGAGCTCGACCTCTCGCCGCGCCGGGTCGACCTGATCGCCGAGAACTTCGACCTCGCGATCCGCATGGGCGACCTGCCCGACGACAACCACCTCGCCGCACGCCGGCTGGCGCTCTTCACCTGGGGCCTGTACGCCTCGCCGGCCTGGCTGGCCGAGCATGGCGGCGCACCCGAGCACCCCTCGGTGCTGGTCGGCGAGCGCTGCTCGGTGCATGCCTTGTCGATAGGCTCGCGCAGCGGCGACGCCCGGCCCTGGGAGCTGCAGCGGCTGGGGCTGCAAGGCGAGGTGCTGGAGACTTGGCGGGGCATGCCGTCGCGCTACACGCTGGCCAATGCGCCGGCCGTGCTGATGAACTTGGCCGTCGCCGGCGTGGGGCTGGCGCCGCTGGCGCAGTTCTTCGCGCACCCGGCCCTGCAGCGCGGCGATCTGGTGCGGGTGCTGCCGGAGTGGGAGATGCCGCCGTCGCCGTGCTGGGCGGTGTTCCCGGAGCGGCGCCTGATGCCGGCCAAGACGCGGGCGATGCTGGACGCGCTGAGCGCGGAGCTGGCGCTGTGCCGCGAGCACGAGCCGGCGCATGCGCTGAACCCGATGCTGGCGGCATGAGCGCTACCGCAGGCGGAAGCGCTAGCATCGTGGCCCCCGGTGTGGCGCAGCCGCCCGTCAATGCAAAGCGGCAGGAGTTCGAGCGATGAAAGCAATCTGGAACGGCGTGGTCGTGGCCGAGAGCGACGACACCGTGGTGGTGGAGGGCAACCACTACTTTCCCGAGGCCTCGCTGAAGCGCGAGTACACCAGCTTCAGCAACCACCGCAGCAGCTGCATCTGGAAGGGCCAGGCCCACTACCTGAGCCTGTTCATCGATGGCGAGATGAACCCCGACGCGGTCTGGTACTACCCCGAGCCCAGCGAGGCCGCCGCCGAGATCAAGGGGCGTTTCGCCTTCTGGAAGGGCGTGCAGGTCGTCGAGTAAACCTGAGTCAGGCGATGGACTCGGGTGCAGCAGCGCCGGTCAGCCTGGCCGCCGTCCACCGCCGCCGCCTGCGCGAGGTCTGGCGCTCGGCCGGCTGGCCTTGCCAGGACCTGGTCGAGGTCGAGTTGCTCGCCGCCGGCCTGCTGGAGCGGCTGCGCGACACCGGCGGGCGCGAGACGCTGCGGGTGACCGACGCCGGCATCGCCGTGCTGGCCGCCACGCTGCAGGCCAACCGCGCCAGCCGCGACGCCCATGAAGCGCTGGTGCTGCGGGTGGCCACCGAGATGCAGCGCGCCGGCCGCATTGCCTGGCGCGGGCTCAGCCTGCGGGCGCCGGTGGCCGGCGTGCTGGCCGGGCCGGACGGCAGCGAGCTGCCCACGACCCGCTGGGCGATCGCGATGCCGGACGTCTACTCGATACGCCACACCACGGTCGAGGCCTACGTGGCCCCGGTGGTGCACGAGATCAAGGTGCGCCGGGCCGACCTGCTGGGCGACCTGAAGCGGCCCGCCAAGGGCGAGGCCTACCGGGCGCTGTGCAGCGAGTGCTGGTACGTGATACGGGCCGGCATCGGCCGCGCGGACGAGATCCCCGAGGCCTACGGCGTGATGGCCGCGCACCCGCTGGCCGGCGGCGAGGGCTTCGGCGCGCTGGAGGTGCTGCGGCCGGCACCGCGGCGGGCCTTCGCGCTGCCGTTTTCGGTCTGGATGGCGCTGGCCCGCGCCACGCCGCTGCCCGGCGGCGATGCCGACGCGCAGGCCCTGCTGGGCGCGCCGGACACCGAGCCGCCAACGGCATAGCACCGCTCCCGCAGGCAGGGCCGGTCCGGGTGAATGGACGAGACCGTTTGTCGGGCAAGGCCGGTCGGCGCAGAATGCGCAGCTCGATCAAAAACCACCCTGCGGCGGTCTTGCGTCCCGGCCACGAGCCGGCTTGCGAGCCGCGCGCGTTTTTCGCCCCCGGAGCATCCCGCATGCGTCACCCGCCTTCTTGGCCCGCCACTGTTCTCAGCCCGGGCCGCGGTCCGCTTGCCGCGATCGCCCTGGCGGCGCTGCTGCACGGCACGGCGATGGCCGCTGCGCCGGCCGCCGCGGCCGCGCCGCCCAGCCACGTGGCCTGGCTGGCGGCGGCGGGCGACGCCGACATCGAGCGCGCCTTCGCGCAGGGCAAGGCCGAGAAGAAGCCGGTGCTGGTCTACTGGGGCGCCAAGTGGTGCCCGCCCTGCAACCAGCTCAAGGCCACGCTGTTCAACCGGCAGGATTTCATCGAGCGTTCCAAGAGCTTCGTCGCGGTCAACATCGACGGCGACCTGCCCGGGGCGCAAAAGCTGGGCACCCGCTTCAAGGTGCGCGGCTACCCGACCATGATCCTGTTCAACCCCGAAGGCGCCGAGATCACCCGGCTGCCGGGCGAGGCCGATGCGCCGCAGGTGATGTCGGTGCTGCAGCTGGGGCTGGCCGGCGGCCGGCCGATCAAGGCGGTGCTGGCCGATGCGCGCACCAGCAAGCCGCTGACGCCCAACGAGTGGCGCATGCTGGCCTTCTACTCCTGGGACACCGACGAGGCCCAGCTGGTGCCCGAGGCCCAGCGCGCCGGCCTGCTGGCCCAGCTCTCCGCCGCCTGCCCGGCCAGCCAGCCGGACAGCAAGATGCGGCTGATGCTCAAGGCGCTGGCCGGCAGCAACGAGAACCAGGGCGTCAAGGCCGACGCGGCGCTGCGCGAGCGCGTGAGCAAGCTGCTGGCCGACCCCGCCGCCACCCGCAGCCAGATGGACGTGCTGGTCAACTATGCCGGCGAGCTGGTGCAGGCGCTGACACCGCAGCCCGGCAAGGAGCGCGCGACGCTGGCCGCCGCCTTCGACACCGCGCTGGGCCGCCTGCAGGACGACACCACCCTCTCGCGCGCCGACCGCATGGGTGCGCTGATCGCGCGGGTCTCGCTGGCCCGCATCGACCAGCCCAAGGACGTGCTGCACCCCAAGCTCTCCGAGGCCGTGTTGAAGCAGGTGCGCGACGAAGCCGCCCGCGCCGACCGCGAGGTCACCGACGGCTACGAGCGCCAGGCGGTGATCACCTCGGCCGCCTACCTGCTCGGCGAAGCGGGCCTGTGGAAGGAGAGCGATGCGCTGCTCCAGGCCAGCCTGGCCAAGAGCCACTCGCCTTATTACCTGATGAGCCAGCTCGGCGGCAATGCCCGCAAGCAAGGCCGCAATGCCGAGGCGCTGAACTGGTATGCCCAGGCCTTCGACAAGAGCGAAGGCCCGGCCACCCGGCTGCAATGGGGCGCCAGCTACCTCAGCGCACTGGTCGAGCTGACGCCGCAGGACGCCGGCCGCATCGAGAAAACGGCTTCGAAGCTGATCGACGAAGCCGCCGGCCAGCAGGGCGCCTTCTACGAGCGCAGCGCGCGCGCGATGCAGCGCGTGGGCAGCAAGCTTGGCAGCTGGAACGCCGGCGGCAAGCACCAGGCCGCGATGGACAGGCTGCGCGCCCAGCTGGCGCCGGTCTGCGGCAAGCTGCCCGCGGCCGATGCCCAGCGCGCGACCTGCGACGGGATGATCAAGGCCTGAGCGCCCGGCGCGCCCCGCGCAGCACGGACGCAGCCATCGGGGGGGCTCTACTCGAGCGTCAGCGCCGTGCGCACCGTGCCGGCGCGCGAGGCAGTGGCCTGGAGCTGCAGCACCGTGCCGCGCGGTGCGCGCAGCACCCACTGCGCCAGCGCCCGGTCCGCGCTGATCTCGCGGTTGGGCAGGAAGGCCTGCATCGAGCCCTTGGGCGCGTGCCCCTCCAGTTGCGGCCCCTCGATGCGCGGGCTGCCCGCGCACAGCGCCGCGCCGTCGGGCAGCGCGATCTCGAAGATGCAGGGCCGCGCGGTCTTGCGCTCCAGCGCCCGCTTGCTGACGTAGGCCGGCAGGTAGCCGGCGTTGCCCACGGCGAACTGCACCCGCCAGGTATCGGCCCCCAAGGGCTCGGCGCGCGCGAACAGCAGCACCAGCCTGGGCAGCGAGAGGCCGATCTGCGTCAACCAGCCCGGGAAGCGGGCGGCCTCGCGCTCGCGCAGGTGGGGCGGCGGGTTGCGCCAGTAGTTCATGCGGTCCCAGCCGCCGATCTCCACCGGGCCGAGCTGCGGGTGCTCGAAGGGCTGCCAGTCGACATGGGCCAGCCCGGCGCAGTGCTCGTCGCTCCACTTGAGCAGCTTCAGGTCGTCCTCGGGCGGGTGGTCGCGGTACCAGTGCACCCAGTCGTAGCCGGTGATGCCGGCCTCCTTGTTCGGGGCCCAGATCTCGACCGTCCAGAACAGCGCGCCCAGGTGCTCGTAGACCCAGTCCTGGGTGCCGGTGATGATCTCCTTGGGGTGGTACTTGAACTCGTGGAAGGTGCTGACGGCCGGGTAGCCGGTGAGCTGGGTGCCGATCTCCGACAGCCGCTGGTAGGTCCACAGGTCCTCGGGCGTCATGTCGTCGTCGCTCTGCGTGCCCATGGGCCGCAGGATCACGCCCGAGTGGGTGTGGAAGCTGATTGCCGCGCCGATGGTGGGGTGGCGGGCGATGAAGTCCACCATGGCCCGCACCTCGGGCTCGCTGGTCGGGTAGGGCCCGGCGCCGACCTGCTCGAACTCCTGGCGCCAGAAGGCCGGGAAGTTGCGGTTCAGGTCCAGCCCCTCGCGGTCGGGGTTGGCGCGGATGCGCACGCCGTCGAAGTTCTGCAGCGTGCCCTCGGGCATGACCCGGTAGTACTGGCCGCCGAACTCGCCCGGCTCGCGCGGGATCAGCAGGCGCGGCTCGTCCGGGTGTTTCTTCCAGCCGCCGTGCGGGTCGGCCTGGCGCATCGAGAGGATGCGGCCGTCGCCGTCCACGTCCTCGACCGTCAGGCCCTCGACGGGTGGCTCGTCGTAGGGATAGGGGCGGGTCGACGAGCGGATGTGGCGCGGCTTGTCGGCCAGCGCGAGCTCGGCGCCGTCCGGGTTCAGCCGCGGGCAGAGGTAGACGGTGCGGGTGTCCAGCAGCTCGGTGACGGCGGCGTCGCTGCCATAGCCGCTGGCGAGCTGGTGCAGCCAGTACAGGCAGGCGGTGCTGGCCGTCAGCTCGGCGGCGTGGATGTTGCCGTCGACCCAGATCGCCGGTTTGTCCTCGGCGGCGCCGGTGGCCGTATGGGTCAGCGTCACCAGCCAGATCTCGCGGCCCTCGTGGCTGAGGCCTATGGATTGCACCCGTATCAGCGCCGGCCTGGCCTCGGCGTAGTCGGCCAGCAGGCGGCCGAGCTCGGCATGGCGGTAGAACTGGTCGAAGCGGGGGGTGGGCAGAGCGCGCATCTTTGGGCGGAAGACAGGGGCCGATGGAGCGCCCAGTGTGGCAGAGGCTTCGGTTTGCTACCGTTTGTGCCGATACCGCCAGAACATCATTGCTCCACGACGACATCGGCATGACCACTTTGCAGCGTCTTGCCCGACTCGCGCTGATCGCGTTGACAGCTTTGACCGCCTGGGCGGCAGGGCTCTCGGACGCGCGCGCCGGTCAGGGCCTCATCGTTCGCCTCAAGGACGCGCCGGCCCACGCGCTGCAGCGTGAGCAAGCGCTCGCTTTGTCGGCGACGCGCGTGGCCGGGCAGCGCCTGCTCGCGAGCCGCTGGCAGGCGGTGCTCAAGGGCAGCGGGCTGGTCGCGGAGGCCGGGCTGCGGCTGCAGCCGGTGGGGCAGGCCTCGCACCTGCTGCTGCCCGGCCGCACGCTGAGCGCGGCCGAGCTGGCGCGCTGGCGCAGCGCGCTGCTGGCGCGGCCGGAGGTGGCCTGGGTGGTGCTGGACGAGCGCGAGCGCCGCCTGCAGGCCGACTGGCCCCGCCCGGCCGACCCGCTGTTCGGCGGGCTGGAGCAGCAGTGGTGGCTGCAGCCGCCGGGCGGCAGCAATGCCAATGCGATCGACGCGCGGCTGCGCGGCGTGGCCGGCTTCCAGCGGGCCTGGTCGCGCACGACCGGCAGCGCCGAGGTGGTGATCGCCGTGCTCGACTCCGGCCTGACGCCCCACCCCGACCTCGGCGCGGCGCGTGTGCTGCCGGGCTACGACTTCGTCTCCGACTGGGACAGCGCCACCGGCCGCGGCTATGCCAACGACGGCGACGGCCGCGACGCCGACCCGGCCGACCCGGGCGACTGGGTCAGTGCGGCCGATCGGGCGGCCGACGCTGCCCGCTACGCCAGCTGCGCACTGGAGGACAGCAGCTGGCACGGCACCAACGTGGCCGGCATGATGGTCGCGGCGAGCAACAACGGCGTCGGCGTGGCCGGCATCGACTGGGCGGCCCGCCTGCTGCCGGTGCGGGTGGCCGGCAAGTGCGGCGCCTCGGTGCGCGACATCGTCGATGGCATGCGCTGGGCGGCCGGGTTGGCCGTCTGCCAGCGCTACACCGAGACGCTGGATCCTTCGGCAGGCTGCGCGCAGTGGGCGCCGGCCAATGCCCACCCGGCGCGGGTCATCAACATCAGCTTCGGCGGCGCGGCCGCCTGCAACGCCGAGTACCAGAGCACCATCGACGAGCTCTGGGCGCGCGGCGTGGTGGTGGTGGCGGCGGCCGGCAACGAGCACGGTGCGCCGACCCGGCCGGCCAGCTGCAGCCACGTGATCGGCGTGACCGCGCTGAACCGCGACGGCTTCAAGGCCAGCTACGCCAACTTCGGCGCCAGCGTCGCCATCGCCACCGTGGGCGGCGACGACGCCGGGGGCACCTGGGGCAGCCTGCTGGCCGACAGCGGGTTGCTGACGCTGAACAACCAGGGCCTCGCTGCGCCCGGCCTGGCGGCCTATGCCCACCACTTCGGCACCAGCTACGCCACCCCCATCGTCAGCGGCACCATCGGCCTGATGCTGGCCGCCCACCCGGGCCTGGCGGCCGAGCAGATCCGCGCCGGCCTGGCCGCTTCGGCCCGGCCGCATGTGCAGTCGCCGCGCATGGCGGTCTGCAGCAGCGCCAACCCGGGTCGCTGCCTGTGCTCCACCGGCACTTGCGGCGCCGGCATCCTCGACGCCGAGCAGGCGGTCGCCTACGCCCAGGCGCTGGCCGGCGCGCAAGCCTACCAGGCGCCCAACTGGGCCATCGAGCAGATCGACACCGCCGAGCTGGCGAGCGCCGTGGCGCTGGGGCCGGACCGCGAAGCGGCGGCCGGTGCGACACCGCCTTCGAGCGGCTCGGGCGCGTCGTCCGGTGGCTCGACCGGCGGGGGCGGCAGCGGGCCCTGGCTGCTGGCCCTGATGGCGCTGGCGCTGGCCGCGCTGGCGGCCGTGCCGCGGCGCGCAAGCGCTTCGCGGCCTGGCTGACGCAGCGTCAGGGGGGCGCGCTGCAGGCCGACCAGCGCCGTGCGGCAACAGCCGAGGCGGCTGACGACCCCGGCGAAGGGCCTGCCGCCGAGGCGGCGAGCGCCTGCAGGCGCGCCCGCTGCTCGGGCGCCAGGCGATCGACCCGCAGGCGGTGTTCGGCGCCCGGCGCGCTCGGCGGCAGCACCCGCGCGGTGCGCACGCCGCGCGCTCGCAGCTGCGCGAGGCGGGCCTGGGCCTCGGCATCGTTGTCGAAGCTGCCCAGCAGCAGCCCGGGGCTGAGCTCGGGCATGTCGAGCACCTCCTCGAAGGGCAGGCTCAGGCGCTGCAGCTCCAGCGACTTGCGGCGCACCTGCTCGCGGTCCGCGAACCGGCCCATGTAGACCAGCCAGCGGCCGGGCAGCTCGCGCCGCATGTCTATCCAGGCGCCGGCCGGCACGCCGGCCTGCTGCAGCTCGCGCGTGGCCACGGCCGCCTCGGCGTCGCTCAGCGGGCCGGATTCGAGGCAACTCAGCACCACCGCGGCAGAGGCGGCCGGGCCGCTCGCGCCGGCGGCGGTCAGCAGCTTCACCGCCTCGGGCCGGATCTGGCGCGCCAGCCGCGCGGGCTCGCGGTCGGACGGGGAATCCAGGCCCAGCGCCCGGGCCACGTCGTCGCGGCTGAGGGCCCAGAACACCAGGTTGGCCAACAGCAGCAGGGCCACCAGCAGCCGCAGCATCGGGCGGTCTAGCCGGCGCCGGCCGCGTCGGCGGGCCGCACGCTGATCTCGCCGCTGACGATGCGGTGGGTGCGGTCCTCGACCTGCAGCAGCAGGGCGCCGTCGCCATCGACGCCGGTGGCCAGGCCGCGCGGGCAGTGGGGGTCGGTGGTGGTGACGTGCCTGCCGCTCAGCAGGTCGCGCGCCGCGTAGGCGCCTGCCACACCGGCAAAGCCGTCGCGCTCGAAGGCCTGCAGGCCGCGCGCCAGCGACGGCATGCAGCGCCCCAGCACCGTGGGCGCGGTGGCCGTGGGGTCGAACTCGCTGATCGACGCGACCGGCTCGCTCAGGTGCACCGGCAGCACGTTCAGCCCTATGCCTATCACCGCGACGCGGTTGTCGCCCAGCGTCATCGCCTCGATCAGCACGCCGCCCAGCTTGCGCCCGCCGTTGCCGGGCTCGCGCAGCCAGAGGTCGTTGGGCCACTTGAGGCCGATGCTGTCGCCGGCAGGATCCAGCGCCTGGGCCAGCGCGACGCCGACCGCGAGCGACAGGCCCGACCAGTCCGAGCGGGTGATCGCCAGGCTGAGCGAAAACGTCAGCGAGGCGTCGGGGCTGGAGAGCCAGGCCCGGCCGAGCCGGCCGCGGCCCTGGGTCTGCTGCACGGCCACCAGCAGCGAGGGGCGCAGGTCGTCGGCGCGCGCGCCGCGGCCGCGGCCGCGCGCGTCGTGCGAGGCCTGGCGCAGCCTGTCGACCAGCTCGGTGTTGGTCGAGGCGACGCGGTCCAGCACCTCGATAGAGAGGCCGGGCAGCAAGGGGTTGAGCACCTCCCACAGGGGCTGTATGCCCCAGCGCCCGGAGGAGGTGGCTGCGCTGCTGGCGCCAGGGGAGCCGGGACCGTCGGTCATGCTTGTCGTCTCCCGTCTCAGCGGCGCGGCGCGCGCTTGGGGGCCAGCATGGTGCCGCGGCACTCCGTGGCGCCGCAGCGGCATTCGAAGCGCTTTTTCAGCGCGGGCGTGTAGCGCTCGTCGATCACCAGCCGGTAGTTGTAGAACAGCTCCTCGCCCTCGGCGATGGGCCGCAGCGCGACGATGAAGATGCGGCCATCGATCTCGTCGGTGTCGCAGTTGGGGTCGCAGGAGTGGTTGATCCAGCGCGCGGCGTTGCCGTCCTGCCGGCCGTCGATCACCCGCTCGTCGTCGATGTGGAAATAAAAGGTATGGTCGGGCTGGCTGGGGTCGTGGGGATGGCGGTCCAGCGCCTCTTCCCAGCTGATCACCTTGCCTTCGTACTCGATCACCGTCTCGCCCGGCTCCAGCAGCCTGCCCGCGAAGACGCCCTTGCCATGCACGCCGCTGCGGCGCACCTGGACACGGCGCCCGCGCGCCGCCGGGGCGCCGGAGGCCCCGTTGGTCGGGGCGGGCTTTGGGGCGACTGCTTGCTTGACGGATTTCATTGGGTACATTGATCTCATGGGTGCGCGTGCGCACGTACGCGTAGACGCGCGAGAAGCGCAAATTGTAGGCATGGGTTCAGGGTGAACATGCCGAAGCCAACCGAAATACCAATGAGCAAAGCACTGATCATCGCGGAGAAGCCAAGTGTGGCGCAGGACATCGTCCGCGCGCTGACGCCTGTTTCCGGAAAGTTCGAAAAAGCCGCCGATCATTTCGAGAATGACCGTTATGTCGTGACCTCGGCGGTCGGCCACCTGGTCGAGATCAAGGCGCCGGAGGAGTACGACGTCAAGCGCGGCAAGTGGAGCTTCGCCAACCTGCCGGTGGTGCCGCCCCACTTCGACCTGGCGCCCATCGACAAGGCCAAGTCGCGCCTGTCGGCGGTGGTCAAGCTGGTCAAGCGCAAGGACGTGACCGAGATGATCAACGCCTGCGACGCGGGCCGGGAAGGCGAGCTGATCTTCCGGTTGATCGTCCAGTACGCGGGCGGCGCCAAGGGCAAGATCGACAAGCCGGTGCAGCGGCTGTGGCTGCAGAGCATGACGCCGCAGGCCATCCGCGACGGCTTCGCCCAACTGCGCTCCGACCAGCAGATGCAGGGCCTGGCCGACGCCGCGCGCAGCCGCTCCGAGGCCGACTGGCTGGTGGGCATCAACGGCACCCGCGCGATGACGGCTTTCAACTCGCGCGACGGCGGCTTCTTCCTGACCACCGTGGGCCGGGTGCAGACACCGACGCTGTCCATCGTGGTCGAGCGCGAAGAGAAGATCCGCAAGCACGTGGCGCGCGACTACTGGGAGGTGAAGGCCACCTTCGGCGCGGCGGCCGGCGGCTACGACGGCAAGTGGTTCGACCCGGCCTTCAAGAAGAACGACGACGCCGACCGGCGCGCCGACCGCCTGTGGAACGTGGCGCAGGCCAATGCCATCGCCGACGCCGTGCGCGGCCAGCCCGGCACCGTGACCGAGGAGTCCAAGCCCAGCAACCAGTCCAGCCCGCTGCTCTACGACCTGACCACGCTGCAGCGCGAGGCCAACTCGCGCTTCGGCTTCTCGGCCAAGACCACGCTGAGCCTGGCCCAGGCGCTGTACGAGAAGCACAAGGTGCTGACCTACCCGCGGACCGACTCGCGCGCGCTGCCGGAGGACTACGTGCCGGTGGTCAAGCAGACCTTCGAGATGATCGCGACAGAAGACATGCCCGGCCCGCTGCAGGCGCTGGCCCAGCATGCCAGGAAGGGCCTGAAGGACGGCTACGTGAAGCCGATCAAGCGCGTCTTCGACAACGCCAAGGTCTCGGACCACTTCGCCATCATCCCCACGCTGCTGGCGCCCAAGAGCCTGACCGATGCCGAGGCCAAGCTCTACGACATGGTCGTCAAGCGCTTCCTCGCGGTCTTCTACCCGCCGGCCGAGTTCATGGTCACCACCCGCATCACGCAGGTCAAGGAACACAAGTTCCAGACCAACGGCAAGGTGCTGGTCAACCCGGGCTGGCTGGCCGTCTACGGCAAGGAGGCGCAGGACGAGGACGCCAACCTGGTGCCGGTGCAGCCCAGCGAGACGGTGCAGAACGAGGACATCAACGTCGTCGCGATGCGCACCAAGCCGCCCGCCCGCTACACCGAAGCCACGCTGCTCTCGGCGATGGAAGGCGCCGGCAAGCTGATCGACGACGACGAGCTGCGCGAAGCCATGGCCGAGAAGGGACTGGGCACGCCAGCCACCCGCGCGCAGGTGATCGAAGGCCTGATCCTCGAGAAGTACATGCTGCGCGAGGGCCGCGAGCTGGTGCCCACGGCCAAGGCCTTCCAGCTCACCACGCTGCTGCGCGGCCTGGGCGTGGAAGACCTGACCAAGCCCGAGCTGACCGGCAACTGGGAATACCAGCTGGCCGAGATGGAGCACGGCCGGCTGAGCCGCGACGAGTTCATGAAGGCCATCGCCGGCATGGCCGAGCGCATCGTGCGCAAGGCCAAGGAGTACGACCGCGACACCATCCCGGGCGACTACGCGACGCTGAAGACGCCGTGCCCGAACTGCGGCGGCATCGTGAAGGAGAACTACCGCCGCTTCACCTGCACCGGTGCCGACGGCGCGGCGGAAGGCTGCGGCTTCAGCATCACCAAGATCCCGGGCGGCCGCAGCTTCGAGCTGGCCGAGGTGGAGCGCTTCCTCGCCGACAAGAAGATAGGCCCGCTCGAAGGCTTTCGCTCCAAGGCCGGCTGGCCCTTCACCGCCGAGCTCAAGCTGGCCTACGACGACGAGATCAAGAACTGGAAGCTGGAGTTCGACTTCGGCGAAGACGCCAAGGCCGCCGAAGAAGGCGAGCCGGTGGACTTCTCGGCCCAGGAGAGCCTGGGCGCCTGCCCCAAGTGCCAGGGCCACGTCTACGAGCACGGCACGAACTACGTCTGCGAGCACTCGGTGGGCGCCCACGTGACCTGCGACTTCAAGACCGGCAAGATCATCCTGCAGCAGCCGGTGGCGCGCGAGCAGGTGCACAAGCTGCTGGTGAGCGGCAAGACCGACCTGCTGGAGAACTTCGTCTCCAACAAGACCAAGCGCAAGTTCAAGGCCTTCCTGGCTTACGACAAGAAGGAAGGCAAGGTGAGCTTCGAGTTCGAGCCGAGGGCGGCGAAGGTGCCGGCGAAGAAGACGGCGGCGAAGAAGGCCGCGGCGGCGTGAAGTCTTCCTGATCGTTGCTGATCGACCGGCGCGCGAAGCACGCGACCGAAGACGCCCCTTGCGCTATGCTCCCCGCCCGGTAACAAAGGTAACGGCGGCGCGGAGGCTCGAGGGGGCACGGCGCCCGAATCGGGGGGAATTCATGTCGACTCAGGACTTTTGCGACTGGCGCCGGGCTCTGGCGCAGGCTGCACGGGTATGCCTGCTGGTCGCGGCGCTGGGCACTGCCGCGCTGCCTGCCAGCGCCCAGGCGCCATCGCGGAAGCTCGCGCCGGGCTTCACGCAATTGGCGCCGCAGGCCAAGTTGTTGGTACTGCCCGTGGACGTCGAGCTCTTTTCCCTGTCGGCCGGCGGCGTCGCCGAGCCCAAGGCGGAGTGGACGGCCGCCGCCCACCAACACATGCAGGCCGCCCTGCAAGCCAACCTCGGCAAGCGCGGCCTCGGCCTCACGCTGGCCGACGACGCGCTGGCCGACGAATTCGCCGAGCAACTCGGCGTCCAGGCGGCCGTGATGCGCTCCATCGCGCAGCACCATGCGGGCGCCGACGTGTGGGCCCTGCCCACCAAGCAGGGCCTGCTGGACTGGTCGCTCGACGACACGATGCAGGGCCTGCAAGCCAAGACCGGCGCCGACTACGGCTTGTTCGTCTGGGTGCGCGACAGTTATGCCAGCACCGAGCGCAAGGTGGCGATGGCGGTGCTGGCCCTGGTTGGCGTGGGCGTGGGCGGCGGTGTGCAGGTGGGCTACGCCTCCTTGGTGGATTTGCGCACCGGCCGGGTGCTGTGGTTCAGCCTGCTGGCACGAGGCAGCGGTGACCTTCGGGAGGCCGATCCGGCCCACGAGTCGGTCGAAGCCTTGCTGGCAGGTTTCCCGGCCAAGCCGTGAAGCGCAGAGGTCTGCTGGCACTGGGCTGCGCGCAGTGCGTCACGGCCGGCTGGGCCTTCTGGGCGCCGGCGGCGCGCGCGCAGGCATCCGCCCCGGTGGGCGACGACTGGACACCCCCTGCGCGCTTCACCCGACCCGGGTTGGCGAGCGACGAAGGCGGCCTTTGGGCCATGATGGACCGCGAGGAGACGCGGCTGCGGCGCAGCCCGTTCATGATGCGCGACGAGGCGCTGAAGGCCTATCTGCAAGGCGTGATGGTGAAGCTGGCGGGCGAGCATGCACCCGATGTGCGTGTCTATCCGGTCCGCACGCCCTTCTTCAATGCCAGCATGGCACCCAACGGCATGGTGCAGATCTGGAGTGGCCTGCTGCTGCGGGTGGAGAACGAGGCGCAGCTCGCCAGCGTGCTGGGCCACGAACTGGGCCACTACCTCCACAAGCACCTGCTCGATCGCCTGGCGGACGCCAAGTCGCGCAGCGCCTTCGGCACCTTCATGGCCATGTTCGGCATCGTCGGCCTGGTGGCTCAGATGATGGCGCTGGCAGGCTCCTTCGGCTTCTCGCGCGACCAGGAGCGCGAGGCGGACCGGATCGGCCTGAACCTGATGCGGCGCGCCGGCTACGACCCGCGCGAAGCCGCGAAGATCTGGGAGAACCTGCATGCGGAGCTGGCTTCCGCCCACTCCGAGCAGACCAGTCCCATGTTTGCCACCCATCCGGCCAGCGCGGAGCGCAGTGCCACGCTCGCTCGCCTGGCGCAGAGCAGTGAGGGCGGCTTCGTGGGCGAAACGGAGTATCAGCGCCAGCTGGCCCCGTTCCAGTTTGCGCTGCTCGAGGACGAGGTGAAGCGCGGCCAATACGCGGAGACGCTGGCCTTGCTGGACCGGCTGATGAAGCGCTGGCCGCAGCGTGCCGACCTGCCCTACTTCCGCGGCGAGGCGCGCCGTCTGCGCGCCGGGACCGGCGATCTGGAGGCCGCGCAGGCTGACTTCGACGCCGCCGTCGCGCTCGGCAGCGAGCCGCCCGCCGTGCACCGCTCATTGGGCTACCTGCAACAAAAGTTCGAGCGGCCCGACGCTGCACAGACGGCCTTCGCACGCTACCTCGAACTCGCCCCCGACGCCCCCGACGCGGCGCTGATACGAAGCTACTTTCCGGAGAACAAGCCATGATTCCAGCCACCCGACACCGCCTGGCCGCACTGCTCGTCACCCTCCTGATCGCCGGCTGCGCGGCAGTCAGCAAGGTCGAGGTCGGCCAAACCCTCGTCGGCGACAGGCTCGTCATACAGGTCGATTCAGCCTGGAACCGTTTCGAGCGCGGCCTGGCCGACAACACGCCGACCTGGACCCAGGAGGGCATCACCGTCGATGCGCTGCAGTTCTACCCTGGCGTGAAGGACGGCGAGGAGATCGCACCGCCCTTGCGCGACGGTCAGAAGAAGCAGCCGCTCACCTTCAAGGCCAGCATGCAGCCGGTCGAGATCGTGGCCCTGTTTCAGGCCTTGCACAGCCGCGACGGCTCCAGTTTCGAGCTGCAGAAGATCGAGCCGGCCGAGTTCGTCGGCGTGCGCGGCTTCCGTTGCGAGTTCGCCGTGATTCGCAAGATCGACGACGTGCGCTTGCGCGGCATGGCCTATGGCGCGGTGCGCGACGGCCGGCTCTATCTCATCAGCTACACCGCGCCACGGCTCGGGTTCTACGCCAAGTACGCCGCGCGCGCGGAGGCGATCGCACGCAGCGCCTCGCTCAAGAGCTGAGCGTCCCGGCCGCCGCCCAGGCAGCGCCGCACCGACAAACCGCTCGGAGGTGCCTGGCTGTGGGCATCCACATGCCGGGCCGCGACCACCCGCGGCATGATGCGGCATGGGCAGCTGGTTTTGGTGCATTGCGTGGTGGAGGTGTGAGGGCAGAGGCGACAGTCGGGCGCCGGCGTGGGCGGATCCTGCCGCATGACCCTCGCCCTGCTCTACAAGCTCCTCGCCATCGTGCTCACCGTCGCGATGGGCTGGGTGGTGGGCAAGATGCGCTGGCTGGGTGACGAGAAGGCCGAGCCGGCGCGGGTCTTGTCCAACGCCGCGTTCTACCTCTTTGCGCCGGCGCTGCTGTTCCGCACCACCTCCCGGGTGGACCTGCCCCACCTGCCCTGGGGCATGCTGGCGGCGTTCTTCGTGCCGGTGGTGGTGACCATGCTCGGCGTCTACGGCTGGCAGCGTGCGGTGCGCGAGCGGCGCGGCTTGCCGGCTGCGGCGCCGGCGGTGCGGGCGATCACGGTGACCTTCGGCAACTCGGTGCAGATCGGCATCCCGCTGGCCGCGGCCTTGTTCGGCGAGGCCGGCCTGGGCCTGCACCTGACGCTGGTGAGCCTGCATGCGCTGGTGCTGCTGGCGATGGTGACCACGCTGGTCGAGCTCGACCTGGCGCGCGAGCGGGCGGGCGGCGGGCCGGCTTCGGCGCTGCTGCCTATGCTGGCCTCGACCTTCCGCAACACGGTGATCCACCCTGTCGTGCTGCCGGTGATCGCCGGGCTGCTGTGGAACGTCAGCGGCCTGGCCTTGCCGGCGCCGGTCGACGAGGTGCTGCAACTGCTCGGCTCGGCGGTGGTGCCGCTGTGCCTGACGCTGATCGGCATGTCGCTCGCCTACATGGGCCTGCCCCGGCCGCTGCACGGCGCGATCATGCTCTCGGCGCTGAAGCTGCTGCTGGCGCCGGCCCTGACGCTGGTGGTCGCGAAGTGGGGCTTCGGCCTGTCGGGCCTGCCGCTGTCGGTGGTGGTGATCATGGCCAGCCTGCCGACCGGCAGCAACGCGCTGATGTTCGCCCAGCGCTACCGCGCGCTGGAGGCCGAGACAACCGCGGCCACCGTGCTCTCGACCTTGCTGGTGGTGGTCAACGTGCCGCTCTGGCTCGCCGTGCTGGCGGCGCTAGGATGAGCGCCTGATGATACGGATCAACGCCAGCCGGCCTTTTCTGGACGCACTTCACCGCGCCAACATCCTGCTCCGCTACAACGGCCCGCCGCCCGGCCCCGAGGGTTACGGCTGGCTGGCGACCGACCTCCCGCTGGCGCTGCGCGACGAGGGCATGACCCTGGAGGCGAATGCCGGCCTGTTCGGCGGCGCCTACAAGCCGCTGGTCGGCGGGCAGGTTTCCAGCGGGCTGTGCAGCATCGGCTCGTTCAGTTACAGCTATTCGGCGCTGCCGGACGGCTTGCAGGTGGGCCGCTACTGCTCGATCTCGGCCGGGCTGCGCTTCATCGACTCTGCCCATCCGACCACCACGCTGACCACCTCGGCGGCGCTGTTCCGGCCCAAGAACCTGCTCTTCACCGCCTGCCAGACGCCGCAGGTAAAGGCTTTCGGGGCGACGTTTTCGCCCGCCGGCCTCAAGCCCTACCCCATCCTGGGCCACGACGTCTGGATCGGCCACAACGTGACGCTGGCGATGGGCATCACCGTGGGCCACGGCGCGATCGTCGCCGCCAACAGCACGGTGGTGAAGGACGTGCCGCCCTACGCCATCGTCGGCGGCAACCCGGCCCGGCCGATACGCCTGCGTTTTGCCGACGAGCTGGTGGCCGAGCTGCTGGCCTCGCGCTGGTGGGAGTTCGACCCGCAGGCGGTGCTGTCGCAGGACGTGAGCGACCCGGCCGCCGTCTGCCGCTACCTGCGCGACCACGAGGTGGTGCGCTATCGGCCCGAGACGGTGCAGCCGGCGCGGTTCGCCAACCCCCAGCCACCACCCTGACGGCGGCGCGGCGCCGGGTGTGCCCTGCGCCTTGGCGTTGAATTTGGGACAATCGCCGCCATGACGACGCACGACATCCCCGCCTACATGGCCCAGGTCGGCGTTCGCGCGCGCGACGCGGCGACGCTGATGGCGCGCGCCAGCACGCTGGCCCGTAACGCCGCGCTGACCGAGCTGGCGCGCCTGCTGCGCGCCGAGGGGCTGCCGCTGCACGCCGCCAACACCAAGGACATCGCCGCCGCCGAGGCGGCCGGCCTGGCCGGCCCCATGGTCGATCGCCTGCGCCTGGGCGAGAAGGTGGTCGCCACCGTCGCCGAGGGCTGCGAGCAGCTCGCCGCGATGCCCGACCCGGTGGGCGAGATCAGCGGCGTCAAGCGCCGGCCCAGCGGCATCAGCGTGGGCCAGATGCGGGTGCCGCTGGGCGTCTTCGGCATGATCTACGAGAGCCGGCCCAATGTCACCATCGAGGCGGCTTCGCTGGCGATCAAGAGCGGCAACGCCTGCATCCTGCGCGGTGGCTCCGAGGCGCTGCACTCCAACCTGGCGCTCTGGCGGCTGGTGCAAAAGGCGCTGGACTGGGCCGAGCTGCCGGTCGATGCGGTGCAGCTGGTCGAGACCACCGACCGCGCCGCGGTGGGCTGCCTGATCGCGATGCCCGAGTACGTGGACGTGATCATCCCGCGCGGCGGCAAGGGCCTGATCGCGCGCATCAGCGCCGACGCCCGGGTGCCGGTCATCAAGCACCTGGACGGCAACTGCCACACCTATGTCGACGCCGAGGTCGACCTGGAGCTGGCGCTGAAGGTGACCGACAACGCCAAGACCCAGAAGTACAGCCCCTGCAACGCGACCGAGTCGCTGCTGGTGCATGCGGCGCAGGCGGCGGCCTTCTTGCCGCGGCTGGCCGCGATCTTCGCGCAGAAAGGCGTGGAGATGCGCTGCGACAGCGCCGCGCTGGCGCTGCTGGCCGACGTGCCCGGCACCGTGCAGGCGGTGCAGAGCGACTGGAGCGAGGAGTACCTGGCGCCGGTCATCAGCATCAAGGTGGTCGAGTCGCTGGACGAAGCGATACAGCACATCAACCGCTACGGCTCGCACCACACCGACGCCATCCTGACGACCCACCACCCGAACGCGATGCGCTTCTTGCGCGAGGTCGACTCGGCCAGCGTGATGGTCAACGCCAGCACCCGCTTCGCCGACGGCTTCGAGTACGGCCTGGGGGCCGAGATCGGCATCTCGACCGACAAGCTGCATGCCCGCGGCCCGGTCGGGCTGGAGGGCCTGACCTCGCTGAAGTGGGTGGTGCTGGGCCAGGGCGAGGTGCGCGCCTAAGTGCCTGCCCTGCTGCAAAGCGTGCCGCACATCGGCACCTGGCTGGTCGAGATGGCGGCCATCGGGGTGCTGCTGTTCTGGGTCATCGGCGCCTACAACCGGCTGATGCGCCACCGCAATGCCATCGCCGCCGCCTGGGGCCAGATCGACGAACTGCTGCTGCGCCGCACCGCGCTGCTGGAGCCGCTGGCCGAGGCGCTGAAGGAGCCGCTGCAGGCCGAGGCGACCACACTGGCCACGCTGGCCCAGGCGCTGGAGCGGCAGCGCGCCGCGGCCCGCGTCGTGCGCTCGCGCCCCACCCAGGCTGCGGCGCTGCTCGCGTGGGTAACGGCCGAAGGCGGGCTGGCCTCGCCGCTGGCCCGGCTGGACGCCCTGGTGGAGCAGGACAGCGAGCTGGCCGGCAGCGAAGCCGTCAAGCCGCTGCGCAAGCAGCTCGCCGAGCTGGCCCCGCGGCTGGTCTATGCGCGGCAGGTCTTCAACGACGCGGCCGAGGGCTACAACGCGGCGCTGGACGAGTTCCCGACCCGCCTGCTGAGGCCGCTCTTCGGCTTCAGGCGGACGGCGAAGCTGTAGAACGGTCCGGCGCCCGGTCGCCCCAGGCCGGGCTGCGCCCCTCGGGGGCCGGCGTAAAGCGGCCGGGCGGCGCCGTCCTCAGCCCTGGCCCATGATCGCGGCGGTCGCGATCATCTCCTCGAACAAGGCCGCCGAGGCCTTGCCGCACATGGCGTAGGGGTCGAGCTTGGCGGTGGGCGAGTACTTCAGCAGCACGGCCGGGTTGAGCCGCGCCAGGTTGACCTGGCCCATGGCCCAGCCGGCGAAGCGGCGCTCGGCGATCTCGTCGTAGTTGAGCAGCACCATGTCGCGGTGCCGGGTGTCGGCGACGATGCGGTTGTAGAGCCGGTTGACGGCTTCGCGGCCGCCCTCCAGCACCTGGATGAAGGCCTCGCCCGAGCAGCACAGCACCCCAGTGATGCCCTGAGGCGGGTTGTTGGCCTTGGACTGCCGCAGGATCGCGACCAGCTCTTCCTGGTCCACGGCCTGGGTGGCGCGGCTGGCATACATCAGGCGGACGAGCATCTCAAGCCTCCCGTGAAAGCGGTGCGTGGGCGGGCGACATGGTCATTCCTTCTTGGACAGCAGCGAGAGAAATTCGCGCCGCAGGCTGGCGTCCTTCAGGAAGGCGCCGCGCATCACGCTGTTGGTCATCGCGGACTGGATGTCCTTGACGCCGCGCCACTGCATGCAGAAGTGGTCGGCCTCCATCACGATGGCCAGGCCGTCGGGCTTGACGCGCTCCTGCAGCACGTCGGCCAGCATGGTGACGGCTTCTTCCTGGATCTGCGGCCGGCTCATGATCCAGTCGGCGATGCGGGCGTACTTGGACAGGCCGATCAGGTTGGAGTGCTCGTTGGGCAGCACGCCTATCCAGATCTTGCCGAGGATGGGGCACATGTGGTGCGAGCAGGCGCTGCGCACGGTGATGGGGCCGACGATCATCAGCTCGTTGAGCCGCGAGATGTTGGGGAACTCGGTGATCGCCGGCATCGGCTGGTAGCGCCCGCGGAAGACTTCCTCGATGAACATCTTGGCGACCCGCTTGGCGGTGTCCTGGGTGTTGTGGTCGCTCTCGGTGTCTATCACCAGCGCCTTCAGCACCTCGTGCATCTTGGCCTGCACCTCGGCCTTGATCTCCTCCAGCTCGCCTTCGCGCACGAAGGCCGAGATGTTGTCGTTGGCGTGGTAGCGCCGGTCGGCACCCACCAGGCGGTAGCGGATGCGCTCGGAGGCCGGCAGGCGCGCCAGGTCGTCTTCATGCAGGATCAGGGCGGCCGGGCCGCGCTCGCTGCGCGCAGGGGGCGGGTGCTTGTTGTCCATGCCGGGTCTCTCCAAGTGGTCTCCAGAACGCTGTCTCCGCCGTGTCTCGGGTGTGCCGCGAGCCGGTGCGGGGCAGGCGCGGCACGCTGCGGCGGGCCGCTGGTGTGCAGCCGCATTGTCGTGGACTTGCGCGGCCCCCGCGCCGGCAGGGTCGGGCCGGCCGCTTAGACTGCGCCGCGTGAATACTGCACATCCATCGCCGCCGCTGTCCCGCCTGCTGGAGCTTGCCACCGACGCGGTGCTGGCGGTGCGCAGCGGCCGTTCGCTGACCGAGCAGCTGGCCGCCTGCCCGCCGGCCGCACGCCCGGGCACGCAGGCGCTGGCCTTCCAGGTGCTGCGCCGGCTGGGCGGCGCCAGCGCGGTGCGCGAGCTGGTGGCGCCGCGCCAGCCGCCGCCGGTGGTCGATGCGCTGCTGACCTCGGCGATCGCGCTGCTCTGGCCCGACGACGCCCCGCCTTACCCCGACCACACGCTGGTCGACCAGGCCGTGACGGCCGCGCGCCACAAGGTGCCGGCCGCGGCCGGCTTCATCAACGCGGTGCTGCGCCGCTTCATCCGCGAGCGTGCGGCGCTGGTGGCGCAGGCCGAGCACCAGCCGGTGGCTGCCTGGAACCACCCGCTGTGGTGGGTCGAGCGCCTGCGCCACGACTGGCCGGCGCAGTGGCAAGGCCTGCTCGACGCCGCCCAGGCCCGCCCGCCGATGACGCTGCGGGTCAACGCGCGCCGCACCGGCGTGGCCGAGTACCTGCCCCGGCTCGCCGCGGCCGGCCTGGCGGGCCGCGCCGTGCCCGGCCTGGGCGCCGAGCAGGCCGTCGTGCTGGCGCAGCCTTGCCCGGTCGACCGGCTGCCGGGCTTTGCACAGGGCGAGGTCTCGGTGCAAGACCTCTCGGCCCAGCGCGCCGCGGCGCTGCTGATTGCCGCCGGCCTGCCTGCCGGCGCGCGCGTGCTGGACGCCTGCGCCGCGCCGGGCGGTAAAACTGCGCATCTGCTGGAACTGGCGGATCTGGACGTGCTGGCACTGGACAGCGACCCCGCGCGCCTGCCGCGTGTGCACGACACGCTGGCTCGCCTGGGCCTGAGCGCGCGCACCCGGGCGGCGGACGCGCGTCACACGGCCGCCTGGTGGGACGGCCAGCCCTTCGACGCCATCCTGCTCGACGCCCCGTGCACGGCCTCCGGCATCTCGCGCCGCCACCCCGACATCCGCTGGCTGCGCCGGCCCGAGGACGTGGCCGCGCTGGCCCGCACCCAGGCCGAGCTGCTCGACGCCTTGTGGCCGCTGCTCAAGCCGGGCGGCCGCCTGCTGTACGCCACCTGCTCGATCTTCAAGGCCGAGGGCGTGCAGCAGACCGACGCGTTTTTGCAACGCCTGGGCCCGGAAGCCGCCCAGCTCGACCCGGGCTCTCCCGGCCATCTGCTGTCGCTGCCGGACAATGGCCCGGCCAGCCCCGTGGCCGCCCCGGCCGACGGTTTTTACTACGCCTTGCTGCACAAGCCGCTTCCCCGCTGACACCCTCTGTGACTCGTTTTGCCACGGTTCCTGCCAGCTTTGCCCACCTCGCCCCGCGGGCGGTGGCGCGCAGCGCCGTGACGGCCGCGTCGCATCGCGCCGGCTGGCTGGCCACCTTGCTGCCGGTGCTGGTGCTGCTGGCGATGCTGCTGGCCGTGGCCGGCCCCAGCCGCGCGCAGGGCGTGGACCTCTCCACGCTGGAGGTCAAGCGCCAGGACAGCGGCCTGACGCTGGACTTCGTCGCCCGCCCGGCCCTCAGCAAGGCGGTGGAGGAGGCGCTGCAGCGCGGCGTGCCGGTCTACTTCGTGGCCGAGGCCACCGTGCTGCGCACGCGCTGGTACTGGCGCGACGAGCGCGTGGCCCGCGCGACCCGCACCTGGCGGCTCTCGTACCAGCCGCTCACCTCCAACTGGCGCATCAGCTTCGGCGCGCTCAGCCAATCCTTCCCCAGCCTGGCCGACGCGCTGCAGGTGGTGACCCGCGCCACCAACTGGAAGATCGCCGAGGCCGAGCAGATCGAGCCCGGCCTGCGCTATTACGTCGAGTTCAGCTACCGGCTCGACAGCTCGCAGCTGCCGCGCCCCATGCAGCTCGACCTGGCGGCGCAGGCCGAGTGGCGCTTGTCCGCCGAGCGCATCATCGAGCTGAATTGAGCCGGGCATGAAACCGTCGACGCGCTGGGGCTGGGGCATCGCCCTGCTGGCCGCCGCCGGGCTCGCGCTGGTGCTGGCCTTCGTGCTCTCGCTGCTGGCTCAGGGGCCGACACGCTACGAGCGGCATTTTGTCTGGCTGTTCTGGGTCAACGTGGCGGTGGCCACCCTGCTGGCGGTCGTGGTGGGCGTGGCCGGCGTGCGGCTGGCGCTGCGCTTTCGCAGCGGCAAGTTCGGCAGCCGGCTGCTCTTCAAGCTGGCCTGCATCTTTGCGCTGGTGGGCGTGCTGCCGGGCGCGCTGATCTACATGGTCAGCTACCAGTTCGTCTCGCGCAGCATCGAAGCCTGGTTCGACACCCGGGTGGAGAGTGCGCTCGACGCCGGCCTGGCACTCGGCAAGGGCACGCTGGAGGCGCTCTCGGTGGACCTGGCCAGCAAGACCCGCACCGCCGCCGAGCGCCTGGGCGAGAGCCGCGATGTGCCCGAGCTGGTGGCGCTGGAGCGCATCCGCGGCCAGCTCGGCGCGCAGGACGTGGCCCTGGTGGGCAGCGGCGGCCAGGTGCTGGTGACGGCCGGCTCCAGCTCGCAGATCTCGCCCGAGCGGCCCTCGATGACGCTGCTGCGCCAGGCCCGCATCACCCGCGCCACCAGTCAGATCGAGGGCCTGGAGGACGAGACTGCGGCCGGCATCGGCGCCTCGGCCCGCATCCGCGCGCTGGCCCCGGTGCCCAGCACCAGCCTGAGCCTGTCGCCGGTGGACGAGCAGTTCCTGATGGTGGTGCAACCGCTGCCCTCGGCGCTCACCAGCAATGCGCTGATCGTGCAGGCCGCCTACCGCGAGTACCAGCAGCGCATCCTCTCGCGCGACGGCCTGCGCCGCATGTACATCGGCACGCTGACGCTCTCGCTGGTGCTCTCCGTCTTCGGCGCGGTGCTGCTGGCGGTGGTGCTGGGCAACCAGCTCGCCCGGCCGCTGCTGATGCTGGCCGAGGGCATGCGCCAGGTGGCCGGCGGCGACCTGGGCGCCAAGCCGGTGTTTGCCACGCGCGACGAGATCGGCGGGCTGACGCGCAGCTTCGCCGAGATGACCGAGCAGCTCGGCAGCGCACGCCAGCAGGCCGAGCGCAGCATGAGCCAGCTCGAGAGCGCGCGCACCCGGCTGCAGACCATCCTCGACAACCTCACCGCCGGCGTCATCGTGTTCGACCGCCAGCACCACATCGACACGGTGAACCCCGGCGCCACCCGCATCCTGCGCGCGCCGCTCTCGGCCTTCGTCGGCCGCGAGCTGGGCGAGGTGGCGGGGCTGCAGGACTTTGCGCAGGCGGTCTGGCAGCGCTTCGACCTGCACCAGACCAGCCCCGAGGCGGGTGAGCGCGACCACTGGCAGGACGCCTTCGAGCTGCGCGTCGGCGAGCTGGACAACAGCATCACGCTGCTGGTGCGCGGCGCCACGCTGCCGGGGCAGGCGCGGCTGATGGTGTTCGACGACATCACCGAGGTGGTCTCGGCGCAGCGCTCGGCCGCCTGGAGCGAGGTGGCGCGCAGGCTCGCGCACGAGATCAAGAACCCGCTCACGCCCATCCAGCTCTCGGCCGAGCGCATGCAGCACAAGCTGGAGGCCAAACTGGTGGAGCCCGACCGCGGCATGCTGGTGCGCTCGGTGGCCACCATCGTCAACCAGGTGCAGGCGATGAAGCAGCTGGTCAACGAGTTCCGCGACTACGCCCGGCTGCCGGCGGTGCGGCTGGAGGCCATCGAGCTCAACGAGCTGGTGGCCGAGGTGCTGGGGCTCTACGGCGACGAGCTGGAGAAGGGCCACCTGGTCTCGCACTGCGCCCCTGGCCTGCCCAAGATCCAGGGCGACGCGACCCAGCTGCGCCAGGTCATCCACAACCTGGTGCAAAACGCGCTCGACGCCGTGGCCGGTCGCGCCGACCCCCGCGTCCGCATCCTGACCGAGGTTGCGCTGCACGACGACGGCCGCCCGAGAGTGGTTCGACTGAAAGTGGCGGACAATGGCCCCGGGTTTGCGGAGAAAGTGCTCAAGCGCGCCTTCGAACCCTATGTGACCACCAAGAGCAAAGGCACCGGCCTCGGGCTTGCGGTGGTGAAAAAAATCGCCGACGAACACGGCGCGCGAGTGCGCATCGTCAACCTGCCAGAAGTCGAGGGGCAAGAGGGTGTGCCGGGGGGCGCCCAGGTTTCGTTATCATTTTCGGGCTTCACTGAACAGGGGAACCCGCCACCGCGCAGCGGCGCCGTCGACGTACACGGCACCTGAGGCGCGGCGAGGACAACCATGGCAACGATACTTGTCGTAGACGACGAAATGGGCATCCGGGCCCTTTTGTCAGAGATCCTGACCGACGAAGGTCACTCCATCGAGCTGGCAGAAAACGCTGCCCAGGCTCGCGCCGCGCGCGAGCGCTCGCGGCCCGACCTGGTGCTGCTCGACATCTGGATGCCCGACGTCGACGGCATCACGCTGCTGAAGGAGTGGGGCGCCACCGGCCTGCTCAACATGCCCGTCATCATGATGAGCGGCCACGGCACGATAGACACCGCGGTGGAGGCCACCAAGTACGGTGCCATCGCCTTCCTCGAAAAGCCGATCACGCTGCAAAAGCTGCTGCGCGCCGTCGAGCAGTCTCTCGTGCGCGCCCCGGCCAGCAAGCCCGCCGCGCTGCCCAACGGCCCCGGCGGCCTGCGCCCCGAGCTCAACCTGACGGTCGAATCCGCCATGACCGGCGGCCTGGGCCTGCCGACCATGCCGGTCGATCTCGGCCCGCAGGCCGAGCAGAGCTTCGACCTGGACCGACCGCTGCGCGAAGCCCGCGACGCCTTCGAGAAGAGCTACTTCGAGTTTCACCTCTCGCGCGAAAACGGCTCGATGACCCGCGTGGCCGAGAAGACCGGGCTGGAGCGCACCCACCTCTACCGCAAGCTCAAGCAGCTCGGCGTGGACCTCTCGCGCAACAAGCGCAGCGGGCCTGCGTGACAACAGGGGGCCGCGGCATGCTATAGTCGCCGGCTCACTTGGCCTGGTAGCTCAGTCGGTAGAGCAGCGGATTGAAAATCCGCGTGTCGGTGGTTCGATTCCGCCCCAGGCCACCAAATCGCTGTTTCAAGACATCCAAAGATGTCCCAAGACAACCAAAAAGCCCTTGAGAATCAACGCTCTAGGGCTTTTTCATGTCCCACACGATCTCATGGATTTGCTGGAGTTCTTCCAGCTTGGGGAGTAACTTTGGTAGTAACTTGACCGCGAGCGGCCTGCCGCTCAGAAAGTTACTCCATGGCTCGCAACCTGATCCCTGGCGACGCGACCATCCGGGCGGTCCGCCCGGGAGACCCACGCAAGCGCCTCAGCGATGGCGACGGGCTGGCTCTTCTGCTCTTCGTAAAGGGCGGCGCTCACGGCTGGCGCTTCGACTACCGATACGGCGGCAAACGCAACATGCTGTCGTTCGGCACCTACCCGGACACAAGCCTGGCATTGGCCCGGCGCAAGGCCGATGAGGCGCGTACTTGGCTCGCCGAGGGCATCGACCCGAGCCAGCGGCGGCGGGAGGTGAAGCGGACGCAGGTCGAGGCCCGTGCAGTCGAAGAGCGCGTGGCACAAGGGTTGCCGCTGCTAGGTTCGTTTGAGATGGTGGCCCGCGAGTGGTTCGACGTGAAGAAGGATGGGTGGGCACCGAGCTACGCCGAAAAAATCATCGCCCGCTTACAGGCCGATGTGTTCCCGTATGTGGGCAAGGCTCCGATCGACAACATCACGCCGCCGCAACTGCTGGAGGTGCTCCGACGAGTCGAGGCCCGGGGCGTCATCGAGACGGCTCACCGAGCGCTGGAGAACTGCGGCCAGGTCTTTCGGTACGCGGTTGCCACGGGGCGCATGAGCACCAACCCGGCGCGCGATCTGAAAGATGCGCTGCGCCGCCCCGATCCAAGGCACTTCCCGGCCATCACCGACCCCAAACGCTTCGGCGAGTTGCTGCGCGCCTGCGACGCCTA
>DATHWJ010000280.1:0-6364 GCA_035460745.1 Ideonella sp. | reverse complement strand
GGCATCTACTACGACGCCTCGCGCCCCTCGCGGCTCGAAGCGCTGGTCCAGCAGCCGCTCAGCGAGGCGCAGGCCCGCCGCGCCTGGGCGCTGATGGGCCAATGGCGCGGAGCGCGCGCCTCCAAGTACAACCACGCCCGCGAGGTGCCCGGCCTGGCGCGCGACGGCGACGTGCTGGTGGTGGACCAGACCTACGGCGACGCCTCGATCGCCTTCGGCGCCGCCGGCCCGGGGCGCTTCCAGCGCATGCTCGAAGCCGCGCTCGACGAGCACCCGCACGCCCGCATCCTGCTCAAGGTGCACCCGGACGTGATCGCCGGCCGCAAGCGCGGCCACTTCGCCGCGCTGCCGCCGGGCGCGGCCCGCCGCGTGCAGTGGCTGGCCACCAACGCCCACCCACCCGGCCTGCTGGAGCGCGTCTCGGCCGTCTACACCGTGACCTCGCAGATGGGCTTCGAAGCGCTGCTGTGGGGCCGGCCGGTGCACTGCTTCGGGCTGCCCTTCTACGCCGGCTGGGGGCTGACCAGCGACGACCAGCCCGCGCCGTCGCGCCGCGGCAGCGCGACGCTGGCCGCGCTGGCCCATGCCGCGCTGATCGCCTACCCCCGCTACGCCCACCCGGAGACCCGGGCACGCTGCGAAGTGGAAGAGCTGCTGGACTGGGTGGCGCTGCAGCGCCGGCAGCGCGAGCGCTTCCCGCCGCTGGTGGCCGCGGTCGGCTTCTCGGCCTGGAAGCGGCCGTTCGTGCAGGCCTTCTTCGCCGGCAGCGAGGTGCGCTTCCAGGGCCCGCGCAAGCCGGTGCCCGAGGGCGCGGCGCTGGCGCTGTGGGGCCGGCGCGAGCTGCCGCCCGGCGCGCAGGGGCTGGCGCCGGAGCGCCTGGTGCGCCTGGAGGACGGCTTTCTGCGCTCGGTGGGGCTGGGCGCGGAGCTGGTGCGGCCACTCTCGTGGGTGATGGACCGCAGCGGGCTCTACTACGACGCGGCCACGCCGTCCGACCTGGAAAAGCTGCTGCAATCGGCACACTTCCCACCCGCCTTGTGCGAGCGGGCACTCGCGCTGCGCGAGCGCATCCTGGCGCTGGGGTTGACCAAGTACAACGTGGGCCACGCCGCCTGGCAGCGCCCGCCGGGCTCGCGCCGCGTGCTGCTGGTGGTGGGCCAGGTGGAGTCGGACGCCGCCGTCAAGCACGGCGCGCCCGGCCTGCGCACCAACATCGGCCTGCTGCGCGCGGTGCGCGAGGGCCACCCGCAGGCCTATCTCGTCTACAAGCCCCACCCCGACGTGGTGGCCAGGCTGCGCGAGCAGGGTGAAAACGAAGGCGGTGCGCGGCAATGGTGCGACGAGCTGGTGAGCGATGCACCGATGGACGCCATGTTGCGCCAGGTCGATGAAGTGCACGTGCTCACATCTCTGACCGGCTTCGAAGCCCTGCTGCGCGGCAAGCCGGTCGTCACCTGGGGCTGTCCCTTCTACGCCGGCTGGGGCCTGACGACCGACCGGCAGCCCATGCCCTGGCGCCAGCGCCGGCTGCCGCTGGACGCGCTGGTGGCGGCGGTGCTGATCCTCTACCCCACCTATGTCAGCCGGGCCAGCGGCCACTTCACCACGCCCGAGCGCGCACTGGAGGAGTTGCAGGCCTGGCGCGCCGAAGCAGGCACCGCGCCGGGCTCGCTCGGCGGCCGGGCCTGGCGCGAGGCCAAGCGCTGGGCACTGCGCTGGGCCCAATCGGTGCGGCGGGGCTGGGCGGGTGCGCCGAGGTAGTGTTGCTTTTCGGCAAGCAGGGGTGTGCAACCGCAAGCGGCTCGCCCAATCTGGCACGCAAAACACATGTTCGTGGGATCGTCGGCGTGAGCCCGTCACACTAGACTGTTGCAGTGAGCATACATTTCCGCAACGGGAACGCCGGTTGCTTAGATCAGCCACCGGTTGGCCAAAGAAGTGCGGATCCAGAAGGTCCGCACAACCTGGCACCCGTCCGGACCACGGAACCAAGCCGTTCGATGATTCCGACCTCCCTTGATAAATTGCTGTCTCAGCGCAGTACGCTGATGCTGCAAGGCCCGATGGGCCCATTCTTCGCACGTCTGGCGCAGACGCTGCGTGCGCACGGCCAAGCGGTGCACAAGGTCAATTTCAACGGCGGCGACGACTGGTACTACCGCGGCGACGCCCAGACCACCCATTTCACCGCCCCGATGGCCGAATGGCCGGCCCGGCTGCGCCGGCTGATCGCCGAGCACCGCGTCGATGCCATCGTGCTGTTCGGCCAGTCGCGCCAGATGCACGAGATGGCGATCGCCGAGGCCCGCGCGCTGGGGCTGACGGTCTACGTCTTCGAAGAAGGCTACGTGCGGCCCGACTACGTGACGCTGGAGATCGGCGGCGTGAACGCCGAATCGGCGATCCCGCGCGACCCGGCCTTCTACCTGGCCACCGAGCCCGAGGCCACCCCGGCGCCGCAGCCCACGCAGCAGCGCTTCCGCGACGTCGCCGCCTATGCGATGACCTACGCGGTGGCCCGCTCGCTGCGCCACGGCAGCTACCCGCACTACCGCCACCACCGCTCGATCGCGCCGGTCAAGCAAGGCCTCAAATGGGTGCGCGGCGCCTGCCGCAAGTGGTGGTTTCGCTGGGCCGAGCGCGACGTGCTGGCCGTGCTGAGCGCGCCGGAGCAGCACAAGCGCTGGTTCCTGGCCCCGCTGCAGGTCTACAACGACAGCCAGATCCGCCGCCATTCACCCTACAAGGACATCACCCAGTTCATCGACGCGGTGATGGTCTCGTTTGCCCAGCACGCGCCGGCCGGCGAGGCGCTGGTCTTCAAGCACCACCCGCTGGACCGGCCGTACAACGACTACACCGAGCTGATACATCGCCGCGCCGCCGAGCTCGGCCTGGGCGAGCGCGTGCTCTACGTGCACGACCTGCACCTGCCCACGCTGCTCAAGCACGCGCGCGGCGTGGTGACGGTGAACTCCACCACCGGCCTGCAGTCGCTCTACCACGGCACGCCGGTGATCACGCTGGGCGACTGCCTCTATGCCGTCGAGGGCCTGGTGCACCCCGGCCCGCTGGACAGCTTCTGGAGCGACCCGGGCCCGGTCGACCCGGAGCTCTTCCACCGCTTCCGCGCCTACCTGGTGCACGAGACCCAGCTCAACGCCAGCTTCTACGGTCAGGCGCCCGGGCTGCCGTCGAGCGAAGAAACCAGCCTGCGGCGCGCATCCTCCTCGCTCACGCCCAGCTTGGCCGCCCAGTCGGCGAGCTGGTCCAGCCCGACCCGGCCGACGTTGAAATAAGCCGCCTGCGGGTGGGCGAGGTAAAAGCCGCTGACGCTGGCCGCCGGCGTCATCGCCAGGCTCTCGGTCAGCGCCATGCCGATCTCGCCGGCCCCCAGCAGCCTGAACATGTCCGCCTTGACGCCATGCTCCGGGCAGGCCGGGTAGCCTGGCGCGGGGCGGATGCCGCTGTACTTCTCGGCGATCAGCTCGGCGTTCGAGAGCCGCTCGTCGGCCGCGTAGCCCCACAGCTCCATGCGCACCCGCTGGTGCAGCCGCTCGGCGAAGGCCTCGGCCAGGCGGTCGGCCAGGGCTTTCAGCAGGATGGATGAATAGTCGTCGTTGGCGGCCTCGAACTGGGCCGCCTTCTTCTCGGCGCCCAGGCCCGAGGTGACGGCGAACAGGCCGATGTAGTCGGGCTGCACGCCCTTGGGCGCGATGAAATCGGCCAGGCTGCGGTTGGGCCGCTTGACGCCATCCACCACCGGCCGCTCGCTCTGCAGCCGCAGCGGCGCCCAGCGCATCAGCACCTCGCTGCGGCTCTCGTCGGCGTAGATCTCGATCACATCGTCGTCTACGGTGTTGGCCGGGTAGAGCGCCATCACGCCATTGGCCTGCAGCCAGCGGCCGGCGATCGCGCGCTTGAGCAGCGCCTGGCCGTCGGCAAACACCTTGCGCGCCGAGTCGCCGACGATCTCGTCCTGCAGGATGGCCGGGTAGGCGCCCGCCAGGTCCCAGGTCTGGAAGAACGGGGCCCAGTCTATGGTCTGCGCCAGCTCGGCCAGGTCGTACTGCTTGAAGACACGCCGGCCGATGAAGCGCGGCTTGGCCGGCGCCACCGACCAGTCCATCTGCGCCTTGTTCTGCCGCGCCCGCGCGATGGGCACCAGCGGCACGACCTTCTTGCTGGCGTGCAGCTGGCGCACGTGTTCGTAGTCGCTCTTCAGCTCGGCGATGTACTTGGCCGCGCGGTCGTCCGAGAGCAGCTCGGAGCAGACGCCCACGGCGCGCGACGCATCGGGCACGTAGACGATGGGCCCGTCGTAATGCGGCGAAATCTTCACGGCGGTATGCACCCGGCTGGTGGTCGCGCCGCCGATCAGCAGCGGCATCTGGCGGTCGCGGAAGTAGCTGTCGCGCTGCATCTCGGCCGCCACGTGCTGCATCTCCTCCAGGCTGGGCGTGATCAGGCCCGACAGGCCGATGATGTCGGCGCGCTCGGTGCGGGCCTTCTCCAGGATGTCCTGGCAGGCCACCATCACGCCCATGTTGACGACCTCGAAGTTGTTGCACTGCAAGACCACGGTGACGATGTTCTTGCCGATGTCGTGCACGTCGCCCTTGACGGTCGCGATGACGATGCGGCCCTTGGTCTTGACCTCGTCGCCGGCCGCTTCCATGCGCAGCTTTTCTTCCTCGATGTAGGGGATCAGGTGGGCCACCGCCTGCTTCATCACGCGGGCCGACTTGACGACCTGCGGCAGGAACATCTTGCCGGCGCCGAACAGGTCGCCCACGGTGTTCATGCCGGCCATCAGCGGCCCTTCGATCACGTGCAGCGGACGGCCGCCATCGGCGTGGATGACCTGCCAGCACTCCTCCGTGTCTTCGACGATGAAGTCGGTGATGCCGTGCACCAGCGAGTGCGCCAGGCGCTCGTTGACGCCCACGTTGCGCCAGGCCAGCCGCACCGAGTCGTCCTTGGCCAGGCCCTTGACCTGCTCGGCGACCTCCAGCAGGCGCTCGGTCGAGTCCTTGCGCCGGTCCAGCACCACGTCCTCGACCCGTTCGCGCAGCTCGGCGTCGAGGTCGTCGTAGACACCCACCATGCCGGCGTTGACGATGCCCATGTCCATGCCGGCCTGGATCGCGTGGTACAGGAACACGGTGTGTATGGCCTCGCGCACCGGCTCGTTGCCGCGGAAGCTGAACGAGACATTGGAGACGCCGCCCGAGACCTTGGCACCGGGAAGATTCGCCTTGATCCAGCGGGTGGCCTCGATGAAGTCGACCGCGTAGTGGTCGTGCTCCTCGATGCCTGTTGCGATCGCGAAGATGTTGGGGTCGAAGACGATGTCCTCGGGCGGGAAGCCGACCTCGTCGACCAGGATGCGGTAGGCGCGCTCGCAGATCTCGATCTTGCGCTGGAAGGTGTCCGCCTGGCCCTTTTCGTCGAAGGCCATCACCACCGCCGCGGCACCGTAGCGGCGCACCAGCTTGGCCTGGCGACGGAACTCCTCTTCGCCCTCCTTCATCGAGATCGAGTTGACGATGCCCTTGCCCTGCAGGCACTTCAGGCCGGCCTCGATCACGCTCCACTTGCTGGAGTCGACCATGATGGGCACGCGCGCGATCTCGGGCTCGCCGGCCACCAGGTTGAGAAAACGCACCATCGCGGCCTTGCTGTCCAGCATGGCCTCGTCCATGTTGACGTCGATGATCTGGGCGCCGTTCTCCACCTGCTGGCGCGCCACGGCCAGCGCCTGCTCGAACTCGCCGGCCAGGATCATGCGGGCGAAGGCCTTGGAGCCGGTGACGTTGGTGCGCTCGCCGATGTTGACGAACAGCGAGCCGGCGCCGAGCGTGACGGGCTCCAGGCCCGACAGGCGCATGGGCACGGGCTGGCGCGCTGCGTCGGGCGTATCGAGGGCGTCGGAGGGAGAGCGGTCTGGGCGGTTGGGCATGAGGGTCACCAGGAAGCAGGAGCTGCCCTGCGCCGCCGCGGCCCACCCGCAACGGCCGCAGCGCAGCCCGGGTGAGCGCCGTTGCAGGGCCCGCAATCACCGGTGTTGAACACCGCGGCACCCCGTTCCGAGCCTGGCGGTGTGACACACCGTTGCAACGCTCCTCGGAAACAGCATGATTCTACCCGGCGCAATCCCTAGCCCTGGTGCAGGCCCGGGGTGGGCCCGGCCGTGCGGGCGGGTAAGCTGGCAGTTCTCGCGGGCCTGCACTGGCCTGCGCCAGCGAACCCCGTTGTCCCCATGCGCCTGCACCGTCTCTCCGTGTTCACCCCCGTTGCCCTGCAACGCTGCGCCGCGGTCGCCGCCGCGCTGTGGCTGGCGGCCTGCGGCACGCAATCGCCC
>DATHWJ010000279.1:0-6944 GCA_035460745.1 Ideonella sp. | reverse complement strand
GGCGAGCGCAGCGAGCATCAACCTCATACTCGGCGGCGCCGATCGAAGAGAGCGTAGCGAGCGAAGAGGAGTTGACGCCGCGGCCGGCCCCCTTGCGATTCTCAGGCAGTCTGAGCGAAGCGAAGACCGCCGGCGCCAGGGCGCAGGCAGGGCACCCGGCAGCGGCACGCTCACGAGCCAGCCAGCCCCACCAGACTCAACCCTGCCGGTTCGTCCGCTCCAACTCGTCCCACAGCCCTTCATACAGCCGATACCGTGACGGGCTGATCTCGCCTCGCTCGGCCGCAGCCCGCACGCCGCAGCCCGGCTCATGGCGGTGGGTGCAGTTGTAGAAGCGGCAGTTCCCCAGGTGCTTGCGCACGTCGGGCATCAGCTCGGCCAGTTGCTGCGGCTGGAGGTGCATCAGGCCGAACTCCTGGAAGCCGGGCGAGTCGAGCAGGGCGGCGCGCTGGCTGCCGGCTGTCGTGGTTTCGTCCAGCCAGTACCAGGTGGTGGTCGTGGTCGTGTGGCGGCCGGCGTTCAGGGCTTGCGAAATCTCGCCGACCTGGGCGGCGGCGGCCGGCACCATCAGGTTGATCAAGGTGCTTTTGCCCATGCCGCTGGGGCCCAGCACGAGGGTGGTGCGGCCGGCGAGCACGGGGGCCAGCAGCGTGCGCGCGGCGTCGGGCGCGGTCTTCAGCGCGGTCTCGAGCACGGTGATGCCCATCGCGCGGTAGGGCAGCAGGCGCTCGCGGGCCAGCGCGGCGGTGGGCAGGTCGGTCTTGTTGAGCAGCAGCACGGTCTGGATGCCGGCATCCTCGGCGGCGATCAGCGAGCGCGTCAGTTGCGACTCGCTGAACATCGGCTCGCCGGAGACCATCACCAGCAACTGGTCGAGGTTGGCCGCGAAGGACTTGCTGCGCCACTCGTCCTGCCGCATCAGCAGGTTGCGGCGCGGCTCCAGCGCCTCCACCACCGCTTCGTCGCCCGAGGCCTGCCAGCGCACCCGGTCGCCCACCACGCAGGCGTTCTTCTTGCCGCGCGGGTGGCCGATGATGCGCTCGCCCTCGGGCGTCTCGATCATCACGTGGCGGCCGTGGGCCGCGACGATCAAGCCGATATCCAGCTCCGCGAATTTGCTCACGTGGGGAGTGCCGCCAGGCGTTCGGCCGCCGGCGGGTGCGAGTAGTAGAAGCGGGCGTAGAGCGGGTCGGGCGTGAGGGTGGATGCGTTGTCTTCGTAGAGCTTGAGCAGCGCCGCGCTCAGGTCGCTGCCGCGCGCTTGCGCGCAGGCGTAGGCGTCGGCCTCGAACTCGGCCTTGCGCGAGAGGCGGGCGGCCAGCGGCGAGATGAAGAAGAGCAAGGGCGGGGCGGCCATCATGAACAGCAGCAGGGCCAGCGCGTGGTTGGGCGAGGCCAGGTTGGGCGCCACGCCCAGACCCAGGTAGAAGCCCGACTGGTTGGCCAGCCAGCCGAGGGCGGCCAGGCCGGCGAAGCTGCCGCCGAACAGCATCAGCATGCGGTGCAGCACATGCTTGTGGTGGAAGTGGCCCAGCTCGTGCGCCAGCACCGCCTCGACCTCGGCCGGCTGCAGGCGCGACAGCAGCGTGTCGAAGAACACCACGCGCTTGGAGCGGCCCATGCCGGCGAAGTAGGCGTTGGCGTGGGCGGAGCGGCGGCTGCCGTCCATCACGAACAAGCCCTTGGCCTTGAAGCCGCAGCGCTGCATCAGCGCCTGCACCCGCTCGGCCAGGACGGGGTCGGCCAGCGGCTGGAACTTGTTGAACAGGGGCGCGATCAGCGTCGGGTAGATCACCTGCATCAGCAGCGCGAAGGCGGTCCACAGGCCCCAGGCCCAGAGCCACCACCAGCCGCCGGTGGCGCCCATCACCCACAGCACCGCGGCCAGCAGCGGCAGGCCGATCAGGGTGCCGACGGCCGCGCCCTTCAGCAGGTCGGCCACGAACAGCCCCGGCGTCATGCGGTTGAAGCCGAATCGCTGCTCGATGCGGAAGACGCGGTAGACCTCGAAGGGCAGGTCGAGCACGCTGCCTATCAGCGTGAAGGCGCCGAACAGCGCGAGCTGGTAGGCCAACGCGCCGAAACGCGGCTCCACCGCGTCGCGCACCACGATGTTGAGTGCGTCCAGCCCGCCCAGCAGCGTCCAGCCCAGCAGCAGCACGGTGGCGAAGGCCTCGGCCAGCAGGCCGAAGCGGGCGCGCACGATGGTGTAGTCGGCCGCGCGCTGGTGCGCGGCGAGTGGGATGGTGGCGGCGAACGGGGCCGGCACGGCGCCGCGGTGCCGGTGCACATGGCGCATCTGCCGGCTGGCGAGCCAGAACTTGACGGCCAGCGATGCGACCAGCGCGGCGCAGAAGGCCAGGGAGACGAAGCTGGGTTGCATGGGTCGCGAGTGTATGTTGTTGGACAATCGCTCAGACCGTTCACCGCAGGATGCCCATGACCCCCGCCGCTACCACCGCCTTGCTCAAAAACGACCAGAACCTGATCTGGATCGACCTCGAGATGACCGGCCTCAAGCCCGAGTCCGACCGCATCATCGAGATTGCCGTGGTGGTGACCGACCCGCTGCTCACGGTGCGTGTCGAGGGCCCCGTGTTCGCTATCCACCAGAGCGACGAGCGCATGGACGCGATGGACGCCTGGAACAAGGGCACCCACGGCCGCAGCGGCCTGATCGACCGCGTCAAGGCCTCCACCGTCAGCGAGGAGGACGCGCAGGCGGCCGTGATCCAGTGGCTCTCGGCCTACGTCGCTTCAGGCAAGAGCCCGATGTGCGGCAACTCCATCTGCCAGGACCGGCGCTTCCTCGCCAACTACATGCCCGGCCTGGAGGCGTTTTTCCACTACCGCAACCTGGACGTGAGCACGCTGAAGGAGCTCGCCCGGCGCTGGAAGCCCGCGGCGATGGACGGCTTCAAGAAGGCCCAGGCCCACACCGCGCTGGCCGACATCCACGAGTCCATCGACGAGCTGCTGCACTACCGCACCCATTTGCTGAACGTGTAGCCCGCGCGGCCGATAAGAAAAAAGGCTCCCGCAGGAGCCTTTTTTTGCATGCGGCAGGCGGATCAGACCGCCAGCAGGTCGACCTCGAACAGCAGCGTCGCATTCGGCGGGATCACGCCGCCCGCGCCGCGTGCGCCGTAGCCCAGGTGGGCGGGGATCAGCAGCACGCGGGTGCCGCCGACCTTCATGCCCTGCACGCCGTCGTCCCAGCCACGGATGACCATGCCGGCGCCCAGCTCGAACTGGAAGGGGTCGTCGCGGTCCTTGCTGGAGTCGAACTTCTTGCCGCGGCCGTCGGCGGCCGCCGGGTCGTGCAGCCAGCCGGTGTAGTGCACGGTGACTTCGTCGCCCTCCTTGGCCTCTTCGCCGGTGCCTTCGACGACGTCGTCGATGACCAGCTCGGGCCGCACGACGGCGGGCAGCAGCTCGACCTCGAAGACCAGCGTGGCGTTCTGCGGGATCACGCCGCCGGCGCCGCGTGCGCCATAGCCGAGCTCGGCCGGGATGGTCAGCACCCGGGTGCCGCCGACCTTCATGCCTTGCACGCCTTCGTCCCAGCCGCGTATCACCATGCCGGCGCCGAGCTCGAATTCGAAGGGGTCGTTGCGGTCCTTGCTGGAGTCGAACTTCTGGCCGCGGCCTTGCGGCGCGGCCGGGTCGAGCAGCCAGCCGGTGTAGTGCACCGTCACGTTTTCGCCGGCCTGGGCGACCGGGCCGCTGCCCACGATGGGGTCTTCGTATTGCAAGCCGCTGGGGGTGGTTGTCATGGCGAACTTCTTGCGCTGTCGGCAGCGCAGTGGAATAGGGAGAACGCGATCATGCCATCGCGCTGCCGGGGTGGGCCAGCCAGGCCTGGGTCGCGGCGGCGAGCCACCCGGGCAGCGGCACGGTGGCCGGCAGCGGCGGCAGGCCGAGGCAGGCCGCCGCGGCGCGCAGGGCCTGCAGCGGGTCTTGCAGGTCCAGCGCGGCGGCGCCCGTCTGCTTGGAGAGCTTCTGGCCGTCGGCCGCCAGCACCAGCGGCGTGTGCAGGTAGCTCGGCGTGGGCAGCGCGAGCTGGTGCTGCAGGTGGATCTGGCGCGGCGTGTTGTCGGCCAGGTCTTCGCCGCGCACGACGTGGGTGATGCCTTGCGCGGCGTCGTCCACCACCACCGCGAGCTGGTAGGCCCAGAGGCCGTCGGCGCGCTTGAGCACGAAGTCGCCGACGGCCTGGCTGAGGTTCTGGCGTTGGGCGCCGAGGCGGCGGTCCTGCCAATCGACCCAGCGCTCGCCGCCGTCCGGTGCGTCGGTTCGCAGCCGCCAGGCGCGCGCCGGCCTGCCCTGCAGGCCGTTGCGGCAGGTGCCCGGATAGACCAGGCCCGCATGCCGTTGCGGCGGCACGCCGCGGGTGATCCAGGCCTCGGCGATGTCCTTGCGGCTGCAGCCGCAGGGGTAGGCGGCGCCGGCCGCGATCAGGCGGTCCAGCGCGGCCTGGTAGGCGGCGCCGCGGGCCGATTGCCACAGCACCGGCTCGTCGGCCACCAGGCCGCAGGCGGCGAGCTGCTGCAGGATCTGCTCGGCCGCGCCGGGCACGCAGCGCGGCGTGTCGGTGTCCTCGATGCGCAGCAGCCAGCGCCCGCGATGGGCCCGGGCGTCCAGCCAGCTGGCGAGCGCGGCGACCAGCGAGCCGGCATGCAGCGCGCCGGTGGGCGAGGGGGCGAAGCGGCCGATGTAGCCTGGGCTCACAGCAAGGGCGACGTGTTCAATCCACGTCCGCCGGCAGCCCGGCATGGCGCTCGATCAGCGCGGCGCGGGTGGTCGGGCTCTCGAGCTGGGCCAGCCACCACTGCAGCGCCAGCCCCTGGGGGGCCTTCTTGGGCTGGCCGACCGCGGCGGCGCGCCAGGCGTAGCCCATGCTGACGGGCACGCGCTCGCGGTGCACCTCCTTCTCGACCAGCCGGCCCAGCCGCAGGTGGTCGCGCACCAGCGGCTCCGGCACGAAGCCGCAGCCCAGGCAGCGCAGCTGCGCCTCGATCTTGGCCTGCATGCTGGAGACGGTCAGCACGTCCTGCCCGGGCAGCAGGTTGACGGTCAGCGGCGAGAGGCGCTGGGCCGAGTCGGCCACCGCGACGGCGCGGTGCTGCAGCAGGTCGGTATCGCCCAGCGGCTGGGTGGCGGCGGCCAGTGGGTGGTGCGGCGCCACCACGAAGACGAACTGGATCTCGCCCAGCTTGCGGATCTCGATGCCGGGCGACGAGGCGGTGTCGCCCGGCACGCCGATCGCCAGGTCGGCCTGGCCCGAGATCAGCGCCTCCCAGGTGCCGGCCATCACCTCGGTGCGCAGCCGCAGCCGGGTGCCGGGGCTGCTGCCTGGGTCTTCAGTGCCACCGGGGCGCAGCGCATAGAAGGCCTCGCAGAGCTCCAGCAGGGTCAGGCGCGAGAGCACGCCGTCGGCCGCGATGGTCAACTGGGTCTCCCAGCCGGTGGAGACGCGGCGCACCCGGTTGGCCACCGCGTCCATCTCGGCCAGCAGGCGCCGGCCCTCGTTGAGCAGCTCCTCGCCGGCAGCGGTGAACTGGGCCTGGCGCGAGCGGCGGTCGAAGAGCAGCACGTCCAGCGCGTCTTCGAGCTGGCGCACGCTGTAGGTGAGCGCGGAGGGCACCTTGCCCAGCTCGCGCGCCGCCGCGGCGAAGCTGCCGGTGCGGGCGATGGTGTCCATCATCGCCAGGGCGTCGGGCGTCAGGGCGTGGCGGCGGTCGGTCATGGCGGCGTGGGCTTCCTCTTTTTTGACCTGGCGAGACAGCGTGGCAAGGCCTTGCAGCTTCATCTTATTTGAAAGGTCGCTTCAAGCGGGCACAGCCCGGCGGCCGGGGGCGGCGCCTAGAGTGACTCCATCGCAAAACGCTTGTTCACATCGAAAGGAACCGCTCCATGATCACGCTCCGCAAATCCCAAGACCGCGGCTACGCCGACCACGGCTGGCTCAAGAGTTTCCACAGCTTCTCGTTCGCCGACTACCACGACCCGGCGCACATGGGCTTCGGCAACCTGCGCGTCATCAACGAAGACCGCATCACCGCGGGCACCGGCTTCGGCACCCATGGCCACCGCGACATGGAGATCGTCAGCTACGTGCTCGACGGTGAGCTGGCCCACAAGGACAGCCTGGGCACCGGCGCCGCGATCCGCCCTGGCGAGGTGCAGCGCATGACGGCCGGCACGGGGGTGCGCCACAGCGAGTTCAACCACGCCGAGGGTCGGACCACGCACTTCCTGCAGATCTGGCTGCTGCCGTCCGAGCGCAACCTGGCGCCGGGCTACGAGCAAAAGGCCTTCAGCGCGGAAGACAAGCGCGGCAAGCTGCGCCTGGTAGCCTCGCCCGGCGGCGAAGAGGGCTCGGTGACGCTGCACGCCGACGCGCAGATCCGCGCCGGCCTGTTCGACGCCGGCGAGAGCGCCGAGCTGGCACTGGACCCGAAGCGGCTGGCCTATGTGCACGTGGCGCGCGGCGAGGTCAGCGTCAACGGCCAGCCGCTGCAGGCCGGCGACGCGGCGCGGCTGGTCGACGAGAGCTCGCTGAAGATCTCCGACGGCAAGGGCGCCGAGGTGCTGGTCTTCAATCTGGCCCGGTAAGCGCCGGTCCGGGGCAACCGGCAGCGGCGCAGCGGCAGCGGCGCGGCCCACGGGCCGCGCCATCTCGCTACAGTCCAGCCATGAACAAGATGCTGGACGCCCTGACCGTGTTGCCCTGGATGGACTGGCTGGCCGTGGGCTGGTTGTTCGTGGCCTGGGTCGGCTACGCCACCTTCGCCCACCGCCGCGCCGAGACCCACCCCTCCATCCTGGCTGCCACCAACCGCGTGCGCCGCAGCTGGATGCTGCGCGCCACCTACCGCGACAACCGCGTCTTCGACGGCGTGGTGGTGCAAAACCTCTCCACCAGCCCGTCGTTCTTCGCCT
>DATHWJ010000278.1:0-17880 GCA_035460745.1 Ideonella sp. | reverse complement strand
AGCACATGCGATGAGACTGGAATGCGGCGACGTTCAGGGTGGTCGCCAGGGGTCGACTGAGTTTGACCGGTAGTCGTCGGCTTCGGCTACATAGGGCGCATTGGCCGAAGCCGAACGAACCTTCACTGCTCCGGGACATCGCGATCATTCAAGCCGACCACCCAGTGTTTGAGCGTGTGCCACACCGGCCGAGTGCGGCTCGAGAAGCGGTCCGTAGGACCGGACGCCCCGAAAGGGACGGTCTTCAGTTGTCGATTCAGGCAGTGGTCGATCGTCGTACCGGTGGAGCCTCCACATGCATAGAGACTTCAGGCCCTCAGTCAACCAACAGGAAAACTCTATGACAAAGATGATCTTCGTCAGCCTGCCGGTCACCGATCTCAAAGCCTCGATCGCCTTCTACAAGGCCGTGGGATTCGAGCAAAACCCGCAGTTCAGCGACGACACCTCCGCCTGCATGGTGTGGAGCGAGGCGATCCACACCATGCTGCTCACGCACGCCAAATGGCGCACGTTCACGCAGCGGCCGCTCCCGCCGGCCGGGGCGGTCGGCTTGATGCTCTCGCTGGCGATGGACAGCCGCGACGCCGTCGATGCGATGAACCGTGCCGCCGCGGCCCACGGTGGGCAGGCCGATGTGAATCCGGTCGAGGACCTTGGCTTCATGTACACCCGCGACCTCGCCGACCCCGATGGGCACATGTGGGGGGCATTCTGGATGGACCCGGCGGCGATTCCGCCCGCTGGTCAACAGAGCTGAGGCCTCACCCGCAGCGCTGTGCCGGCAGCTTGCTGACCGCTGCGCCGGACAGCGACTCGGTCATCAGGATGCATGCGGCTGACCACGATGTTCAGGCGATGGCTGCATTCATGAGGCGACAACGACATTGACACGGCGCCGGCCATGAGACCATAGTTGCTTCGGGCACCGGCGTCGGCCGGTGTCCACTCGGCGGGTCGTAACGCAGGAGGAACGATATGAGTAGCGCCCACTTTTTTTTCGCGGCCCTCTCTTTCGCCTGGGGAAGCGCAGTGGCCGCGCCCTTCGAGGCCGTGGTTTCGCGCGCCGGCGATGTGCGGCTGTTCGACCCCACCCAGCCCATGTCCGTCACCAACCCCATGACGGTGGACAGCGGACTGGCGCCCGACCCGTCTTTCGGTGTGCTCAAAAAGGGCAGCCTCTCGGCGGGGCGTCTGAGCGGCCTGGAAAACAGCCTGCTGGGCTACTTGAAGGGAGGGCAGCTGTTCACCGTCGGCTTGGCCGTTGCGGACGATCACACCCCCCGCCGCGTGTCGCTGCATGGCGACTTCTGCGACGTCTTCCAGGATGCCAGAAGCATTCGCAGCCCGGCCAAGACATGGGTCATGGCCGGCAGGGCCGGTGCGGATGGCGCCTGCTTCACCGGCGATGACGTCGTCACCGCGGTGCGCCTGGATACACCGCAAAACAAGCCGGGCAAGTCCCCGGCCGGCCTGAAGAATCTGTTCGCCAACCACACCGCGACCGGCAACATCGCCGGGCTTCTGACCATCGAGAAGAATCCGGTAGGCACTGGGCCCGCCCTGGTCCACCGCAGCGCGGGATTCGGATCTCCTCAGCTGGTCATGCCGCTCGCAGCCACCGGCGCGGTCGGCGACTCCCTCGACTACCGGGAGTTCCCGGCCACCTTCTATTTCAAGCTGACGCCTGCCGGAACCTCGGTACAACAGCTGTATCGATACGACCGCGCGGGCAACGGCCTCAGCCTGGTCGGTCCCCTGCATACCTTCTCGGCGACCGGCCCAGACGAGCGTGGCGTCTCCAGCGGCACCGCCGACCTCACCCACTTCTATTTCCAGGATGGGCGATTGATTCTGCGCATACCGCACAACGCCTCCGGGCCTGCCGCCCTGCAGACGCTGGCGACCCTTGATTTCGGCATCTACAGGATGCGCACCAATGCCGCGATGAACCGCATCGTCTTCGACGCCGACGTGGGCGTGCAGTCCCTGCTCAAGACGGGGGGTGGCCTGGTGAGCCTGGCCACCGGCGGCTACAACGAGCTGGTGGCCGTGGGCGGCAGCGATCAGGTGTACACGAACGTCACGGGCTATACCCTCCCGATCCCGGTCACCGCACGGCAGATCTCGGCGGATGGAAGCAGCGTCCTGGACACGCCCAACGCCTATTTTTCGGGCGTGACCATGGCTGCCGCCTTCGATTACGACGCCGACTTCGGCGACGCGCCGGCGTCGGTCGTCAGGGTGACGCTGGGCGGCGGCAACGCGGTCTTTAGCCTGCGCAGGGCAGCCGACGGCGGCGCCCGGCGAACGCTGGGGACCATCCCCGGCGTGCTGTCGCTCACCGCGTTCTGCGATCAGTACGGCGGGGACGGGTTCTGCTCCATCGCTGACCTGATCGATCACAGCCGCAGCCATCTGGAGTGCTATGGCGGTGCCTACTGCACCCTCGGCGCATTGATCGATCGCGGTGGCGGCGCCAGCGACGTCGATGCCTACCTGTTCGACTCCAGGGCCGCGGCTTCAGTCGCCCCGATGCAGGTGACGCCAGGAATCGATGATCTGGTGGGAGATTGACGGGCGCACGGACTCTTCTGCTGTGACGTCTTTGTCTTTCGCGAAATAGGTCAATGCACGACAGCGGCGTAGAAGCTCGGGAAGTGGCGATCGCGCAGGTCAGTCGTGGTGCCGATGAATTTGTGCGCGAAGCTGGCGCGTCGGCCGTCGCGGTTCTTGCTACTGCCTACCCGGCCTTGCCAGGCCCGGCGCCGGCCGCGTGTTGACGAACAGGCACAGCATGGCCGTCAGCAGCGCCAGCCCGATGTGCAGGCCATAGACCGCATCGAAGTCGCTGCGCTGCACCGCGCTGTCGCCGAGCAGCAGCACCGTGACGGCGACGCCGATCACCGCGCCGATCTGGCGCGTCGCCTGGTTGACGGCGCTGCCGACCGCATAGTGCTGCGCCGGCAGCTTGCTGACCGCTGCGCCTGACAGCGACGGCAGCACCAATCCGACACTCGCGCCGCTGAGCAGCAGGCCGGGCAGCCACTGTGTGAGGTAGGCGGGCTCGGTGCCGGGCACGAGCATGAACCACAGCCCGGCCGCCGCATAGAGCAGGGCGCCACCGACCAGGAAGGGCCGGTGCCCGTAGCGCCCGGCGAGGCGGCCGGTGACGATGGCCACCGGGATCACTGTCAGCGGCCCGGGCACGATGGCCAGGCCGGCGAGCGCCTGGCTGTAGTGCCACACATGGCCCATGTAGAAGAAGAAGGCGAAGAACATCATCGCGAACGCGATGCCGAAGGAGAGCGTGGCCGCGTTCACCGCGCTGTAGGTGCGATGGCTGAAGAGGCCCAGGTCGACCAGCGGCTCGCGCACGCGCTTCGCCCAGACGATGAACGCGACCAGCGCAATCGCGCCGGTGGCTGCGGCGGCGGCCAGCTGGGTGCGTGTCCACGCCGGCGACTCCAGCTCGACGATGGCCAGCGCGATGGCGCCGACGGCCACGATGAGCAGCCCCATGCCGACCCCATCGACCTTGCGCCGCGTCGCCGAGCGTGGCGACTCGCCCAGCAGCGCCGCGCCGCGCCACAGCGAGAGCGCGCCTATCGGCAGGTTGATGAAAAACGCCCAGGGCCAGCCTATGCTCTCGACGACGAAGGAGCCCAGGCTGGGCCCGACGGCGGCCGCGAAGCCCGCCACCGCACCCCACAGGCTCACGGTCAGCGCCCGCTTGTTCTGCGGGAAGGCCGCCAGCACGATGGACAGCGACGCCGGCGTCAGCAGCGCCGCTCCCACCGCCTGCAGCACGCGCGCCGCGATCAGCCAGCCCACGCTGCCGGCCAGCCCGCAGGCCGCGGAGGCTGCGAGGAACACCGTCACGCCGAACAGGAACACGCGCTTGTGGCCGTGCGCATCGGCCAGCCCGCCGGCGGGGATCAGCATCGCCGCATAGACGACCGTGTAGGCGTTGAGCACCCAGGACATGTCGGCCGCGGTGGCTTCGGGGAAGCCGGCGCGCAGCGCGCCAAAGGCCGAATACAGCATGGTGCTGTCCAGCGAGACCAGAAAGGCCGCGACGCTCGCGACCCAGAACACCGGCCAGGGCGAAGCGTGTGGGGCGTGCGTCTCGGCCGCGGCGGCGGGCAGTGTGGCAAGGGTCACGGTGTCTTCTCCGGTGTTGGGGCGGTGCTGAGCGGCTCAGGCTCGGGCCCGGGGCTCAGGCGCGCTGCGGCAGGTAGCTCGGCGTCGGCGCCGTGAGGCCCTGCTTGACGAAACGGGTGGGCTCGTCGGCCAGCACTTCGTCGAGGCCGGCTTCGAGCCCGTCGAGTGCGCGCTTGACGATGTCTTCCGGGCTGGTCTTGGGGCTGTCGATCGCGCGCACGAGGTCGGTGTCGACGAAGGCCATGTGCAGCGCCAGCACCTGCGTCTGCTGCGCCGCGAGTTCGTGGCGCAGCGAGTTGGTGAGCGACCAGGCGGCCGACTTGCTGGCCGCGTAGGCGGCGAGCTGGCCGCCGTTCATCCACGAGACGATGGACAACACATTGAGCAGCCCGCCGCCGCCGTTGGCGCCCAGCGCCGGCGCGAAGGCCTTGCTCACGCGCAGCATGCCGAAGAAGTTGGTCTCGAACTGGCGGCGCGCGACCTCTTCGCTGTCGGGCGCGAGAAAGCCGCCCTGGTGGCCGACACCGGCGTTGTTGATGACCAGCGTCACGTCGCCGGCGCGCGCCGCGGCGGCGGCCACCTCGTCGGGCTTGGTGACGTCGAGGCGGATGGCCTCCACACCGGGCTGCAGCGTGACGGTCGAAGGATCACGCGCACCGGCGTAGACCTTGCGGGCACCGCGGGCGAGCAGCTCGCGGGTAAAGGCCAGGCCGATGCCGCGGTTGGCGCCGGTGACGAGGACGACGGCGTTGTCTATCTTCATGAAAGTCTCCTTGGGGTGGGGGGATGAACAAATAATATGACGAATGTCATATTGCGGGGCGAACGAGGCGAACAGGCCATGCCTATCGGGGCAACAGCGGTGTCAGTGGGCGGCCGGGGCCGGGTGGTCGTGCTGCTGGACCAGCGCTTTGCGGGCGGCCGAGAGCACCGCGCGTCCTTGGTCGTTGTCGCCCAGCGCACGCGCAAGCTGCAGTGAGCCGACCAGCGTGCCGGCCACCACGCTGGCCGCCGGTTGCAGCGGCTCGGGCAGCGTGGAGCGCACGGCGGCGATCAGGCGTTGCACGCGCAGCGCCGAGGCCTCGCGCACGGCCTCCGACTGCCGCGGCATGTCGCAGCCGAGCGCGGCCACCGGGCAGCCGGTTTCGAGCGAGGCCAGAAGCCCGTCTGCGAGGTAGGTTTCGACCAGCGAACGGAAGGCGCTCACGCCCTTGGCGGCCCGCTGCCCGGCAGCGCGCGTCACGGCCTCCACGCTCTGGCGGCCGGCGCGCTCCAGCGCCTCGATGAGCAGCGCGTCGCGCGATGCGAAGTGGGCGTAGAACCCGCCATGCGTGAGGCCGGCTTCCTTCATCACCTCGGCGACGCCGACCCCTGCATAGCCGTGCCGCCGGATCGCGCGCGCGGCGACATCGACGATGCGCTCGTGCGTCTCTTCCTTGCGGCTGTTGGGCGTGCGGCTCATGGGTGTGGTTCAACTAATATGACGAACATAATATTATTCTGAGAGCGGCTTGTCAAGGCGAGGCGGCCTTCCGTGAACCTCGCGCACGACTTTCCGGGCCGCTGCGAGTTGGGGTTGTGGCGTCCCTGCGTTTCGATCACAGTCGCAGCTTTCCCAGATTTCCGTAGGCGCCCTTCCTGTGTCCATGCTCTCTCCCACCGCCACTGCCGCGTTCACCCCGCGCGACGAGCGTTCCGACCGCAGCTTCTTCGGCCACCCCGCCGGCCTGGGCTGGCTCTCCTTCTGCGAGCTCTGGGAGCGCTTCTCTTACTACGGCATGCAGGCGCTGCTGGTGCTGTACCTCAGCAACTACCTGTTCCTGCCGGACAACATCGGCCGTGTCGCCGGCATCGACGCCGTGCGCGGTTTCATCGAGGGCATCACCGGCCTGCGCTCGCCGCAGCAGCTGGCGTCCGCCGTCTTCGGCCTGTATGCGGGCCTGGTCTACCTGACGCCGCTGTTCGGCGGCCTGGTGGCCGACCGCCTGCTCGGCCGCACCCGGACCATCGTGATCGGCGCCAGCCTGATGGCGCTGGGCCACTTCCTGATGGCCTTCGAGGCGAGCTTCTTCTTCGCGCTGGCCTGCCTGCTGGTGGGCGTCGGCTGCTTCAAGGGCAACATCGCGGCCCAGGTGGGCGACCTCTACGCGCCGGGCGACAAGCGGCGGGCCAGCGCCTTCCAGATCTTCATGCTCGCGGTGCAGATCGCCGTGATCCTCGCGCCCATCGTCTGCGGTACGCTGGGCGAGAAAGTGGCGTGGCACTGGGGCTTCGGTGCCGCCGGCGTGGGCATGCTGCTCGGCTTGGTGGTCTACCTGGCCGGCCGGCGCTGGCTGCCGCCCGAGCTGCCCCGCGAGCGCGGTGGCGCCCGGGGAGCCGCCGCGGCGCGCCCCGCCATGACCGGCGCCGAGAAGGCCCGCCTGGTCTTGCTGGTGGCCCTGATCCCGGTGCTGATGCTGTCCGTCGTCGGCAACCAGCAGTTCGGCAACGCCTTCCCGCTGTGGGCCCAGCAGCACATGGACCTGGTGCTGTTCGGCTGGCAGACGCCGGTGACCTGGCTGCAGGCGGTCGATGCCTTCGTGAGCACCGGCACGATGCTGGCCTCCATCGCGTTCTGGCGCTGGTGGGCGACGCGGCGGCGCGAGCCGGACGAGCTGACCAAGATGGGCCTGGGCGCCCTGGTCGCCGCGGGCGCGCCGGCCCTGCTGATGATCGCCTCCGGGCTGGCCGAGACCACGCACGAGAAGGTCAGCGCCGCCTGGGCCCTGGGCTACACCCTCGTCAACGACATCGGCTTCGCCAACATCCTGCCGGTCGGCCTCGCGCTGTACTCGCGCGTCGCCCCTCGCCAGCTGGAGGGCCTGGTGATCGGCATGTACTACCTGCACCTGTTCGCCGGCAACACCCTGGTCGGCTGGCTCGCGGGCTTCCTCGAGACCCTGCCGGGCCGCGAGTTCTGGGGCCTGCATGCGCTGCTGGTCGCGGCCGCGGGCCTGCTGCTGCTGGCCTGCCGCTTCCTCTTCGGCCGGCTGCTCGCGCCGGAAGAGGGCCCGGCCGCCCCGGCGCCGAAGATGTAACACGGCGGCCGGGCCCGTCGTTCGTCGCCCGGCTGCGTGGCTCGACCGCCCCGCTGCACGGCCGGTCCGATAGCGCTTTTGCGGCGGCGGCAGGCCCGCCACACTGCGTGCCGCCGGCGCCCCAGCCCATCGGCTGCAGGTGCTCCCGGCGTGCAACGCAGGAGTCCGTGCCATGCCCTCTTCGGCTCACCCCACAGCCGTTCCGTCCGCCCTGTCCCTGGCCGTGGCGCCGCCCGGCGGGGCCGGCGCCTTGCCCCGTCTCGCGGGCCGGGCGCTGCCGCTGGCAGCGGCCGGCTGGATGGCCGTCGCCGTGGCCGGCCAGCTCCTGTTCGCCGCCTACGTGGCGGTCTTCTACGGCCGCTCGGCGATGGCCGGCCGCTTCGAAGACTGGAACAAGGTGCTGCCCGAGGGCTGGATGCCGGGCGACACGCTGGGCAACGGGGTGCTGGCGCTGCACCTGCTCTTTGCGGTGCTGGTCATCGTCGGCGGCGCGGTGCAGATGCTGCCGGCCGTGCGCCGGCTTGCGCCTGCCGTCCACCGCTGGAACGGGCGGCTGTACCTCGTCTCTGCGCTGGTGCTGGGCGTGGGCGGCCTGTTCCTGATCTTGACACGCAAGCCGGCGAGCAACCTGGCGCCGCACCTCGCGGTCAGCCTGAATGCCGTGCTGATCCTGGTCTTCGCCGCCATCGCCTGGCGCCAGGCGATGGCGCGCCGCATCGACCGGCATCGCCGCTGGGCGCTGCGGCTCTGGCTGGCGGTGGCGGGGGTCTGGTTCTTTCGCATCGGGCTGATGGCCTGGATCGTGGTGAACCAGGGGCCCGTGGGCTTCGATCCGGCGACCTTCCGCGGGCCGTTCCTCACCTTCCTCGCGTTTGCGCAATACCTGCTGCCGCTGGCCGTGCTGGAGGCCTACTTCCACGTGCGCGACCACGCGGGGCCGCAGGGCCGCCTCGCGATGGCCGCCGGCCTGGCCGGGCTGACGCTGCTGACGGCGCTGGGCATAGGCGCCGCCGCGATGATCATGTGGCTGCCCAGGATGTAGGCCGCGGCTGCACTATCGTTCGCCCATGTTGGCCGCCATCCCTCCACCGCCTCGCGGCCTGCGCCGCATCCTGGCCTGGCGGCGGCTTCGGTTCGCGCTGCTTGCCGCACTGCCTTTCGGGCTGCTGTTCAGCATCTCCTCCGCCACCACCTCGGCTGCCGCGTGGGTGCTGCGCACGATGATCCTGGGGCTGGTGCTGCTGCTGGCCTACGGCCTCTTCGAGGCCTGGCCGGAGCGGCTGCCCGGCTGGCTCGCGCGCTGGGTGCTGCAACTGCTGGGCGTGGTGGTTGCCGTGCCCATCGGCGTCTATGCCGCCTATTGGGTGACGACCGGCGGCGACCCGCAGTTGCTGCGCGACCCGCAGCGGCTGGGTGGCTACTTCAAGATGTGTTTCGGCGCGGTGCTGTTCGCCCCATGGATGGCGTTGGGCGCGATGGTGCGGCAGCGCGAGGCGCTGGCGCGGCACCAGGCGCTGGCCTTCCAGCTCGAGCGCAGCGAGTACGAGCGGCAAGCGCTCGATGCCCGCTTGCGCCTGCTGCAGACACAGGTGCAGCCCCACTTCCTGTTCAACACGCTGGCCAATGTGCGGGCCCTGGTGAGGGCCGGCTCGCCGCAGGCCACCGCCGTGCTGGACAGCCTGATCGCCTACCTGCGCGCCGCCGTGCCCCGCCTGGACGAACCCACGACCACGCTGGCCAGCGAGCTGGCGCTGGTGCGCGCCTACCTGGAGCTGATGCACATGCGCATGCCGGACCGCCTGCAGTTCACGCTGCATGCCGATGACGCGGCGTTGGCGCTGCGTTGCCCGCCGATGGCGCTGCTGACACTGGTGGAGAACGCGGTGCGCCACGGCATAGACCCCGGCGAGGAGGGCGGTCGCATCGAGGTGAGCGTCGCGCTGCGCGAGGGCCGCTGCTTCGCCCGCGTCGTCGACACAGGCGTCGGGCTGCAGCAGGCCGACGGCGGGCTGGGCACCGGGCTGGCGACGCTGCGCGAGCGCCTGCAGCTCGCCTTCGGCGGCGATGCCCAGCTGCGCCTCTCGGGGCTGGTGCCGCACGGCGTGTGCGCCGAGCTGGAGTTCCCGGCGCGGCCTGCGGAGCGGAGCGGGCCATGAGCGCGCCGGGCCGCTCCCAAGCGCTCATACCGGAGCGCGTAGCGCGGAGGGTAGTCCAGTGAGCCCGCCGGGCCGCCCCAAGGGCGAATTCCGGAGTGCGCAGCACGAAGGTACACCCGTGAGCGGGCGGCACCCGACGGCCCTGATCGCCGACGACGAGCCGCTGCTGCGCGACGAGCTGGCGCTGATGCTGGCCCAGGTCTGGCCCGCGCTGGAGGTGGTGGCGCAGGCGCGCAACGGCCGCGAGGCGGTAGCGTGCTTCGAGGCGCTGCAGCCCGACATCTGCTTTCTCGACGTGCACATGCCGGGCCTGTCGGGCGTGGAGGCGGCGCAGCAGATCGGGCGCCGCGCGCACCTGGTCTTCGTCACTGCCTTCGACCGCTACGCGCTCAAGGCCTTCGAGCACGGCGTGCTCGACTACCTCGTCAAGCCGGTCGAGCCGGCGCGCCTGGCCGGCACGGTGGCGCGCTTGCAGGAGCGGCTGTGCGCAGCGCTGCCCACGCAGGCCACCGAGGCCTTGCTGCAGCAGCTCGCGGCCCACCTGCAGCGCGGCCCGGCCGAGGCGCCGCTGCGCTGGATACGCGCCACCGTGGGCCAGACGCTGAGATTGATCTCGGTGGATGACATCGACTTCCTGCGCTCCGACGAGAAGTACACCCTCATCGCCTGGCGCGGCGACGACGGCCAAGCCGCCGAGGCGCTGCTCGCCACGCCGCTGAAGGCGTTGCTGGCCGGCCTGGACGGCACGCAGTTTGCGCAGGTCCACCGCTCGGTGGTGGTGAACCTGCGCGCGATCAGCCACGTGCTGCGCGGCCCCAACGAGACGGCCGACATCCACCTCAAGGGCCGCGCCGAGGTGCTGCCGGTGAGCCGCAGCTTCCTGCACCTGTTCAAGCAGATGTAGACGCTGCGCGGGCCGAGGCCGGCACTCGGGCTCGACCCGCGGCCGCCGGCGAGGTACCCTGCCTCGCCCGCAACTCTCCGGTCTGCCCGCATGCCGCTGCTGCCCGCCGCTCGCTCCCTCCTGGCCGCCGCGCCGCTGGCGCTGATGCTGGCCTTCGCCGCCACGCCCGTACTGGCCCAGCCCGCGCCGCCGCCCGCCGCACCCGCGCTGTATGCCGGGCCGCTGTTCGACGCCCACCTGCACTACAACGAAGAGGCCTTCGAGCGCTACCCGGTGGCCGACGTGCTGGGCCGCCTGCAGCGCAGCGGGGTGCGCGCGGCGATCGCCAACAGCCGGCCCAACGACGGCAGCAAGGCGCTGGCCGCCGCGCGCGAGCCGACCCGCCGCGCCGGTGTCACCGTGGTGCCCTTCGTGCGGCTCTACCGCAACCGCGCCGACTACACCGGCTGGCATGCCGACCCCAGCATCGTCGAGATGGTGCTGCGCGAGCTGGCCGCCGGCACCGAGGCCGGCCCCTACCGCGGCCTGGGCGAGTTCCACCTCTACGAGAGCGCCAATGCCGACGGCCCCACGGCGCGGCGCCTGATGCAGCTGGCCGAGCAGCGCGGCCTGGCCGTGCTGGCCCATGTGGACGACGTGGCGATAGACAAACTGCTCGCCCACGCGCCGGGCGCGCGGCTGATCTGGGCCCACAGCGGCATCGGCGGCGTGCCCATCGAGCGTGTGCGCGCGCTGCTGCAGCGCCACCCGACACTGCTCGGCGAGCTCTCGTACCGGCCCGGGCTGACCGAGGGCGACGGCCGGCTGAGCCCGGCCTGGCGCACGCTGCTCACCGAGATGCCGGAGCGCTTTCTCGTCGGCTCCGACACCTGGGTCAACGCGCGCTGGGACGACTACGAGGCGCTGATGCAGCAGGCCCGCCGCTGGCTGGGCGATCTGCCGCCGGCGGCGGCCAGGCGCATCGCGTGGGAAAACGGCGCGGCGCTGTTCGGGCTGGCCGCGCCGTGAGGATCAGGCGCCGCAAACCGCCCGCCCATGGACAGCCTGTCGATGAGCAGGGGCGGGCTGTTCAAGCCCGGCGCTTGAACAGGGCGGACGCCCCGCTGGCCAGGGCCACCTCCTGCGCCGTCGCGATCAGCGTCGGCCCCAGTGCCAGCATGCGCTCTTCCGTCAGCCTCACCAGCGGCCCGGCGATCGTGATGACGCCTATCGTCGCGCCACCGCCGCTGCGGACCGGCGCGGCCATGGCGGTCATCCCGGGTGCAAAGACCTCGCTGATCATGCTGAAGCCGCGCTTGCGAGCCGCGCGGACAAAGCCCAGCAGCGCCTTGACCGTGGTGGGCGCCTTGGGCCCAAAATCGTCCGGACTGCCGAAGCCGCGCTTGGCGACCAGGGCCAGCGCCTGCTCGTCCGTCAGGGTGGACAGCCAGGCGTGGCCCGCCGAACTGCAGGACAAATTGACGGACAAGCCCATGTCGGGGTCGTAGCGCAGCCCCCGCGTCGCGCCCTGCGCCTTGGCCACGAAGGTCAGCTCGTCGCCGTCGACCACGGCCAGGCGCACGAGCTCGCCCGATTCGGCGGCGAGCCTGTCCAGCAGAGGCTGGGCCACATCGACGATGCCGCTGTTGCTCAGGAAGCTCAAGCCCACCGAGACCAGCTTGATCGTGAGCATGTAGTGGCTGTGGGGCTGGTCCTGCCGCACGTAGCCGCAGCGAACCAGCTCGGTCAGCAGGCGGTGCGTGGCGCTCAGCGGCATGTCCAGCTCGGTGGCCAGCACGGACAGCGAGCGGCCCTCGGGGTGGGCCGCCAGGTTCTCCAGGGCCTTGAAGCTGCGTTCGAGTATCGAGCTCATCGGTTCAATCAGGTACGGCCTCGGCCGACTGCCAAGAGGCCGGCCGGGCGCAGGCAGCGATGCTGCACGAGCGCGCTGCAATTCTGCGAAGTACTTTCCCTAGTGGAAAGAGTTTCCACATGGCTTCATGATCGCGCCGCCTCTCATCGCGGCGGCGCCGGGACCCGGCTCGGCGCGGCCGCGCATCTTGTACGGAGATTGACTTGAGAACTGCCGTTCGCCTGCTGGCCCTTGCCGGCCTCTCCACCGCCCTGGCATTGCCGGCTTCTTCGCAGGAGGTCCAGGAGCGCACCCTCCGTTTCGGCCACCTCAACAACGCCGACCATCCCGTCAGCTTCGGCGTCAAGCGCTTTGCCGAGCTGCTCGCCGCCAAGAGCGGCGGCAAGCTGAAGGTCCAGGAGTTCCCTGCATCGCAGCTGGGCAACGAGCTGCAGCAGCAGTCCGCCCTGCAAGGCGGCGTGCAGCAGATGTCGGCGCCGGCCACCACATCGCTGGCAGGCATCGTCAAGGAGTTCGGGCTGATCGACTTCCCGTTCGCGGTCAGCAGCTTTGCCCAGGCCGATGCCTTGCTGGACGGGCCGCTGGGGCAGGCCCTGATCGCCAAATTGCCCGAGAAGGGGCTGGTGGCGCTGGGCTACTGGGACCTGGGGTTTCGCAACGTCACCAACAGCAAGCGCCCCATCACCAAGGCCGAGGATCTCGAGGGCCTGAAGATCCGCGTGATCCCCAACCCTGTTTTCCTGGAAACGTTCAAGGCGTTCAAGGCCAACCCTGTCCCCATGCCGTTCGCCGAGCTCTATGGCGCGCTCGAGGCGAAGGCGGTGGACGGCCAGGAGAACCCGTACTCGGTGATCCTGTCCAACAAGTTCTTCGAGGTGCAGAAGTTCCTGAGCGCGACCCGCCACGTCTACGCGGCCAACATCGTGCTCGTGAGCAAGAAGTTCTGGGACCAGCTCACGCCCACCGAGCAGAAGATGATGCACGCGGCCGCCGATGAGGCGCGCGGCTACCAGCGCCAGGTCAGCCGCGCAGCGGCGCAGAAGTCGGTCGGCGAGCTCCAGGCCAAGGGCATTGCCTTCAACGAGCTCGCGCCGGCCGAGCAGGCCCGCATGCGCCAGATCGCCAGGCCGGTGATGGACAAGTTCGCCGCGAGCTACGACCCGGCCATCGTCAAGCTCTACAACGACGAGCTCGCCCGGGTGCGCAAGTGACCACCCCACGAGGCATCCCCATGAAGATCCTTGTTCTGCACGGGCCCAACCTGAACCTGTTCGGGCGCCGCGAGCCTCACATCTATGGCCGGACCACGCTGGCCGAGATCGATGCGCGCCTGCAGGCGCTGGCGGCCGAGCTGGGCGTGGTGCTCGATGTGATCCAGTCGAATCACGAGGGAGACCTGGTCGACTTCCTGCACAAGAACATCGACGAGGCGCAGGGCGCCCTGGTGAACCCCGCCGGACTGACGCAGCACGGCGTGCCGCTGCACGATGCCATCAAGGCCATGCCTTTCCCGACGCTGGAAGTCCACATGTCCAACATCGCGGCGCGGGAGGCCTGGCGTGCGCATTCCATCATCTCGCCAGCAGTCAAGGGCACGGTGCAGGGCCTCGGGCCGCACTCCTACCTGGCTGCGCTGCGGGCCCTGGTCGACATGCAGCGCGAAGCCGCTGTCTGAACCGCGCCGTGGGCAATGGGCTCCCGACGCTCACCGAGGGACTCGACATGGACCGATGGATAGACAGGGCCTGCAGCGGCATGGAAGCCATCGCCGCCTTCTTCCTGGCGGTGATGGTGGTGCTGGTTTTCGGCAACGTCGTGCTCCGCTATGGCTTCAATTCAGGCATCACGGTGTCCGAGGAGGTCTCGCGCTGGCTGTTCATCTGGGTGACCTTCCTGGGCGCGGTCGTCGCGCTCAGGGAGCACGCGCACCTGGGGGTCGACATGGTGGTGCAGAGGCTGCCGCCCGCGGGCAAGAAGGCCTGCCTGGCCGCGGGCCATGTGGTGATGCTCTACATCGTCTGGCTGCTGTTCCAGGGCAGCCTGGCGCAGACACGCATCAACTGGGACGTCACCGCGCCGGTCACCGGCGCCTCGATGGCCGTGGTCTACACGGCCGGCATCGTGTTTTCGGTCTGTGCGGCGCTGATACTGGCGCTGGACCTCTACCGCCTGCTCCGCGGCCAGCTCACGGAGGCTGAGCTGGTGATGGTGCAGGAGTCGGAGGAGGCCGTGCAGCTCCAACAGATCCTCGGTGCGGCGGCCGAACCGTCGCCACCGCACAAGCCGGATGGCGGAGGCAGGGCATGACCATCCTCGTGTTCGTGGGCTCGCTGCTCGCCGCCATGGCGATGGGCATTCCGATCGCCTTTGCGCTGCTGGCCAGCGGTGTCGCGCTGATGTGGCACCTGGATCTGTTCGATGCCCAGATCCTGGCGCAGAACGTCATCGGCGGGGCCGACAGCTTCCCGCTGCTGGCCGTCCCGTTCTTCATGCTGGCCGGCGAGATCATGAATGTCGGCGGCTTGTCCAAGCGCATCGTCGGCTTCGCGCTGGCCTTGGTGGGCCACATCAAGGGAGGCCTGGGCTACGTGACCATCCTGGCCGGCTGCCTCTTGTCCGCCCTGTCCGGCTCGGCCGTGGCGGACGCCGCTGCGCTGACCGCGCTGCTGCTGCCGATGATGGTGCGCGCCGGCCACGACAAGCCGCGCGCGGCCGGGCTGATCGCAGCCACCGGCGTGATCGGGCCGGTGATACCGCCCAGCATCGGGCTGGTGATCTTCGGCGTGGCGGCGAACGTCTCTATCTCCAAGCTGTTCCTGGCCGCCATCGTGCCCGGCCTGTTGATCGGCGCCGCCCTCTGGCTGACCTGGGCCTGGCTGGTTCGCAAGGAGAAGATCGTGGCACCCCCGCGCCAGTCCGCCGGCGAGGTCGCCGCCGCGCTGCGCCATGCCCTGTGGGCCCTGATGCTGCCGGTGATCATCCTGGTGGGTCTGCGCATGGGCGTCTTCACACCCACGGAGGCGGCCGTCGTGGCCGCCGTCTATGCGCTCTTCGTGGCGGCGGTGGTCTACCGCGAGCTGAGCTGGAAAGACTTGTACGGCATCTTCGTCAGCGCCGCGAAGACCAGCGCGATCGTGATGTTCCTGATCGCCGCGGCCATGGTCAGTGCCTGGCTCATCACCGTGGCCGACCTGCCGTCGAAGGTGGTCGGGCTGCTGCAGCCGTTCATGGACAACAAGATCCTGCTGATGCTCGCGATCATGGTGCTGGTGATGGTCGTGGGCACCGCGATGGACATGACGCCCACCATTCTCATCCTGACCCCGGTGCTCATGCCTGTCGTGAGAGCGGCCGGCATCGACCCGGTCTACTTCGGCGTGATGTTCATCATCAACAACTCCATCGGGCTGGTCACTCCGCCCGTGGGCACGGTGCTGAACGTGGTGGCGGGCGTGGGCCGCATCTCGATGGACGATGTCACGCGCGGCGTGGTGCCGTTCATGATCGCCGAGTTCGCCGTGATGTTCCTGATGGTCATGTGCCCATGGCTCGTGACAGGCCCGGCCAGGTTCTTCGCCGGCTGAAGGCCCGGGCCGCATTCGTTCACATCCACAACGGAGACAAGCCATGAAACACCTGATGAACCACACGCTGGCCGCCCTCGTCGCGGCGCTGGCCATGGCCGGCGCCAGTGCGCAAGTCAAGGAGCGAACCCTGAAGTTCGCGTTCCAGAACCAGCCCGGCCATCCCCAGGCCCAGGGCGCGCAGAAGTTCGCCGAGCTCGTCGCCGCGAAGTCCGGCGGCAAGATCGCGGTCAAGCTGTTCCCGGGCGGGTCGCTGGGCGGCGACCTGCAGACCGTCTCGGCCCTTCAAGGGGGCACGGTGGAGATCACGGTCCTGAACGCGGGTATCCTGGCCGCGCAGGTCAAGGAGTTCGCCGTCTACGACTTCCCGTTCCTGTTCAACAGCGGCCAGGAGGCAGATGCCGTCACCGACGGTCCCTTCGGCCGCAAGCTGCTCGCCAAGCTCGACGACAAGGGGCTGCATGGCCTGGGCTACTGGGAGCTGGGCTTCCGCAACCTCACCAACAGCAAACGCCCCATCCTCAAGGCAGAGGACATCGCCGGCCTGAAGATCCGCGTCATCCAGTCGCCCATCTACATCGACGTCTTCAACACCCTCGGCGCGAACGCGACGCCTATGCCCTTCCCCGAGCTGTACGCCGCGCTGGACCAGAAGGCGGTCGATGGGCAGGAGAACCCCAACACGGTGATCCTCTCCTCGAAGTTTGCGGAGGTGCAGAAGTACGTCACCCAGACGCGCCACATCTACAACCCGCAAGCGCTGATCGTCAGCAAGAAGATGTGGGACGGCATGAGTGCCGAGGAGAAAAAGCTCATGGCCGATGCGGCGGCGGAGGCCACCGTCTTCCAGCGCCAGGTCTCCCGTAGCGCGGCCGACCATGCCCTCGAGTCACTCAAGCAGGCGGGCATGACGGTCTCCGAACTGCCCGCGGCGGAGCTGGCCAGGCTGCGCGACAAGGTCAAGCCCGTGATAGAGAAACACACGGCCGCGGTGGGCCAGGCGACTGTCGACGAGCTGCTGGCGGAGATTGCGAAGGTCAGGAAGTAGGTGCGACCACCGTCGGCCCATTGCTCAAACTGCGCCATCCCGCAGACACGGCCTGCGCGGAATCACAAGGAAGCGGCCAGGGCCTCCACAAGCTCTCTGAGCCACCGTTGGCCGACGTGGCCGTCGTTTCGGCGATGCCAGATCAGATCGAAGTTGACTGGCGGCAATTTGACGGGCGGCGGAAACAGGACCAGCTTGCGCCGAGCAGCGGAGTTCAACGCGACTCGCCGCATGACCGTGGCCGTCATGTCGGTCTGCGCCACCACCGCTGGGGCTGCGAACATCTGAGGGAGCGTCAGCGCCAGCGTGCGGCGCTTGCCCAGCTTGGCGAGTGCTTCGTCGACCAGGCCGTGCCGGTCGCCCTCCGGCGATACGAGAACATGCGGCAGTGCAAGAAAGGCCTTCATGTCCATGCCGCGACGCGCCGTGGGGTGGTCGCGCCGCATGATCGTCACGAACTCGTCCCGCAGGATGGTGCGCGTCAGTATCCGGCTCTCCGAATGCGTGGGCGGTACACCGACGGCCGCGTCTATCGTACCGGCGTCGAGCAGGTCCACGGCGCTGTCCCGATCTGAGAAGGCACGGACGCTCAGCGACACCCCGGGCGCCTGCTTGCCCAAAGCTTGAAGCAGTGTGGGCAGGAGCACGAAGGCCGGGTAGTCGGACAGGCCCAGCGTGAATGTCAGTGCCGCATCGCGCGGCACGAACGCCGGTTCATCGACCAGCGCGGATTCAATCTGGCGCAGCGCCTGAGAGATCGGCTCCGCCAAGTCCCGCGAGCGCGGCGTCGGCAGCAGGCCCTCTGCGCTGCGGAGAAACAGCGGGTCGCCCACCAGGTTTCGCAATCGCGAGAGCGCAGCGCTCATCGCGGGCTGGCTCACGCCCACGCGAACTGCGGCTCGGGTCACGTTCCGCTCGTTCATCAAGGCGTCAAACGCCGCCAGCAGGTTCAGGTCGATGCCTTTGAAATCCATGAATCAGATACTCATTCATATCAATCATCTGTTGGACAGATTGTAGGGCGGCGCCGAAACTTCGTCACTCCTCTCGACAACACACAAGGATCAACGACATGAGCTCCCCGCAAACCGCCGA
>DATHWJ010000277.1:0-2447 GCA_035460745.1 Ideonella sp. | reverse complement strand
GAGCATCTCTTCCCCGAGGACGAAGACGAGCCCCACCCCGGCCGCATCCCCATCGTCGGCGTGGCCGGCACGCGCGGCACCGCCACCATTGCGCGCGCCGTGGCCTGGCTGATCCACCTCGGCGGCTACCCGGCCGGCCTGGCCTGCCGCGACGGCCTCTACCTGAACCACCGCCGCGTCGAGCGCGGCAACCAGGCCCGCTGGGAGGCCGGCCACCGGCTGCTGATGAACCGTGACGTGCAGGCCGCCGTGTTCGAGAACGGCCCCGACAGCATCCTCGACCACGGCCTGGCCTACGACCGCTGCCAGGTCGGCGTGGTGACCGACCTCGACGGCGCCCAGGCCCTGGAGCGGCACGACATCCGCGAGTCCGACCAGTTGCTGAAGGTGCTGCGCACCCAGGTCGACGTGGTGCTGGGCGACGGTGTCGGCGTGCTGAATGCCGCCGACGAGCGCATCGCCGACCTGGCCGAGCTGTGCGACGGCGAGGTGCTGCTGTACGGCATCGCCGGTCCCCAGGGGCTGCCCGCCGCGATCGAGCCGCACCGCGCCCAAGGCGGCCGCGCCGTGATCTTGCGGGACGGCCGCGTGCTGCTGGCCACCGGCACAGCAGAAACCCCATGCGTGGATCTCGCCGGCATGCTCCGCCGCCGCGGCGCAACCTCAGACGCCCGCCTGCCCGAAGCGCTGCTCGCCGCGATCGCCGCCGCCTGGGCCTTCGGCATCTCGCCCGACCTGATCGCCGCCGGCATCGAGACCTTCGACCTGTCCCCACCCCACGCCTGAGCCCCCCCGTCGCCACGACGAAAGTAGAACGAGCCCATGGACATCTCCCGCACCCGGGCCCTGCGCGGCCCCAACCTCTGGAGCCGGCACACCGCCGTCGAGGCCATCGTCGCCTGCGAGCCCGACGAGCGCTCGCTGGACGACCTGCCGGGCTTCGAGGGCCGCCTGCGCGCCGTCTTCCCCGGCCTCGGGCCGCTGGGCCGCCAATCCCACCCCTCCTCGCTGGCCCACGTGCTGGAGACCACCGCGCTGGCGCTGCAGGCCCAGGCCGGCTGCCCGGTCACCTTCAGCCGCACCACCGCGACGCTGGAGCCGGGCGTCTACCAGGTGGTCGTCGAGTACAGCGAAGAGTCGGTCGGCCGGCAGGCGATGAGCGCGGCCGAGGGCCTGCTGCGCGCGGTCATCGCCGGCGAGCCCTTCGATGTCGACGCCGCCGTCGCCCGGCTGCGCGAGATCGACGAAGACGTGCGCCTGGGCCCCAGCACCGGCTGCATCGTCAACGCCGCCACCGCGCGCGGCATCCCGCACCGCCGGCTGACCAGCGGCAGCCTGGTGCAGTTCGGCTGGGGCTCGCGCCAGCGCCGCATCTGGGCCGCCGAGGTCGACACCACCAGCGCGGTGTCGGAGTCCATCGCGCAGGACAAGGACCTCAGCAAGGTGCTGCTGCGCGCCGCCGGTGTGCCGGTGCCCATCGGCAAGCCGGTCGAGACCCTGGACGAAGCCTGGGAAGCGGCGCAGGAGATCGGCCTGCCGGTGGTCGTCAAGCCGCTGGACGGCAACCAGGGCAAGGGCGTCACGGTCAACATCGTCAGCCGCGAGCATCTGGAGGTCGCCTTCAAGGCAGCCGCCGAGATCGGCACCGTGATGGTCGAGAAGTTCCTGCCCGGCAGCGACTACCGCATGCTGGTGGTGGGCAGCCGCCTGGTGGCCGCCGCCCGGCGCGACCCGCCGCACGTGATCGGCGACGGCGTGCACACGGTGCGCGGGCTGGTCGACCTCGTCAACGCCGACCCCAAGCGCGGCGACGGCCACGCGACGCCGCTGACCCGCATCCGCTTCGACGAGATCGCCGTGGCGCGGCTCGAGGTGCAGGGCCTGACGCCCGACTCGGTGCCGGTGCTGGGCCGGCGCGTGCTGCTGCGCAACAACGCCAACCTCTCCACCGGCGGCACCGCCACCGACGTAACCGACGACGTGCACCCCGAGGTGGCGGCCCGCGCCGTCGCCGCGGCGCGCATGGTGGGGCTGGACATCTGCGGCGTCGACGTGGTGTGCGACAGCGTGCTCAAGCCCATGGAGGAGCAGCACGGCGGTGTCGTCGAGGTCAACGCCGCGCCGGGGCTGCGCATGCACCTGACGCCCTCGTACGGCAAGGGCCGGCCGGTCGGCGAAGCCATCATCAACCACCTCTACGGCCCTGGCGAGGACGGCCGCATCCCGGTGGTTGCCGTCACCGGCACCAACGGCAAGACCACCACCACCCGGCTGATCGCCCACCTCTTCGCGACCAGCGGCCTGCGCGTCGGCATGACCAACACCGACGGCGTGCACGTCAACGGCCGGCAGATCGACAGCGGCGACTGCAGCGGCCCGAAGAGCGCGCGCAGCGTGCTGATGCACCCGGAAGTCGAGGCGGCTGTCTTCGAAACCGCGCGCGGAGG
>DATHWJ010000276.1:0-15339 GCA_035460745.1 Ideonella sp. | reverse complement strand
ACCCAACCGCTTCGGCTGGATCGTCGAGATCGACCCGATGGACTTCAGTTCCACGCCGGTCAAGCGCACCGCGCTCGGCCGCGCGGCGCACGAAGGCGCCACGGTCGCCGTCACGCGTGACGGCCGCGCGGTGGTCTACATGGGCGAGGACTCGCGCTTCGAGTACATCTACAAGTTCGTCAGCCGCGACAAGATCGCGCCCGGCGGCGCCCGCGCCAATGCCGAGCTGCTGGACCACGGCACGCTGTATGTCGCCCGATTCGACGCCGACAACGGCGGCCAGTGGCTGCCGCTGGTGCACGGCCAGGGCCCGCTGACGGCGGCCAACGGCTTCGCAGACCAGGGCGAGGTCGTCATCAAGGCCCGCCAGGCCAGCGACCTGCTGGGCGCCACCAAGATGGACCGGCCCGAGTGGATCGCGGTGGACAAGGCGCGCGGCGATGTCTTCTGCACGCTGACCAACAACAGCGAGCGCGGCGCCGCCAACAAGCCCGGCGTGGACGCCGCCAACCCGCGCGCCAACAACACCATGGGCAACATCATCCGCTGGAAGGAGGACGGCGACTTCCACGGCACGCGCTTCAAATGGGACCACTTCGTGCTCGCCGGCGACCCTGCCAATGCGCGCCCGGAAGCGCAAGGCAAGGTCAAGGGCGACGCCATCGGCTGCCCCGACGGCCTGTGGGTGGACGGCCGCGGCGTGCTGTGGGTGCAGACCGACATGTCGACCTCGGCGATGGGCAAGGGCGACCTGGCCAAGCTGGGCAACAACGGCATGTACGCCGCCGACCCGGCGAGCGGCGAGATCCGCCGCTTCCTGACCGGCCCCGCCGGCTGCGAGCTGACGGGGGCCACCAGCACGCCGGACGGCCGCACCATGTTCGTCAACATCCAGCACCCCGGCGAGAGCCCGTCGGAGCGCAGCGACCCGGACGCCACCACCAAGATCTCCACCTGGCCCAACGGCAGCCGGCCGCGCTCGGCGACGGTGGTGATCCGTCGCGTGGACGGCGGCATCATCGGCACCTGACCGCGCCGCAAGCCGCCCCCACCCGCACGCCGCACACCCAGCCAAGGGGCGTGCGCGGATCCGGCTCCGCCGGTCCGCTGCGCGGCCTTGCAGGCCGCGCCGGGCCAGCGGCCCGGCCCTTCGCCAGGCACAAAGGGTCCACTGGACCCTTTGTGTCCGGGCTCAGCCCCCCTGGGGGGCAGGGAGCGCCAGCGACCGTGGGGGCCTAATTCACACCCAGCGCGGGGTCGCTGATGCCGTGGCGGCCGGTTTCGAGACGACCCGCGATGCGGCGCACGAACTTGCCCGCGCCGGCAGCGCTCACCGTCAGGTCGTACCAGCCCTGCTCGGGGCTCACGTCCCACACCACCGTCAGCTGGGTGCCGGCCGGCACCGCGTAGGTCTGCGGCGAGGCGTTGCGGTAGGCATTGGCGCTGACCGTGAAGCTGCAGGCGACGTTGCCTGCGTTCTTCAGCTCCAGCGCCAGCGTGGCCTGCTTGGGCCGGCCCACGACCTCCAGCTCGGGGTTGGCGGAGGGGCTGCGGCGGGCCAGGTCGGTGTCGCCGCTGAAGTGGCGGTGGAAACCGTTGGGGCCCAGCACCCACAGGTCGTAGGCACCGCGGTCCAGGCCCGTGGCCCAGGTGTCTGCCAGCAGCTTGCCGGCCTCGACCGTGTAGCGGCGCGGCAGGCGGTCCAGGTGCAGGCGGTCGTAGACGTGGAAGACCGCGCCGACGCTGCCCTTGTTGGCGAAGCTTAAGCGGATGCTGCGCGCGGCGGCGTCGGCCTGGGCGTCCACCTTCAGCGCATAGGGCAGCGCGCGCGAGCGGCGCACGCCGACCGTCTGGGTCGGCAAGACCTGGCTGGCCTCCGGCGGGATCGCCACTTGCGGCAACTGCTCCTGCTGGGCGCGCAGCTTGTCGGCGCCCTTCTTGCTCAGCACCGGCAGCGGCGGCAGCGGCTCGTTGTTGGGGTCGACGAAGTTGAAGGCCGACACCAGGTCACCCGCCACCGCACGGCGCCAGGCGCTGATGTTGGGCTCCTGCACGCCGAAGCGCTGCTCCAGGAAGCGGATCACCGAGGTGTGGTCGAAGACCTGCGAGTTGACCCAGCCGCCGCGGCTCCAGGGCGAGATCACCAGCATGGGCACGCGCGGGCCCATGCCGTAGACGCGGCCGTCGGGCTGCGGCTGGCTGGTGGTGCCGGGCGGGTTGGCGTGCGTGAAGCGCTCGCTGTCGACCGCGCAGGTCGAGGCGCCGGCCAGCGTGCCGTCGGCCGCCAGCGCGGGCGCGGCGGGCGGCGGCGCGTGGTCGAAGAAGCCATCGTTCTCGTCGAAGTTGACCAGCAGCACGGTCTTGCTCCAGACCTCCGGCTTGGCGGTCAGCGCATTGAGCACCTGCTCCACGTACCAGGCGCCCTGGATGGGGCTGGACGGGCCGGGGTGCTCGCTGTAGGTCTCGGGCGCGACGATCCAGCTCACCTGCGGCAGCGTGCCGTTCTTGATGTCGTCCTTGAAGGCCCGCAGGAAGCCGCCGTCCGGCATGGTGTTGGCGATGCCCTTGCAGAGCGGGTTGATGGCGTCGAAGGCGTCGGTGTAGGGGATGTAGGGCGAGCCGTCGCCGTTGTTGCCCATCTGGATGTTGGCCAGGCGGTAGTTGACGAAGCCGGCCAGCGAGTTGTCGGTGAAGTTGTCCGGCATGTTCTGGTAGACCTTCCAGCGCACGCCGGCGGCCTGCAGGCGCTCGGGGTAGGTGGTCCAGCTGTAGCCGGTGGTGGGGGCGTCGATGCCGTCCCACTCGTTGACCACCGCGGCGACGTTGGCGCCGGTCGGGCCGTTGGTGCCGGTCCAGAGGAACAGGCGGTTGGGGTTGGTGCCGGCCGCGATGGCGCAGTGGTAGGCATCGCAGACCGTGAAGGCATTGGCCAGCGCGTACTGGAAGCCGACCTCGGCCTCCTTGTAGTAGCCCATCGCGTGGTCGGTCTTGTAGCGCGGCCACTCCGACATGCGGCCGGCATCCCAGGCGTTCTGGCTGTCGTTCCACGAGTGCGGCGTGCCGGACACGCGCTGCGCGTTGCCCTGGCTGCTGTCCAGGTGGTAGGGCAGCACGATGCGGGTGCCGTCGCTCTGCTCCCAGACGGTGCGGCCCTGCGGCAGCGGGATGGTGAAGCGGTCGCCGAAGCCGCGCACGCCGGCCATCGCGCCGAAGTAGTTGTCGAACGAGCGGTTCTCCTGCATCAGGATCACGACGTGCTTGACGTCCTTGATCGTGCCGGTGGCGTTGTGGGCCGGGATGGCCAGCGCACGTGCGATGGCGGGCGGCAAGGCGGTGGTGGCGGCCGCTGCGGCGGCAAGTTGGCCCGCGCCGCGCAGGAACTGGCGGCGGTCGTGGTCGGAAACGGTCATGGGTAGAGTCCTCAGGGGTCTTGGGTCACAGGACCGGCCGCTCCTCAGCGGCCGGCGTGGCCGGCAGCTTGACGCGGGATCAAGACAGGACTGTGATGGGCGCAGGTGTTCCGCTCGGCTTGTTGCGCCTCACCGTGCTTCCGCTGTTGCGACCTAGGGTCTCGAGGCCGGATTCGCAGCCGCCGTCGATTCGCGCACGACAAGCTCTGTCGGCAAGTTCACGCGCGCGGCCGCCACGCCGAGACCGGAGATCAGCGCCAACAGCGTGTTGACGGCCGCGCGACCCAGTTCATCGACCGGCTGGCGAACCGTGGTCAGGGCCGGATGCCATTGAGCCGCGGCGGGCAGGTCGTCGAAGCCCACCACCGAGATGTCCTCCGGGATGCGCAGCCCATGCTGCTGCAAGGCCGCCATCGCACCGAAGGCGCTCAGGTCGTTCGCCGCAAACACGGCGCTCGGCCGCTTCTTCATGCGCGCGATGCGCTGCCCGGCCAAGCGGCCGCAATCGAGCGTGTAGTCACCCTCCAGGACCAGGGCATCGTCGCGCACCAGGCCCAGTACCGCGACCGCGTCGTCGTAGGCGCGCCTGCGCTCATGGGCCGACTCGAGTTCTTGCGCGCCGGCGATGAACGCGACGCGCCGATGTCCGAGCTCCGCCAGGTGGGCCATCGCGGCGCGGGCCCCGCCATAGCTGTCCGCCGCCACCGAAGGGAACTCGCCGTGCGCGCGCGGGTGGTCGATCGTCATGACCGGAATCCGGGCGCGCGACAGGGTCTGCACATACCCATGCTCGTACGGCAGCACGGCGATGACGCCGTCCGTGAACTGCTGCAACAGCTGCAGCACGCCACCGGCCGGCCGCCGCTCGTAGTCGATCACCGCATCGATCAGCACGTCGTTGCCCGCGGCAGCGGCCGCACGCGCGATGGCGGTCACGAGCGCGGCGACGAAGGGCGTGTCCAGGCCTGACGCCAGCACGCCGATCACCCGGCTCTCGCCGGTGACCAGCTTGCGCGCGACCCGGTTGGTCTCGTAGCCCATGTCGTCCGCGAGCTTGCGGATCGCAGCCCTCGTGGCGTCCGAGACCCCCGGCTGGCCGCTGAGGGCGCGTGATGCCGTCATCGCCGAGACGCCGGCCGCGGCAGCGATCTGGGCCAGCGTGGGGGTGGATCGGTGGTTGGCCATCTTGCGCGCCATCTTACGGTAGCTAACACCTACGCAAACGTTAGTTCAAGGGTTTGCTCTCATGCGTTAGTACGACGTTATCGTTAACGTTCATTCATTCGCTCACGACAACAAAGGAGACCCGGCATGAAAACAGTTCGTCTCGTCGCGCTCGCCGTCACGGCGCTCTGCGGCGCCGCTTTTGCTCAAGACAAGACCATCACGGAATGGGACGTTCAGACCCAGGCCGGGCCGGCAAAGATCCTGCAGGACGCAGCGACGAGGTTCGAGAAGGCCAATCCCGGCTACAGGGCCCTGCGTTCGCAGATCCCCAACGACGCCTACAAGACCAAGCTCAAGATCGCCTTCGGCGCCAACGAGCCGCCGTGCGTGTTCATGAACTGGGGCGGTGGAGCGCTGCGCGAGTACGTCAACGCGGGCCAGGTGGTCGATCTGACCCCGTACCTCGCGAAGGAGGCGGCGTTCAAGGAGCGCTTCCTGTCCAACGCCTTCGATGCCACGGCGTCGGGCGGGAAGGTGTGGGGCATCCCCGCCGAGGACACGTCGGTGGCCGTCGTCTACTACAACGCCGACCTCTTCGCCAAGCAGGGGCTGGTCCCACCGAAGACCTGGCCCGAGCTGCTGACCGTCGTCGAGAAGCTGAAGGCCCAGGGCATCGCGCCGTTCGCCCTCGCCAACAAGGCGAAGTGGCCGGGCTCGATGTATTTCATGTACCTGGTCGACCGCCTCGGTGGCCCGGAGGTGTTCCGCAAGGCGTCCACCCGGGCGGCGGGCGGCAGCTTCGCCGATCCGGCGTTCGTCGAGGCGGGACGCAAGCTGCAGGAGCTGGTCAAGGCCGGCGCCTTCGCGCAGGGTGTCAACGGCCTGGACTACGACGTCGGTGCGTCCCGCCGCCTGATGTACGCCGGCAAGGCCGCGATGCAGTTGATGGGCACCTGGGAGAGCTCGTCGTTCAAGAACGAGAACCCCGAGTTCTTCAAGAAGGTCGACTTCTTCGCGTTTCCGACACTGCCCGGCGGCAAGGGCGGCACCGGCATCGTCGGCTCGGTGGGCAACAATTTCTACAGCATCTCCAAGGCCTGCAAGGCGCCGGACGCGGCCTGGTCGCTGATCAAGAGCTTTGTGGACGACGAAGCCGTGGCAGCACGCCTGGCGGACAACCGTATCACGCCGGTCAAGGGCCTGAAGCTGTCCGACCCGAACCTGCAGCGGGTGATGAAGCTGGTCGGTGACGCACCGACGGTGCAGCTTTGGTACGACCAGGAGCTGCCGCCCCAGTTGGCTGAGCTGCACAAGGACACCGTGCAGGCGCTGTTCGGCTTGTCGATGACGCCCGAGGAGGCCGCGCAGAAGATGGAAGCGCTGGCGGCCCAGGTTCTGAAGTAACGGCGTGGGAGCGGCAAGGCCATGTCAGGCACTCTGTCCCACGTGGGGCCCGTAGCGCCCCCGCACCCCGCTCCCGGGCGGACCGGCCGCGCATTCGCGCCGGTGCTCTTCCTCGCGCCCGCCGTCGTGCTGCTGCTGGCGTTCATGGTCTGGCCCCTCATCGAGAGCTTCCGCCTGTCCACGCTCGAGTGGAACGGCCTGGGTGCCGGCCAGCGTTTCGTCGGACTCGACAACTGGGCCACGCTGGTGCGCGACACGCAGTTCTGGTCGGCCCTGGTCAACAACCTCATCCTCGGGCTGCTGTCGGTGGTCATCCAGTTGCCGATCGCGATGGCGCTGGCCCTGCTGCTCGACAAGGCGGGGCGTGGATCGCGCACGCTCAAGATCCTCTACTTCCTCCCGCTGCTGTTCTCCAGTGTCGCCCTCGGGGTGATCTTCAAGAACATCTACGACCCGAACTTCGGGCCGGTGAACGCGACGCTGAACGCCGTCGGCCTGGCGCCGCTCGCACAGGATTGGCTCGGTGACCGGCGCTTCGCGCTGGCTGCGGTCGTCGCGGTGATCTGCTGGCAGAACGTGCCCTTCTACATGATCCTCTTCCTCGCAGGCCTCGCGTCGTTCCCGCCCGACCTGAGGGAGGCCGCAACGCTCGACGGCGCGCGCCCGGCGACGATCTTCTGGAAGATACAGCTGCCGCATCTGCAGGGAACGATACGCACCGGCGCAATGCTCGCGGTCATCGGCTCGTTGCGCTACTTCGACCTGATCTACGTGATGACGGGCGGTGGCCCGGAAGGGGCCTCCGAGCTGATGGCGACCTACATGTACCGCACCGTGTTCGCCTCGTTCCAGCTCGGCTACGGCAGCACGATCGCGGCGGCGATGTTCCTGGTCGTCACGCTGATCGCCGCCGTCGGCATGCGTGCGACGAAGCGCTTCGAGACGGAGGTCTGACCATGTCCACGAGCACCATGGACCTGCCCCTGCCGCAAGGCGAATCCCGCCCTCTCTCGCGCGCCGTCGTCTGGCTGCTCGCGCTCGGCTGGCTCGCGGTGACGCTGCTGCCGCTCGCCTTCGTGCTGTTCACGAGCCTGAAGTCCCAGGCCGAGACCTTCGACAGCCCGGTGTGGGCCCTGCCGCGCGCGGTGGACCTGAGCCACTACGCCGCCACCATCGCAGGAGGATTCCTGACCTACCTGCGCAACAGCCTGTTCGTCGTCGGCGCGTCGGTGACGCTGATCATCGTCGTCAGCGCGATGGCGGCCTACGCACTGGCGCGCCTGAAGTTCCGGCTGAACAGCACGCTGTTCGCGCTGATCGTGGCAGGAATGATCGTGCCCATCCACATCACGCTCGTGCCGGTCTACCTGATGACGCGCGCCATCGGCCTGTACGACACGCCGTTCGCGCTGATCGGGCCGTATGTCGCGACCAGCCTGCCGGTCTCGATCTTCATCCTCGCCGAGTTCATGCGCCAGATCCCGCGCGAGCTCGAGGAGGCCGCCGAGCTCGATGGCTGCGGCCCGTTCACGATCTTCGCCAAGGTGTTTCTGCCGCTGTCGGGCCCGGGCGTCGCCACCGTGGCGATCTACAACGGCATCAACCTCTGGAACGAGTTCATCTTTGCCTACGTGCTGACGTCCTCGCCGGGGAACCGCACGCTGCCGCTGGCACTGTGGGACTTCCAGGGCCAGTATTCCTCGAACATCCCGGCCATGCTGGCCGTCGTCGTGCTCACTTCGCTGCCGCTCATCGTTGCCTACGCGTTCGGCCAGGAACGCATCGTCAAGGGAATGATGGCCGGCTCGCTGAAGGGCTGAAGGAAACGAAATGACCCAGATCACCCTCAGATCGGTACGCAAGAGCTACGCCGGCAACGTGCACGTGATACGCGACGTCGATCTCGACATCGAGGCGGGCGAGTTCTGCGTGTTCCTCGGGCCTTCCGGCTGCGGCAAGAGCACGCTGCTGCGCATGGTGGCCGGCCTCGAGGCCATCACCGCCGGCGAGCTGAGCATCGGCGGCGTGCGCATGAACGACGTACCGGCGGCACGCCGCCAGGTGGCGATGGTGTTCCAGAACTACGCGCTCTATCCGCACATGTCCCTCTACGAGAACATGGCCTTCGGCCTGCGGCAGGCGAAGCTGGACAAGGCCGAGATCGACCGCCGCGTGCAGGAGGCCGCGCGCATCCTGCAGATCACCCACCTGCTCGACCGCCTGCCCAAGGCGCTGTCGGGCGGGCAGCGCCAGCGGGTCGCGATCGGCCGCGCGATCGTGCGCCAGCCCAAGGTGTTCCTGTTCGACGAGCCGCTGTCCAACCTCGATGCCGCCCTGCGAGGGCACATGCGCAGCGAGATCGCACGGCTGCACCGCGAGTTCGAACGCGCCAGCGCGATCTACGTGACGCACGACCAGACCGAGGCGATGGCGCTGGCCGACAAGATCGTGCTGCTGCGCGCGGGCCAGGCCGCGCTCGACCGCGGCAGCGTCGCGCAGGTCGGCTCGCCGATGGACCTGTACCACCGGCCACGCGACCTGTTCGTCGCCGGCTTCATCGGCTCGCCGCGAATGAACTTCCTGCCGGCCACCGTCGTGGCGGCCGAGGCCGACGAACTCACGCTGGCCGTGGACCGGGCGGACGCACCGGCCGAGCCGGTGCGCCTCTCCATCCCGCTGGGCCGGGCACCGGAAGTCGGCAACCGGGTCACCCTCGGCGTGCGGCCCGAGCACCTGCAGCCGGCGCAGGCAGGGCCTGCCACGATCACGCGCCGCGTCCGCCAGGTGGAGCACTTCGGCGAATGCAGCGTCGTCTACATGGAAAGCGGCGGCGAGGACCTGATCGCCAAGGTCATAGGCCACAGCGCGGTCCGCCCGGGCGAGATCGCGACCTTCGCGCCAGCCCCTGCGCATCTCCATCTCTTCGACAGCCACGGCGACGCACTGCCGCGCCGAAACCCCCGGGATCCGTCATGAACCCACCGCTCTACAAAGACCCCGCGCAGCCCGTCGGCGATCGCGTGCGAGACCTGCTTGCGCGCATGTCGCTGGAGGAAAAGATCGCCCAGCTGCATGCGTACTGGCTGGTCCTCGACGCGAACGGCGACCACCGCGCGCGCCCCGGCGAGGCCTTCATCGGCGGCAGCGATCCGGCGACCCTGCAGCAGCGCCTGCGCCTGGGGGTCGGCCAGATCACGCGGCCGCTGGGCACGCATCCTGTCGATGCAGCCACCGGGCTGCGCGCGCTGAACCGCCTGCAACGCTTCCTGAAGAACGAGACCCGGCTCGGCATCCCGGCCCTCTCGCACGAGGAATGCCTGATGGGGCTGATGTCGCGCGACGGCACGCTGTTTCCTTCGCCGCTCGGCTTGTCGTCGACCTGGAACCCGGCGCTGGTGGAGGCGGTGGCGCAGGCCATCGGCGCGGAGTGCCGCGCCATCGGCTGCCATCTGGGGCTCGCGCCGGTGCTGGATGTCTCGCGCGACGTGCGCTGGGGGCGCACCGAGGAGACCTTCGGCGAAGACCCCTACCTGGTCGGCGTGATGGGATCGGCCTACGTGCGCGGGATGCAAGGGCCGCGGCGCGATCTGCTGGCCACGCTGAAGCACTACGTGGGCCATTCGGCCAGCGAAGGCGGGCGCAACCACGCGCCGGTCAATGTCGGCTGGCGCACGCTGTCGGACGTCTTCCTGCTGCCGTTCGAGATGGCGGTGAAGACCGCGAACGCCGGCGCCGTGATGCCGGCCTACCACGACATCGACGGCGAGCCCTGCCACGCCTCCCGGCACCTGATCACCGAAGTGCTGCGCGAGCAGTGGGGCTTCGACGGGCTCGTGGTGGCCGACTACGTCGGCGTGAGCCTGCTGTACCAGCACCACGGCGTGGCGAGCGACGCGGCCGAGGCCGCGGCACTCGCGTTCAACGCCGGCCTGGACGCCGAACTGCCCGGCGACGACTGCGCCCAGCACCTGGCCGCCGCGATCGAGCGCGGCCTGATCGCCATCGAGCAGGTCGATGCCGCCGTGTCGCGCGTGCTCGAGCACAAGTTCCGGCTCGGGCTCTTCGAGCAGACCTTCGTGGACCGGGCCGAGCCACCCGCACTGCGCAGCACGGGGGCGCTGGCCGTGGCCCTCGAAGCGGCGCGGCAATCGATCGTGGTGCTGGACAACCGGGCGGCGCTGCTGCCTCTGGACCCGTCGCGCGCCCCGTGCATCGCGCTGATCGGCCCCACCGCCGACGACCCGATGGCGCTGCTGTCGGGCTACAGCTACCCGGCGCACGTGGTGGTGCACGACCAGACGGAGCCCACCGGCCACATCGTCACGCTGCGTGCCGGCCTGGAGGCGGCCTACGGTGCCGACTGCGTGCGCTACGAACGGGGCTGCCACATCATCGAGCAGCGCCGCCTCGGCGCACCGGTGTTTCCCGGCGACGTGCGCGAGGGCACGCAGTTGCAGCGCTCGCCGGTGTCCCTGCGCACCGAAGGCATTGCCGCTGCGGCCGATCTGGCGCGCGACGCCGACGTGGCGATCGTCTGTGTCGGCGACCTCGCCGGCCTGTTCCAGACCGGGACGATAGGCGAAGGCTCGGATACCGACAGCCTGGCGCTCCCGGGCGTGCAGCAGCAGTTGCTCGAGTCGGTCGTCGCGACGGGCACGCCGACGATCGCCGTGCTGACGAGTGGCCGGCCGTACGAGCTCGGCGGCCTGGAAGACCGGCTCGCTGCCTACGTGATGGCGTTCGCGGGCGGGCAGCAGGCCGGCAGCGCGCTGGCGGACGTGCTCTGCGGAGCGGTGCCGCCGTCCGGTCGCCTGACGGTGTCGGTGCCGAAGAGCGCGGGCGCCGTCCCGTACTTCTACAACCACAAGCTCAAGAGCGCCGGCACGCCGGTCGCGCTGCACTTCGGCAGCCGCTACCCCTTCGGGCACGGCCTGGCGCTGACATCGTTCGACTACCGCGCGCTCGCGCTCGGCGCCGCGATCGTCGACATCGAAACAGGCGAGATCGTGCTGAGCTGCGAGATCGTGAACACCGGCAGCCGTGCCGGCGTCGAGGTGGCGCAGCTGTATGTGCGCGACCGCCATGCCAGCGTCGTGCGGCCGGTGAAGGAGTTGAAGGCCTTCGCCCGCCTCGAACTCGCCGCGGGAGAGGCGGCGCGCGTGACCTGGCGGGTGCCGGTCGACATGCTGGGCTTCACCGGCAGCCAGGGCGTGCGCGTCGTCGAGCCCGGAGCCTTCGATCTGATGGTCGGTGCCTCCAGCGCCGACATCCGAGGCCAGGCCGCCGTCGAGGTGACCGGCAAGCCGCGCCCCTTGCCGCGCGACTGGCGCATGACCAGCGCCGTCGAGATCCAGCGTCTGTGACACCCCCGAACGGGATCATCCTGGCCAGCGCGAGCCCTCAGCGCCCGCGCCGCCTGAAAAACGCCACCCACACCGCCACCGTCGTCACCGAAGCCACCAGCGCGACCACGATCCAGAAGCCGTGCGGGTGCTCGGCCAGCGGGATGCCGCCGACGTTCATGCCGAGCAGGCCGGCGATGATGTTGATGGGCAGCGCGAGCACGGTCACGATGGTCAGCACGAACAGGCTGCGGTTGTTTTCTTCGTTGACCTGGGCGGCGATCTCTTCCTGCAGCAGCTTGATGCGCTCCTGCAGCGCCGACATGTCGCGCAGCACGACGGAGAACTCCTCGGTGGCCTGGCGCAGCTCCTCGACATCGCCCTCGGCCATCCAGTCCGGCGGATGCTGCAGCAGGCGGAAGAGCGCCGCCGGCTCGGGCGCCAGCAGGCGCTGCAGCCGCACCAGCAGCCGGCGCAGCACGCCCAGCTTGGCGCGCTTGGTGTCCAGCGTGCCTATCAGCAGCTGGTCCTCGACCTGGTCGATGCGCTCGGTGACGCCGCGCTCGATGCCGACCAGCGTGTCGGCCTGCGCGCGCATCAGGCGCTCGAGCAGCTCGGTGCTGGAGCGGGGCGACTCGCCGCGCTTGATGGCCGTGCGCAGGTTGTCCACCGCGCGCAGCGGCTGCTGGCGGGCCGTGACCACCAGCTTCTCGTCGACGTTGATCCACAGCGTCGAGATGTCGGAGGCCTCGAACGAAAAATCGAAGCGCACGTCGTTGACCACCGCGATCAGCGACTGCTCGGCGCGCTCGACGCGGGTGGAGTGCGAGCCGTCGCGCAGCGTCTCGTAGAACTCGGGCGAGAGCCGGGCGTGGCGGTGCAGCCAGGGCTGGGACGCCGTGTGGGCCAGGTTGAAGTGCAGCCAGACAAAGGCGCCCTCCAGGTGCTCCGGCGCCGCAGGGCCATCGGTCTCGCCCGGGCCAGCCGCGGCCGCCAGCCAGGCCGCCGCTTCGGCCGAGTCGATGGCCAGGGCGGGCCGCTGCGGCAGGAACAGGAAGCCGCAGATCAGGCCGGCGGCGTCCGACCCGTAGCTGGGAGTGAAAGGGTTCATCGGCGTTCTCGCGGGTTGCCGCCGCATTGTCGCGGCCAACGGGGCCGCAGCCTCAGCGCGGCACCGGTTCCGGCTCCGCGCGCTCCGGCGCGTCCAGCACCACCAGCCCCAGGCCCGCATGCTTGGCCTGCCGCTTGGCCGCCGCCGCGGCGCTGGCCACGTCCTCGGCATTGCCGCAGCGCCCCGGCTGCACCTGCACCGCGCCTATGCACAGCGTGGTGCAGGGGTGGAAGCGCAGGTCGCCGTGGCGGTCTTCGGCCAGGATGCCGCCGGCCTGCAGCGCCTCGGCGTCGAACAGCTCCCGCGCCTTCAGGTTGAAGGTGTCGACGATGCGCTGGCAGCGCTCGGCCCAGTCGCTGCTCTGGAACAGCACGACGAAGTCGTCGCCGCCGACGTGGCCGAGAAAGTCGCGCCGCGGGTCGCACTGGGCCGCGATGACGCGCGCCAGCAGCCGGATCATGCCGTCGCCGCGCCAGTAGCCGTACTGGTCGTTGAAGGGCTTGAAGTGGTTCAGGTCGGCGTAGGCGGCGACGAAGTCGCGGCCGCTGGCCAGCAGGCGCTCGATGTGGTCGCTGATCGGGATGTTGCCGGGCAGGAAGGTCAGCGGGTTGGCATGGCGGGCGGCCTCGATGCGGGCCTCGGTGACGGCGCGCACCAGTTGCTCGCCGGTGCCCAGGCCGGCGTAGCGGCCGGCCTCGGTGATCACGAAGCCGTCGGTCAGGTAGCGCTGGTCGCCCGAGGTGAGCACCGAGGTCAGCTCCTCGATGCCGGTGTGCAGGTCCACCGTCAGCGGGCCGAGGCTGGCGAAGAGCGTGCAGGGCCGCTTGCCGTAGAGCTCGCGGAAATAGGGCTGGGCATAGCGGGCGATGAAAGGCGCGCGGGCGATCAGGCCGACGGGCCGGCCATGCTCCACCACCGGCACGCTGTGCAGCGACTCCTGCGCACGCAGCAGCGCGTAGACCTCGTCGTGGGTGGCCTCGGGGCCGACCGGCGCCACCGGCAGCAGCAGCCGCGCGGCGGTGAAGCCGCCGTTGCTGGCGCGCTTGAGCTCGGGGAAGACCGCGATGTCCTGGCTGGCCAGCACCTGCCGAGCCCGCGGCAGCGGCGCGCTGGCCACCTCGGGCGCCGGCCGGCCTATGGCCCAGCCCTGGCCGTAGGCCACGCCCAGGTCGCGCAGCAGGCGCAGCTCGTCTTCATGCTCCAGGCCCTCGGCCACCAGCTCGGCGCCGAAGGTCTCGCCGATCTGCAGCAGCGCGCGCCAGGTCTGCAGCTTGTCGCCGTTGCGGGCCAGGTCGCGGGCGAAGTACTTGTCTATCTTGACCAGCTTGGGCTTGAGCTCGGACCACAGGCGCAGGCTGGAGCGGCCGTCGCCGAAGTCGTCCAGCGCGATCTCGATGCCGTGGCGGCGCAGCTGCGCCGCGGCGTGCACCAGCGCGTCGTGGTCCAGCACGCGCTCGTGCTCGGTCAGCTCGATGACGATGGAGGCCGCCGCCACGCCCTCGCCCGCCTCGGCCAGCATCTGCTCCACGCTGCGCTGCTGCAGCGCCGAGACCAGCGCCGTCGCGCTCAGGTTGAGCAGCAGCTTGCCGCCGCCCGCGCGCTGCGCGGCCCAGGCGCTCAGCGCGCGGCTGACGCACTCGATCTCCAGCCGCACGCCCAGGCCCTCTTGCTGCGCGGCGGCGAAGAGCGCATCGGGCATTGCGAGCGGCGAGCCCACCGGCCCGCGTATCAGCGCCTCGTGGCCGAAGATCGCACCGCTGCGCAGATCGACGATGGGCTGGAAATGCGCCTGCAGCGTGTGGTGCTCGATCAGGCCGCGCACGCCGCGCAGGGTCAGCGGCGCATAGGTCGGCGCGGTTACCGAAGCGGGCATGGTGGATGGCGGGAGGGGTACGGCAGGATCACAGCGCTCTATCGTCGCATCTCCGGCTGCGCTTGAAGGCCGGGCTGCAAGGCGCCTGCGCCGGCAAGGGCAAGCCGGATTTTCATCAATGCGTCACGGCGATCTGCGTGGGCGCTTCAGGCGCGGCCGAGCAGGCAGGCGAGCATCGCATCCAGCCATTCCAGCGGCTCAAAGGGTGCAGGGCTCGGCGATCTCACGATCGCGCCATCGTCGCGGCCGAGCGTGGCCGCTTGATGACAGCGGCCGCGGCTCCTGGCCCATTCGCGGCGCGCCGGGTCGCTCGGACGCCGCTCGACCCGGGAAGTGACCGGCGATCCCCACCCTTTTCAAGCCATCTGGCAGCGGCCCAAAAAGGTGCAATACAGCACAGTCCCAGCCCCTGCGACACTCAAGTTCGGACGACGCCGACCCGGCGTTCACGGGGCTACTCACCACGAAGCCCTCCATGCCGAAAAAAGCCCCCCGCGACAGCGCCAGCGCCACCCTTGCCGCCAAGGCGCGGGCCCGGGCGATAGCACTGCACAACCAGGGGCACGAGGTGGAGGCCATCGCGGCGTTTCGCGCCATCCTGGCCAGCCAGCCCAACGATCCGGTCGCGCTGTACTCGATGGCCGGCCTGCTGATCAAGCGCGACCTCGCCGAGGCGCAGGCCATGGCCGAGCGCGGCGTGGCCGCGGCGCCGCGCTTTGCGCCGATGTGGTTTGCGCGCGGCATGGTGATGCAGACCCTGGGCCACAAGGACGAAGCGCTGCGCAGCTACGAGCAGGCGCTGACGCTGCAGCCCAGCTACGCCGAGGCCTTCGTCAACTGTGGCGCAGTGCTGCGCGAGCTGCACCGCCATGAAGAGGCACTGGAGCGCTTCAACCAGGCGCTTGCGATCGACCCGAAACACGAATCGGCGCTGGGCAACGCGGGCATCCTGCTCTCGGAGTTCAAGCGCACCGACCAGGCCATCGCCACCTTCAAGCGCGTGCTGGCCCACAACCCCGACTACCCCTATGG
>DATHWJ010000275.1:0-3341 GCA_035460745.1 Ideonella sp. | reverse complement strand
AGCAGCGCGGCGACCGCCGCAAGCGCGACAGGGGCTCGTGGCAGATCGCCTGCCCGGCGGGGTGCGGTGCCGGGCTTCAGCCCGGTCGGGTCATGGGTCATGAAGTCTGCTTCCTGGTGGGTTTCAGACGGCTTGCCGGCTCGCGGCCGGCCTGGTGGGTGCGGCGGAGCAGGGGCGGGCCGCACTGTACCAAGCCGCGAGGGCCTGTCCGGCCGGACAGGCCCTCGCGGCAGTGCGCAGGCTCAGGGCCGGCCGAGGAACAGCACCAGCCCGGCGCTGCCTTGCGGCGCCCAGGTCAGGCCCAGGTACATCGGGCCGATGCCGGTGTCGGCGCCCAGGTAGAGGCTGCCGCCGGTGCGCAGCCCGGCCAGGCGCATTTCGCGCCGGTTGGCCCAGGCCTCGCCGGCCTCCAGGGAGGCGCCGACGAACAGGCCGCGCGCGAACACCGGGGTGGTCGGCAGGCGCATGTACCAGCCCAGCCGGCCGAACAGCAGCGCATTGCCGGCGACCTGGCCGGGCTCGTAGCCGGAGAGCTGCTGGAAGCCGCCTAGCGTGTACTCGCCCAGCAGCTCGCCGTTGCGCGCATCGGCCACCTGCATCTGGCCATAGAGGCTGAAGGTGTGGGCGCCGAAGCTGCGCACGCGGCCACCGGTGAGCTCGAGGCGGCCGATGTTCTGGCGACCGGCCACGCCGCGCTGGCTGCGTTCGCCGAGCTGCGCCTCGGCCTCGACCCGGTAGCCGCTCTGCGGGAAGTTGGCGAAGTCGAGCTGGTCGAACACCACATGGGCGCGCGCCGCGGTCTCGCGCCACAGCTCGATGCCGGTCGGGCCGGTGTAGTTGTCGGCCAGCAGCACCGGGCTGCCACGGGTGTACTGCTGCAGCAGGCCCAGCCGCAGCTCGCCCAGGCTGCCCCAGGGCTGGCCCAGGTCCACGCCCACGCGCGCGCTGGTGCGGCGGATCTGGCCGACCTTGTTGCCGCTGCCGTTGCCATCGAACAGCCAGAGCGAGCGCCGCTCGGCGCCGGCGTAGCCGGAGACGAACCAGTCGTTCGACAAGCCGATGGTCCAGTTCAGCGGGTGGTAGATCTCGCTGTAGACCAGCGGCACCTCGCCGATCTGGATGCGGTTGCGCCACTCGGTGCCGCTGGGCGTGAGCCAGTGGCGGTTGTGGCTGATCTTGATGTCGAAGGCACTGCGGCCGCTGAAGTCGGTCGACAGGTCCAGCCCGACGCGCAGGTAGTTCGGGCCCCAGGGCTTGTCCTCCAGGTCAAACAGCAGGCCGGTGCCGGCGGGGGTGTCGGCCAGGCGGTAGTCGGCCCGCACGTAGTCGCCGGTGGCGGCCAGCGCGCGGGCGTCGTCGGCCGCCTTTTGCGGGTCGAAGGGCTCGCCGGGCTTGGAGCGAAGCTGGGCCTCGAAGCGCTCGGGCTTGGTCACCGTCGTGCCCTCGAAGGCGACGAAGGCCAGCCGCGGCGCGGGCGTCTCGGCGCTGTGGTGGCTGCTGCGCCAGGCGGCGTAGTCGGCCGGCGGCAGGGCCAGCGCGGCGAGGCTGCGCGAGACGGTCAGCGCCTCTTGCTCGCCGAGCGCGATGAAGTCCCTGGTGCGCTCGAAGTCGCCCGAGCTGAGCTTGCCGAGCTGCGGCGCGATCAGCACGTCGGTCGTCAGCAGCGTGGCCAGGCTGCGCTGCACGTTCTGCTCGGTCAGGATGTTGATCATCTGGGCCGTCAGCCCGAAGGCCGAGCCCAGCGTCTCGCGCGGCGCCAGCGGCGTGCCGATGTTGACGACGATGACCACGTCGGCGCCCATCGCGCGGGCGACATCGATGGGCACGTTGTTGACCAGGCCGCCGTCGCCCAGCACCCGGCCGTCGACCTCGGTGGCGGGGAACACGCCGGGCACGCTCATGCTGGAGCGCAGCGCGGTGGCCAGGTCGCCGCTGCCCATCACCACGGCCTGGCCGGTCTCCATGTCGGTGGCCACCGCGCGAAAGCGGATCGGCAGCGCGTCGAACCGGCGGACGGCGCCGACCGGCAGCGTGTAGTGGCGCAGCAGGGTCTCCAGGCCGCGGCTGGAGACGGCGCCCTGCGGGGCGCGGAACTCGCCGTCGTGCACGCCCAGCTCGATGGCCGAGGCGATCTCGAAGTCTTCTTCCTTGCGGCGCTGCGAGAGCTGCTGGCGGCTGACGCGCGGCGAAAACAGCTGGTTCCAGTCGACCTTGACCAGCTCGGTCTCGATCTGGTCGGCCCGCATGCCGCTGGCATACAGGCCGCCGATGATGGCGCCCATCGAGGTGCCGGCGATCACGTCGATGGGCACGTGTTCGCGCTCCAGCACCTTCAGCACGCCCACGTGGGCCAGGCCGCGCGCGCCGCCGCCGGAGAGCACCAGGCCTATGCGTGGGCGCGGGCCGTCGGCGGGGATGGGGGCGGGCGGGTCGATGACGCCGGCGGCCGGCTGGGCGAGTGCCAGGCCGGCGGCGAGCGCCAGCCAGGCGGGCAGCAGACGGGACAACGATCGGTGCATCGGCGGGATTGTGCGGTGGCGCAGCGAGAGGCCGACTGGCGCGCCCGCATGAAAAAAGGGGCCACCTTGCGGTGGCCCCTTTGGCAGTGTCGAGCGGGGTGTCGCTCGGGCGGGGCCCCGTTGCCGGGGCCCGCAGGACCTTACATGTCCATGCCGCCCATGCCACCCATGCCGCCCATGCCGCCAGGCATGCCACCAGCGCCGGACTCTTCCTTCGGGGCTTCGGCGACCATGGCTTCGGTCGTCAGCATCAGCGAAGCGACGGAGGCAGCGTTCTGCAGGGCCGTGCGCGTCACCTTGGTCGGGTCCAGGATGCCCATTTCGATCATGTCGCCGTAGGTGTCGTTGGCGGCATTGAAGCCGTAGTTGCCCTTGCCACCCAGCACGGCGTTGACGACGACCGAGGCTTCGCCACCGGCGTTGTACACGATCTCGCGCAGCGGGGCTTCGATGGCCTTCAGGACCAGCTTGATGCCGGCGTCCTGGTCGGCGTTGTCGCCCTTGATCTCGCCAGCGGCTTGCTTGGCGCGCAGCAGCGCGACGCCACCACCGGCCACGATGCCTTCTTCGACGGCGGCACGGGTGGCGTGCAGCGCGTCTTCGACGCGGGCCTTCTTTTCCTTCATCTCGACTTCGGTGGCCGCGCCGACCTTGATCAGTGCAACACCGCCGGCCAGCTTGGCCACGCGCTCTTGCTGCTTTTCACGGTCGTAGTCGCTGGTGGCTTCTTCGATCTGGATGCGGATTTGCTTGACGCGGGCTTCGATGTCGGCAGCGGCACCGGCGCCATCGATGATGGTGGTGTTTTCCTTGCCCACTTCG
>DATHWJ010000274.1:0-8193 GCA_035460745.1 Ideonella sp. | reverse complement strand
AGGCTGGGGCGCGGGCGCCTTCGTGGCAGCACAGGCAGTCAGCAGCACTGCCACAAGCAGTGCGAGGAGACGCGTCATTTGCTCAGCAACCGCATCGCGCCTTCGAGGCCGGAGAGCGTCAGCTGGAACATGCGCTGCTGCATCAGCTGCTGGATCAGCGCGATGCTCTGCCGGTACTGCCAGACGCCTTGCGGCTCGGGGTTGACCCACGCGTATTTGGGAAAGGCGTGGGTCAGGCGTTGAATCCATTCCGCGCCGGGCTCGTCGTTGTTGTATTCGACGCTGCCGCCGGCCTGCAGGATCTCGTAGGGGCTCATCGTCGCGTCGCCGACAAAGATGAGCTTGTAGTCGCGGTTGTACTTGCGGATCAGGTCGAAGGTGTTGAGCTTCTCGGCGAAGCGGCGGCGGTTGTTCTTCCAGACGAAGTCGTAGACGCAGTTGTGGAAGTAATAGAACTCCAGGTGCTTGAACTCGGTCTTGGCGGCGCTGAAGAGTTCTTCGACGCGGTGGATGTGCTCGTCCATCGTGCCGCCGACGTCCATCAGCAGCAGCACCTTGACCTTGTTGTGGCGCTCGGGCACCAGCTTGATGTCCAGCAGGCCGGCGTTGGCTGCCGTGCAGTGGATGGTGTCGTCGAGGTCGAGCTCCAGCTCGGAGCCCTCGCGGGCGAAGCGCCGCAGCCGCCGCAGCGCGACCTTGATGTTGCGCGTGCCGAGCTCGACCGAATCGTCGTAGTCCTTGTAGGCGCGCTGGTCCCAGACCTTGACCGCGCTCTTGTTGCGCCCCGGCCCGCCGATGCGCACGCCCTGCGGGTTGTAGCCGCCATGGCCGAAGGGGCTGGTGCCGCCGGTGCCTATCCACTTGGAGCCGCCCTCGTGGCGCTCCTTCTGTTCTTCGAGACGCTTCTTCAGGGTCTCCATCAGCTCGTCCCAGCCCATCTTCTCGATGGCGGCCTTCTCCTCCGGGCTCAGCTCGCGTTCGAGGATCTTCTGCAGCCACTCCAGCGGGATTTCCTTGCCAAAGTCGGTCAGCATCTCGACGCCCTTGAAGTAGGCGGCGAAGGCGCGGTCGAACTTGTCGAACTGGGCCTCGTCCTTCACCAGGCTCAGGCGTGACAGGAAGTAAAAGTCCTCCACCGAAGGCCCGATCACGCCCTTCTTCAGCGCTTCGAGCAGCGTCAGGTATTCCTTGACCGAGACCGGCAGCTTGGCCGCGCGCAGGGTGTAGAAGAAGTTGATGAGCATGGGGCGGGTGGCAGTGGGCGTCGGGCAATCGGCGCGGTCGCAGCTTACGTCGGAAGACGATCTTCGTCGCTGCAGCGGGGCTTGGGCCTCAGCCGCGCTTGGCCCCCGCATCGTGCCGCTTCAGCCAGTCCAAAAATTCACGGTACCAAAGCTGGCTGTTGCGTGGTTTCAATACCCAGTGGTTCTCGTCGGGGAACCAGACCAGGCGGGCATCGACGCCTCTGGCCTTCAGCGTGTTGTAGTAGGCCAGGCCCTGCTGGTCGGGCACGCGGTAGTCGAGCGCGCCGTGGATGACCAGCGTGGGGGTCTCCATGTTGCCGGCGAAGGTGTGCGGGCTTTGCGAGCCGACCTGCTCCGGCTTGTCCCAGTACCAGGCGCCCAGCTCCTTGGCGTGCCAGGTGTAGGCGTCGTCGGCGAACATGGCGGTCCAGTCGAAGCAGCCGGCGTGGCAGATGTAGGCGGCGTAGCGGCCGCGGGGCAGGTGGCCGTTCATCCAGGCCACCATGTAGCCGCCGTAGCTGCCGCCGGTGGCGAAGACGCGCTTCTTGTCGGCCCAGGGTTTCTTGAGCAGCCAGTCGGTGGCGGCCTCGATGTCCTGCAGCTCCAGCTCGCCCCAGCGGTGGGTGATGGAGTCCAGGAAGGCGTGGCCGAAGCTGGACGAGCCGTGGTAGTTGACGTTGACCGCGACATAGCCCTGCGCGGCGAAGAGCTTCATGTTCCAGCGGTAGTGCCAGTTGTCGCCCGGGCCGGTGTGCGGGCCGCCGTGGATGCTGTGCAGGATGGGCGTCTTCTTCTTGCCGTCGAAGCCGGGCGGGTAGAAGACCCACATCTGCACCTTGTCGCCCTGAGCGCCGGCGAACCAGATCTCCTCGTGCCGGCCCAGGTCGTGGCCGGCCAGCAGCTTGTCGTTGAAGGTCTCGATGCGCAGCGGCGCGGCGCCCGGCAGGTGGGCGTGCAGGCGGGCCGGGTGGGCGGCCGAGTCGGCCAGCGCCACCAGCGTGCCGGCGGTCTTGTCGAAGCCGCTCACCCAGCCGCCTTCGACGACGACCTCGGCGCGGCGGTCCGGCAGGTCGAAGCGCCAGAGGTGCACGCGGCCCTGCTGCTCGGCGGTGAAGAGCAGGCCCTGGGTGTCCTCTTCCCAGCGCAGCGGCGCGCTGACCGCGTGGTCCCACTCGGCGCTGACGACGTCCCAGTGGTGGCCGTCGCGCTCGTAGACGGCGAGCTGCTCGGGCATGGTGTGCTTCAGGCCCTGGTGGCTGGCGAGGAAGGCGATGCGCAGGTCGTCGGGGCTGTAGCGCGGCGCGCCCAGGTCCCAGTCGGCGTCGCGCACCAGCTCGCGGACCTTGCCGCCGCGCAGCTCGATCTCGTAGAGCGCGCGGCGGTTTTCGATGCGCTTCTCCGGCGCGGGGTCGTGGGCGAAGACGATGCGCTTGCCGTCGGGCGAGATGTCGAAGCTGTGGGCGTCGGGCTCGAAGCGCGAGAGCTCGTAGGGCGTGCCCTCGAAGAGGTCGGTGGCCTTGCCGGTGGCGAGCTCGATCACGTGCAGGCGCGGCACCCGGCCCATGGGCAGGTGGTGGTCCCAGAAGCGGTAGGCGGCCTCGCTGGTGACGTAGGCAGTCTCCTTGCGCTCCTTGAAGGCCTTGTGCTGCTTGGCCTGCGCCTTGGCGCCCTTGAGCTCGGGCCAGACCCAGGAGACGAAGGCGATGCGCTCGCCGTCGGGGAACCACTTGAAGGCTTCGACGCCGGTCGCCACCGAGCCGACGCGGCGCGCCTCGCCGCCGTCGGGCGGGATCACGTAGAGCTGCGGCTCCTCGTCCTTCTTGCCCTCCTGCTCGCGTTTGGCGACGAAGGCGATCAGGTCGCCGCGCGGGCTGAACTGCGGCTGGCCGTCCTTCTCGCCGCAGTGGGTCAGCGCGCGCGGCTTGCCGCCCAGCGTGGAGAGCAGCCAGAGCGAGGCGCTGGACTTGTTGTCCTCCATCGAGTGGCGGCTGAGGCCGCAGACGACCTGCGCGCCGTCGGGCGAGAGACTGGGGTTGCCCAGGCGCTCGATCTGCCACAGGGTCTCGATGGTGAGGGTCTTTTTCGGCATGCCGGGGTCTCGAAGGGGAGAAGGGAAGGGCGCGCGCCGGAGCCGTCAGCGCGGCTTGACGAGCTGCCAGTCGAGGTGCGAGCGCACCGCGGGCCACTCGTCGGCGGTGATGCTGTAGACGGCCGTGTCGCGCAGCGAGCCGTCGGCGGCCCGCAGGTGGTTGCGCAGGATGCCGTCGAGCTGCGCGCCGATGCGCTCGATGGCGCGGCGGCTCTGCTGGTTGAGCCGGTGGGTGCGCAGCTCCACCGCGATGCACTGCAGCGTCTCGAAGGCATGCGCCAGCAGCAGGCGCTTGCAGGTGGTGTTCAGCGGGCCGCGCTGGGCGCCGCGGGCGTACCAGGTGGAGCCGATCTCGACCCGGCGGTGCACGGCGTCGATGTTCATGAAGGTGGTCATGCCGACCACCTTGCCGTCGGCGTCGAAGACGGTGAACGGCAGCATGCTGCCTTTGGCCTGCAGGCCGAGCCGGCGTTCGATCTCGGCCGCCATGCCCTCGGGCGACGGCACCGAGGTGTACCAGAGCTGCCAGAGCTCGCCGTCGCGGGCGGCTTCGCACAGCGCGGCTTCGTGTTCGTGGGCCAGCGGGGCCAGCCGCGCGGCGGGGGCGCTGAGTGTGATCGGCGTGGTGAATTCGCTCATGCGGGGTTCAGGCTCTCAGCGTTGGGGCGGCGGCGGTCGCCAGCCGCGTGCGGTCTGCCAGCGCAGCGCCAGCCACTTGCCGGCGCCGCAGCCCAGCAGGATGAAGAGCAGGCCGGCGATGGCGCGGGCGTCGTAAGAGGTGGCCCGCACGAAGTCGAAGCCGAGCGCGCTGCCCAGGCTCCAGCCGGCGAGCGCGCCGAGCACGAAGCACAGCGCGTCGCTCAGGCCGATCAGCAGCGCGTTGCGGCTTTGGGGCGTCATCGTCGCGGGCCGTTCAGCGGTTGTGCCGCTGCATGAAGACCAGCTTCTCGAACAGCGTCACGTCCTGCTCGTTCTTCAGCAGCGCGCCGACCAGCGGCGGCAGCACCACCTTGTCGTCGGCGCTCTGCAGCGCTTCGGCGGGGATGTCCTCGGCCACCAGCAGCTTGAGCCAGTCGAGCAGCTCGGAGGTGGAGGGCTTCTTCTTCAGGCCGGGCAGCTTGCGCACGTCGTAGAAGTTCTTCATCGCCGCGGCCAGCAGCTCTTTTTTGAGCCCCGGGAAGTGCACGTCGATGATCTTCTGCATCGTGTCGGCTTCAGGGAACTTGATGTAGTGGAAGAAGCAGCGGCGCAGGAAGGCGTCGGGCAGCTCCTTCTCGTTGTTCGAGGTGATGAAGACGAGCGGGCGGTGCTTGGCGCGAATGGTCTGGCGCGTCTCGTAGACATGGAACTCCATGCGGTCGATCTCGCGCAGCAGGTCGTTCGGGAACTCGATGTCGGCCTTGTCGATCTCGTCGATCAGCAGCGCGCAGGGCTGGTCGGCCTCGAAGGCCTGCCACAGCACACCCTTGACGATGTAGTTGCGGATGTCGCGCACCCGCTCCGAGCCCTCGACCCCGGCGAGCTGGCTGTCGCGCAGGCGGCTCACCGCGTCGTACTCGTACAGGCCCTGGTGCGCCTTGGTGGTGCTCTTGATATGCCACTCCAGCAGCGGCAGGCCCAGCGCCTTGGCGGCCTCCTCGGCCAGCATCGTCTTGCCGGTGCCGGGCTCGCCCTTGACCAGCAGCGGGCGCTGCAGCGTCATCGCCGCGTTGACAGCGAGCATCAGGTCGGGGGTGGCGACGTAGTGGTCTGAGCCTTCGAATTTCATGGGCGGGTCTGGCAAGGCGGTGGGAGGAGCGCGCGGCTGCACCCGGGCGGCGGGCGCTGCGCGAAGGCACTCGGCGGCCGGTGCGCCGGCCGCCGCCGCGCGGTGGCTGCGGCCGGGCAGCAGGGCGCGGGCCAGTATAAGTGCCACCCGTATAATCATTGGCGCTATGCACCGCGGGTGCGCCGCAGCGTAGTGCCCCACGAAACCTAAGAGACGAAACCACAGCGATGAAAATAGCGTTCACCTTGCTGCTCGTTTTGACCGGCGCATTCACGGCAGCCCAGGCCCAGGAGGTCAAGGGCGATGCCAAGGCCGGCGAGAAGAAAAACGCCATGTGCATCGGCTGCCATGCGATCCCCGGCTACCACGCCAGCTTTCCGCAGATCTACAAGGTGCCGATGATCTCGGGCCAGAACGCCAAGTACATCGTGGCGGCGCTCGACGCCTACCGCAAGGGCGACCGCAAGCACCCCACCATGAAGGCCGTGGCCGGGTCGCTGACCGACCAGGACATCGCCGACCTTGCCGCCTACTACTCTACCCAGGGCGTGGGCAGCAACCCGACGCCGGTGCCGGCCACCGCCGAGCTGCCGGCCGCACTGAAGGAGAAGATGGTGGCCTGCGTCGCCTGCCATGGCACCAACTTCAACAACACCATCGATCCGGGCAACCCCCGCCTGGCCGGCCAGTACGCCGACTACCTGTACGAGGCGCTCAAGTCCTACAAGACCGAGGGCTTGCCGCTGGTGGGCCGCAACAACGCGACCATGGTGGGCATGGCCAAGCCGCTGAGCGACGCCGAGATCAGGCAGATCGCCAGCTACCTGGCCTCGCTGCCCGGCGAGATGAAGACCGTGCCGCAGTCCCGGTTCCGCTGAGCGAGCCGCGGGCTTCCAGGCAAACCAGCCGCTGCTTGCAGCGGCTTTTTTGTGTCTGAGGATCATCAAAGTTGCCGAATAAAACATATTTAATCAGCAAATTTGTTGATTTGACTCAAGAGTCATGCCGTCCTGGCCGATGGCCGGGCATGCAGCGATGGCCCGCTTCGGGACGCGTTACCACATGCTCAAGAGAATCCCCGCCTCCCAAGTCCGCCTCGGCATGCACCTGCATGCGCTCGACGGCGCCTGGATGGACCATCCGTTCTGGCGAACCCGCTTCACGCTGAGCGACGCGGACGACCTCGCCAAGCTCAGGCAGAGCGCCATCGCGGCAGTCTGGATCGACGTCTCCAAGGGCTGCGACGTGGCCGAGCCGCTGCCGGCCAAACCCCGGCTGCGGCGCGACGCGGCGGTGGCCGAGCTGGTGCTGCAAGCGGCTGCGGTGCCGGAGCCGGCAAGGCCCGCGCCGCCCAGCACCTCGTTCACCGAGGAGTTGCAGCGTGCCACCGCGGTGTGCAAGCAGGGCCGCGATCAGGTGGTCGCGCTGTTCGGTGAGGCGAGGCTGGGCCAGGCGGTGAATGCCGAAGGCTGTCTGCCGCTGGTCAACGACATCGCCGAGTCGGTCTTCCGCAACCCGGCCGCGCTGGTCAGTCTGGCGCGGCTGAAGACGCAGGACGACTACAGCTTCATGCACTCGGTGGCCGTCTGTGCGCTGATGGTCTCGCTGGGCCGCGAGCTCGGCCTGGGCATGGCCGAGTGCCGCGACGCCGGCCTGGCCGGCCTGTTGCACGACCTGGGCAAGGCGCTGCTGCCGCTGGAGCTGCTGAACAAGCCGGGCAGGCTGACGCCGGAAGAGTTCGAGATCGTCAAGACCCACCCGCGCAGGGGCCATGCGATGCTGCTGGAGGGCGGCTCGGCCGGCGCCGCGGTGCTCGACGTCTGCCTGCACCACCACGAGCGCATGGACGGCACCGGCTACCCCGAGCGGCTGCCGGGCGAGCGCATCAGCCGGGTCGCGCGCATGGGCGCGGTCTGCGATGTCTACGACGCCATCACCTCCAACCGGCCGTACAAGCTCGGCTGGGACCCGGCCGAATCTATCGCCCGCATGGCGTCGTGGAAGGGCCACTTCGACCCCGTGGTCCTGCAGGCCTTCGTCAAGGGCCTGGGCATCTACCCGATAGGCTCGCTGGTGCGGCTGCAGTCCGGCAAGCTGGCGGTGGTGGTCGAGCAAAGCCCGATCTCGCTGGGGAAACCGGTGGTGAAACTGGTGTTCTCGACCCACTCGCAGATGCCGATGTCGCCGCAGCGGCTGGAACTGGCGCGCTCCGCCGACCGCATCGTCGGGCGCGAAAACCCGCAGACCTGGGGCTTCAAGCAGCTCGACGCGCTGTGGGCGGGCGACGAGGTGCTGCGCAAGCTCGCGGCCTGACGCCGGGCCGGCGGTGCGCCGATCAGCCCTCGCGGCGCAGCGCGGGGAACAGGATCACGTCGCGGATGCTGGGGCTGTCGGTCAGCAGCATCATCAGCCGGTCTATGCCTATGCCGCAGCCGCCCGTCGGCGGCATGCCGTACTCCAGCGCGCGGATGAAATCGGCGTCGTAGTACATGGCCTCTTCGTCACCCGCGTCCTTGTTGGCCACCTGGGCCTGGAAGCGGGCGGCCTGGTCCTCGGCGTCGTTCAGCTCGGAGAAGCCGTTGGCGTACTCGCGGCCGGTGATGAAGAGCTCGAAGCGCTCGGTGATGGCCGGGTTGGCGTCGGAAGCGCGGGCCAGCGGGCTGACCTCGACGGGGTAGTCGATGATGAAGGTGGGCTGCCAGAGCTGCTCTTCGACCACCGCCTCGAAGAGGCCGAACTGCAGTTCGGGCAGCTTCCAGTGGGCGGGCGCTTCTTCGCCCTTGGCCTTGAGCCGGGCGCGTATCAGCTCGGCATCGACCGACTCCGCGTCGCTCAGGCCTGCGTACTCCACCAGCGACTCGCGCACCGACAGGCGCTTGAAGGGCTGGTCCAGCAACACCTCCTTGCCGGCGTAGGTGACGCGGGCCGAGCCGGTGGCGTGCCGGGCGGCGTGGCGCAGCACGGCCTCGGTGTAGTCCATCAGGTCGTGGTGGTTCCAGTAGGCCGCGTAGAACTCCATCATCGTGAATTCGGGGTTGTGCCGAACCGAGATGCCTTCGTTGCGGAAGCTGCGGTTGATCTCGAACACGCGG
>DATHWJ010000273.1:0-1783 GCA_035460745.1 Ideonella sp. | reverse complement strand
GCGGCTCGGCCAAGGTCTGGGGTAGCTACATCGACGGCGTGGGCAGTTACGAGTTCGCGCCGAAGTGGTCGGCCCTGGGCAGCATCGGCCTCGCCCAGGCGCGCCTGAGCCCCAGCAGCGTGGCCGCCATGACGATGGCGTGGAAGCCGCGCGCCTGGCGCAAGTCGTGCGAGGCCCCGGCGGGCCAGCCGAACAGGTCGCTCACCGCGTAGGCAGCCGACCCGGCCAGCACCGGCACGGCCAGCAGCCCCGTGCCGACGATGCCCAGCGCGATGTCGGCGAAGGCGAACTCCCCGGCCAGCGGCCGCAGCGCCTCGGCGGCCTGCGCGGCGGTGTGGATCGTCGTCAGGCCCTGGCCCGCCAGCGTCACGGCGGTGGCCAGCATGATGCACAGCGCGACGCCGTTGGAGAACAGCATGCCGATCCAGGTGTCCTCCTTGATGCGCGCCAGGTGCTCCGCCGCGTAGGCCGGCTGGTCGTGCAGCGCCGCGGCCTCCGGCCGGCGGCGGTCGTCCTCCACCTCCTGCGCCGCCTGCCAGAAGAACAGGTAGGGGCTGATGGTGGTGCCGAACACGGCCACGACCATGCTTGCGTAGTCCGCGGCAGCGAAGCGCTGGCCCAGGCCCTGCCAGGGATGCACGGTCCCGGCCAGCACCTCGTGCAGCGGCACGTGCACGGCCAGCACCACCGCCACGTAGGACAGCAGCGAGAGCGTGAGCCACTTGAGCGTGCGCAGCGCGCTCTCATAGCTGAAGAGCAGCTGCCCGCCGGCGCACAGCGCGCCGAAGCCGAGCACCCAGAGCGCCGGCGGCCCGCCCGCCAGCAGCCCCACGGCCTGCGCCATCGCGCCGATGTCGGCCGCGATGTTCAGCGTGTTGGCCAGCACCAGCAGTGCCACGAGGGCGAGCGCGAGCCCGTGCGGAAGCAGCTTGGCGAGGTTGGCCGCCAGCCCCTCGCGCGTGGCCCAGCCGATGCGGGCCGACAGCATCTGCACGCCGATCATGAGTGGCGTCGTCAGCAGCAGGGTCCACACCAGTGCGTACCCGAACTGCGCGCCGGCCTGCGAGTAGGTGGCGATGCCGCTCGGGTCGTCGTCGGCGGCACCGGTGATCAGGCCCGGCCCGATGCGCCGGCCCACGTCGTTGAACAGGTCGCGGCCCATCGTGCGCCCGGCGGCTTCAGATCAGCCCCGAGGCCACGACATTGACCGCCAGCGCCAGCACGACCAGGTTGAAGCCGAACGACAGGACCCCGTGCACCAGCGTCAGCACGCGCATGCGCCGGTGCGTGACCGCGACGTCCGAGGTCTGCGAGGTCATGCCGACCACGGCCGACTGGTAGAGGAAGTCGAGGTAGTCGGGCTCGCGGCCGCCCGGGAACACCAGCCCGCCGTGGTGATCGCCGAGGGCGTCCTGCGGCCGGTAGTAGAGCCGCGCATAGTGCAGCGCGAAGGCGCACTGGATCAGCAGCCACGATCCGGCCAGCGAGGCCAGCGCGAGCGCGAGGTGGGTCCAGCGTGTCGGCCCCTGCAGCACATGCGCGGACTGCACCGCCATGATCACCGCCACCAGGCTCGCGCAGGCGGCCACCATGACCAGGACGAACAGCAGCGCGGCGCCCGGATCGTTGCGCTGGGCCCGCAGCCGCGTGCCGCGGGTGTCGGTCTCCCGGGCCATCCAGAGCACCAGGCCCACCTGCGTCCACGCATAGGTGCACCAGGCGACCAGCGGCAGCGACTCGGGGTTCGCGCCGCCGAAGCCCGGCCGCCCCCAGGCGATCGCCG
>DATHWJ010000272.1:0-10117 GCA_035460745.1 Ideonella sp. | reverse complement strand
CACTCGACGCGGATGATCTCCAGGTAGCGGAAGTAGACCGTGTTGTTGACATGGCCCATCGCGTCCATGTCGCCCCAGCGGATGGGGATCACCATCTCGTGGGTCAGCTTCTTGTCGGCCGGCAGTTCGAAGCGCATGCGGGGTTCCTGGGAAGAGAGAAGCTGCGGCGTCAGCCTGCGTTCGGTGCCATGCCCAGCTCAGCCTTCAAGGCCTGCACCTCAGTCTTGAGTTCGCCCAGCTCGGTAGCCAGGCGCAGCATCTCGGCCTTGAGCGCGGCCAACTCGCTGGGTGCGACGCCGCTGTCGGCCGCAGCGGCATAGCCACCGGCGGCCATCACCGGCAAGACCGGCTCGCCGCTCAGCAGATGCGCCCAGCGCGCTTCCCGCTCGCCGGGCATGCGCGGCAGCTTGACCACGCGTGGCGGCGGCTTGCTGGCCAACTCGTCGAGGAAGGCATCGACCGACGAGATGTCCGCGAAGCGGTGCAGCCGCTCGGTGTTCAGCCGCAGCTCGGCGGCCGTCTGCGGCCCGCGCAACAGCAGCGTGGCGAGCAGCGCCACCGACTGGCTGGGCACGCCCAGCACACGCCCCATGTTGTGCTCGTAGCGCGCGACGCGGCTGCCGCTGCCCTGGAACACCAGGTGCTGGTGCTTCAGGCTGTCCACCGCCACCAGCACGTCGGCCTCGCTGGCCTCCATCACCGGCGCCCGCGCGGTCTTCTGGTTGCAGCCGGCGACCAGGGAGTTGAGCGACAGCGGGTAGGTGTCGGGCACGGTGTGCTGCTTCTCGACCAGCACGCCGAGCACGCGTGCTTCGAGGGGGGATAACAGGGTCATAGCGAGAACTGGAAGATCGATCAGACGCCGAAGCCATCGTCGGCCTGCAGCACCGCGCCGTTGATGAAATGGCTCTCGTTGGAGCACAGCATCATCAGCGCCACGTCGAGATCCTTGGGCTGGCCTATGCGTTTGCGGGGCGTCATCTGCACCAGCTTCTGGCCGTTGTCGGTGCTCCAGTGGTGGTGGTTGATCTCGGTGTCGATGTAGCCGGGGCAGATCGCGTTGACGTTGATGCCGTAGCGACCCCACTCCAGCGCCATCGCGCGGGTCATGTGCACGACCGCCGCCTTGCTCATCGCGTAGACGCCGATCTGGGAGAGCGGGCGCAGGCCGGCCATCGAGGCGATGTTGACGATGCGCCCTCCCGTGAAGGTGCCCGGCGCGGCGCCGCGCGAGCGGGCGATCATGCGCTTGCCCACCTCCTGTGCAACAAAAAAGGCGCCGCGCGTGTTGGTGTCCATCACGTAGTCGTAGTCCTCGGGTTTCACATCGACCAGCTTCTGCGTGGTGCTGACGCCGGAGTTGTTGACCAGGATGTCGAGCGTGCCGACCTCGGTCTCGGCGTGGGCCACGCCGGCCTTGATGCTGAGGTTGTCGGTGACGTCCATCGCAACCACATGGGCATCGCCGCCGGAGCCCTCGATCTCGGCGCGCAGGGTCTTCAGGCGCTCGACGCGCCGGCCGGCCAGCACGACGGCGGCGCCGGCCTTGGCCAGGGTGCGCGCGAACTGCATGCCCAGGCCGCTGGAGGCGCCGGTGATGAGGGCGACGCGGCCGGACAGATCGATGTTGTAGCTCATGGCGTTGGGACTCCGGCCGTGACGGTGGCAAGTGGCGAAGATGCGCAAGGCCCCGGCAGCCGCCGGCGCGCGCAAAAACACGAGAAGAAAACCATAGCACGTCAGGGCCTGCCTGGCGTTGACAGCCGATGCTGCGCCATCCAGGCGCGCGCGGCCTGACACCGGCGCGACAAAGCGCAAAAGCACGGTCGTGCTATTTTCAATACCCACCCGCTAAAATTGCACGATCTCCGGCCCGTGGCTCCTGCGCCGCAGCCTCTCGCACATCACTCGAACAAAGGACAGCCCCATGAGCCCCGAAGAGCTTCTCGCCACCTACGGACCGCGCGAGTCGATGGAGTACGACGTGGTGATCGTCGGCGGCGGCCCGGGCGGGCTGGCCACCGCCATCCGGCTGCGGCAGCTCGCCGCGGCGGCCGGCAGCGAGCTCTCGGTCGTGGTGCTGGAGAAGGGATCGGAGCCCGGTGCCCACATCCTCAGCGGCGCGGTGATGGACCCGATCGCGCTGAACGAGCTGTTCCCCAACTGGAAGGAGCTGGGCGCGCCGCTGCACCAGCCCGTGACTGGCGACGAGGTCTTGTTCCTCTCCCAGACCGGCGCCACCAGCACCCCGGCCTGGCTGATCCCCGACTGCTTCCACAACCACGGCAACTACGTCGTCAGCCTGGGCGCCGTCACCAAGTGGCTGGGCGAGCAGGCCGAGGCGCTGGGGGTCGAGATCTTCCCCGGCTTCACCGCTGCCGAGGTGCTCTACGACGAAGACGGCGCGGTGCGCGGCGTCGCCACCGGCAATCTGGGGCTGGGCAAGGATGGCCAGCCCCACGAGGGCTTCCAGCTCGGCATGGAGCTGCTGGGCAAGTACACCATCTTTGCCGAAGGTGCGCGCGGCCACCTCGGCAAGCAGCTGATCGCCAAGTTCGCACTCGACAACGGCCGCGACCCGCAGAGCTACGCCATCGGCGTCAAGGAGCTCTGGGAGGTGGACCCCGCCAAGGCCAGGCCCGGCCTGGTGGTGCACACCGCCGGCTGGCCGATGGACAGCCAGACCTACGGCGGTGGCTTCCTCTACCACCTGGAGGGCAACAAGGTGACGCTGGGCTTCGTCACCGGGCTGGACTACAAGAACCCCTGGCTCAGCCCCTTCGAGGAGATGCAGCGCTGGAAGACCCACCCCGCCATCCGCGCCCACCTGGAGGGCGCCAAGCGCATAGGCTATGGCGCGCGGGCGATCACCGCGGGCGGCATCCTCAGCCTGCCCAAGACGGTGTTCCCGGGCGGCGCGCTGGTGGGCTGCGACGCCGGCTACCTGAACGCCGCGCGCATCAAGGGCAGCCACGCCGCCATCAAGACCGGCATGCTGGCCGCGGAGGCCGCCTTCGAGGCCCTGGCCGCCGGCCGCCACCACGACGAGCTCGCCGCCTACCCGGCCGCGTTCGCGAAGAGCTGGCTCTTCACCGAGCTCGACAAGAGCCGCAACTTCAAGCAGTGGTTCAAGAAGGGCACGGCCGTCGGCTCGCTGATGACCGGCATCGAGCACTGGCTGCTGCCCAAGCTCGGCTTCAAGGCGCCGCCCTGGACCATCCACCGCACCGCGCCAGACCACCTCTACCTGAAGCCGGCGGCCGAGTGCCCCAAGATCGACTACCCCAAGCCCGACAACAAGCTGACCTTCGACCGGCTCTCGTCGGTCTTCATCAGCAACACCAACCACGAAGAAAACCAGCCCGCCCACCTGACGCTGAAGGACAACTCGGTGCCGGTGCTGGTCAACCTCGCCAAGTACGCCGGCCCCGAGAGCCGCTACTGCCCGGCGGGGGTCTACGAGTTCGTCAACGAGGGCGGCACCGAGCGGCTGCAGATCAACGCCCAGAACTGCGTGCACTGCAAGACCTGCGACATCAAGGACCCGACGCAGAACATCGTCTGGGTCACGCCCGAGGGCGGCGGCGGGCCCAACTACGCCGGCATGTGAGCGGGGCCGCAATGACCGCCCACATCCGCCCCGCCGAGCCGCGCGACGTGGCCGACCTGGTGCGCCTGATCACCGCACTGGCCCAGTACGAGAGCCTCACCCACCTGCTGCAGCTCACCGAGGAGAAGCTGGCCGCCCAGCTCTTCGGCGCGCGGCCGGCCGCAGAAGCGGTGGTGGCCGAAGTGACGCAGGACGGCGCGGTGCGCTGCGCGGGCTTCGGGCTCTACTTCACCACCTTCTCGACCTTCTTGTGCCAGCCCAGCCTGTACCTGGAGGACCTGTTCGTGCTGCCCGAGTTTCGCGGCCGGCAGATCGGCAAGTCGATATGGCAGCATCTGGCCCGCACCGCCGCCGAGCGCGGCTGCGGCCGCTTCGAGTGGTGCGTGCTCGACTGGAACGAGCCGGCGATCCGCTTCTATGAGGGCATGGGCGCCACGCTGCTGCCGGACTGGCGGCTGTGCCGCGTCACCGGCGAGGCCTTGCAGCGCCTGGGCGCCACCCCGGCCTGAGCGACAGGAGAGCACGATGGCGGCCGACGACGATCTGGGCTTCACCTGGCGCACCCGCAAGAGCGGCGAGGTGGAGATCCTGCACCACGGCAAGCTGGCCTCTACGCTGCGCGGGCGCGACGCGGCCGAGTTCATCGACGAGGCCGGTGGCGGCAGCGAGGCCGACGCACAGCAGCTGATGGCGCGCGTGACGGGCAACTACAAGCACGGCAACGAGCGCGCCGCCAGCCAGCATCCGCGCAACCGGCGCTGAGCCTGCCCTACCTCGACCTGGCCGGCAGCGCATCCCCTGCGCCATCGAGCAGCGCCGTATCGCTGTGATCCTTCAGCCCCACCCCACTGAGCTGCAGCCGCCGCGATGCCAGCGCCAGCCACCACAGCTTGCGTGCCGCGTCAGCGTAGCCCAGGCCCTCGGGCCGCACGTTGGAAATGCAGTTGCGCTCGGCGTCGCTGCGGCCGACTCTCGGTGCATGGGTCAGGTAGAGCCCCAGGCTGTCGGGTGAGCTGAGGCCGGGGCGTTCGCCGATCAGCATCGCGGCGAGCGGGGCCTGCAGGCGTTGCCCGATGTCGTCGCCCAGCGCGACACGCGCCTGCGTGGCGATCACGACCGGGCCCAGCTGCCAGCCCTCGGGGCGCTGTGCCAGCACCTGCTCCAGCAGCGGCACGGCCTGGCGTTCGATCGCGGCGGCGGAGAGGCCGTCGGCCACCACCAGCAGCAGGTCGCAGGCGGGCGTGGGCTCTGCGTCCAGCGCCGCCGCGCTGTCGCGGTCCAGCCGCCGGCCAAGATCCGGGCGCAGCAGGTAGTGGGCGCGGTCGGGCGCCGCGCTGCGCACCGCCAGCGTCGCCAGGCCCAGCGCTTCGATACGGCCTGCCAGGCTGGCCACATCCAGCGGCAGGTGCACGGCATCGCGCGCCTGCGCGTGCGCGCTGCCGAAAGCCAGCAGCTCGCGCGTCGGCAGGCTGCCGCCCGCGCGTCCCAGGCCGATGCGGGCCGGCGTGTGGCTGCGCAGCGCGCGCCAGGGGTCCAGCGTGACCAGCGGCTTGTTGTCCATGGTGAGCGCGCTCCGTTCAGCCGAGGTGGGTCAGCAAGGCATGTCCGGGCGCCACCGGCAGCAGGCCGCCACGTTCGTCGGCGATGCCCATGCGCTGCAGCCAGGCCTCGAACTCCGGCGCACGCTGCAGGCCGAGCACCGTGCGCAGGTAGAGCGCATCGTGGAAGGAGGTGCTCTGGTAGTTCAGCATCACGTCGTCGGCGCCGGGCACGCCGATCAGGAAGGTCAAGCCCGCCACGCCGAGCAGCGTCATCAGCGTGTCCATGTCGTCGGAGTCGGCCTCGGCGTGGTTGGTGTAGCAGACGTCGCAGCCTATCGGCAGGCCCAGCAGCTTGCCGCAGAAGTGGTCCTCCAGGCCAGCGCGGATGATCTGCTTGCCGTCGTACAGGTACTCGGGCCCGATGAAGCCGACCACCGTGTTGCAGATCATCGGGTCGAAGGCGCGCGCCACCGCGTAGGCCCGCACCTCGCAGGTCTGCTGGTCGATGCCGTGGTGGGCGTTGGCGGAGAGCGCCGAGCCCTGGCCGGTCTCGAAGTACATCACGTTGTTGCCCACCGTGCCGCGCTTCAGCGAGAGCGCCGCCTCGCGCGCTTCGCGCAGCACGGCCAGGTCGATGCCGAAGCTGCGGTTGGCCGCCTCGGTGCCGGCCACCGACTGGAACACGAGATCGACCGGCGCGCCCTGCTCCATCGCCTGGATCTGGTTGGTCACGTGGGTCAGCACGCAGGCCTGGGTGGGGATCTCGAAGCGCTGTATCACCTCGTCGACCACGTGCATCAGGCCGGTCAAGGTGGCCAGGCTGTCGCTCGCCGGGTTGATGCCGATGACCGCGTCGCCGGCACCGTAGAGCAGGCCGTCGAGCATGGAGACGGCGATGCCGCGGGCGTCGTCGGTCGGGTGGTTGGGCTGCAGCCGCACGCCCAGGCGGCCGGGCAGGCCCAGGGTGTTGCGAAAGCGGGTGACCACCCGGCACTTGCGCGCGACCAGCACCAGGTCCTGGTTGCGCATCAGCTTGCTGACGGCCGAGGCCATCTCGGGCGTGATGCCGGGGCGCACGCGGGCCAGCGCGGCTTCGTCGGCGGCGTCGCCGAGCAGCCAGTCGCGGAAGTCGCCTACCGTCAGGTGGCCGATCTCGGCGAAGGCGGCGGCGTCGTGGGTGTCGACGATCAGCCGCGTGACCTCGTCGCTCTCGTAGGGCACCAGCGCTTCGCTGAGGAAGGTCTTGAGCGGCGCTTCAGCCAGTGCCATGCGCGCGGCCATGCGCTCGCCGGCCGTGGCCGCCGCCAGGCCGGCCAGCACGTCGCCGGAACGCAGCGGCGTGGCCTTGGCCAGCAGCGTCTTCAGGTCGGGGAACCGCCAGACCTGGCCCGCGAGGGTGTGCGACCAAGCCATGGGCCGTCTCCTAGGCGATCACCGCCGCGAGGTCGGTGGCGGCGACCGCGGCGCGCCGCCCCGCCGTCATGCGGAAGTAGCCGTAGGCCAGCACCAGGAAGACCACGAACAGCCCCGACACCAGCGGGTTGAAGTACACCATGGTGACCAGGCACATCACCGCCAGGCCCAGCGCGATGGCCGGGAACAGCGGGTAGCCGATGGCCGGGAACGGGCGCTCCAGGTTGGGCTCCTTCTTGCGCAGTGCAAACAGGCTCAGCATCGACATGATGTACATCACGATGGCCCCCAGCACCGACATGGTGACGATGTTGGCCGTCAGTGTCTGCCCGCCCAGCTTGATGACCTCGTCGCTGAAGATGGCAGCGATGCCGACCACGCCGCCGGCCAGCACCGCGCGGTAGGGCGTGCCGAAGCGCGGGTGCACCACCGCCAGCCAGGCCGGCAGGTAGCCGGCGCGGCCCAGCGCGAAGATCTGCCGCGAGTAGCCCAGGATGATGCCGTGGAAGGACGCGATCAGCCCGAACAGGCCTATCCACACCATCATGTGCAGCCAGCCGCTGTTGTCGCCGACCACCGCCTTCATCGCCTGCGGCAGCGGGTCGTTGATGTTGGACAGCTTGGTCCAGTCGCCCACGCCGCCGGCGAAGATCATCACGCCGATGGCCAGCACCAGCAGCGTCAGGATGCCGCTGATGTAGGCCACCGGGATGGTGCGCTTCGGGTCCTTGGCCTCTTCGGCCGCCATTGCGACGCCCTCGATCGCGAGGAAGAACCAGATCGCGAACGGGATGGCGGCGAACATGCCGGGGATGGCGGCGGCGCTGAAGGTGTCCTGCCCGGCCCAGCCCTTGGCGACGAAATTGGCCACCGAGAAGCCCGGCGCGACCACCCCCATGAAGACCAGCAGCTCGAAGATCGCCAGGATGGTGACGAAGAGCTCGAAGGTGGCCGCCGTACGCACGCCGATGATGTTCAGCGTCATGAAGATCACATAGGCGCCGACGGCCATCACCTTCGGATCGACCGCCGGGAACTGCACGTTGAGGTAGGAGCCTATGGCCATCGAGATCGCCGGCGGGGCGAAGACGAACTCCACCAATGTGGCAAAGCCGGCCAGGAAGCCACCGGTCGGCCCCAGCGCCCGCGCCGCATAGGCAAACGGCCCGCCGGCGTTGGGGATCGCGGTGGTCAGCTCGGTGAAGCTGAAGATGAAGGTGGTGTACATCGCCGCCACCACCAGCGAGGTGATCAGGAAGCCCAGCGTACCGGCGCTGGCCCAGCCGTAGCTCCAGCCAAAGTACTCGCCCGAGATGACCAGCCCGACGGCCAGGCCCCACAGGTGCCAGGTATTGAGCGTGGCCTTGAGATGCGGTTGCGACATGCGGAATCCCTCCGGAAGATGCAATGTGACGGCACTGTGACGCGCCGACGGCGTGCTGGCTATCGCAAATCGGCAGACCTGCGGGGGAGTGCGCGAGGCGCGGTATGGTGTTTGCTTGGTCCGGCTTAGAGTTTCATCAAGGAGCACACGATGAGCGCTGCCACGGTCTCTCCTGGCGATGCCCCGTTCGGCCACCGCCGCTGTGGCGACGTCGACGACCAGGCCGCGCTGCTGCGCGGCTGGAACCAGGACTACGCGCAGATGTCCGCCGGCGCCTTCGCCGGCGAGATCAGCGACATCTGGCTGCAGGACCTGCACCTGTTCACCGAGACCACCGGCCGCCGCCTGCGCCAGCGCGGTGCACTGCCCGGCAGCCGCTTTGCGCTCGGGCTGCCGCTGGCGATGGGCGAAGGGCCGGTGGTGTTCTGCGGTGCCAGCGACTGGGGCGGGCCGCAGGCCGGCGAGCGCTTCTGCACCTTCTCGGGCACGCCGGGCTTCGAGTTCTTCACGCCCGAGGGCCTGGTGATGGCCGGTGTCGAGTTCGACTGGACCGAGCTGCTCGCGCTGGCCGATGCCAGCGAACAGGCGGTGCTGCGGCCGCTGTCGCTGGGGGCCCGCCTGCACAGCGCGCCCACGCCGGTGCTGAGCGCGCTGCGCGAGATGCTGCAGGCCGGCTTTTCGCTCTCGCGCTCACGGCCCGAGCTGCTCGCCGACCCCGTCGGCGCCAGCGCGCTGCGCAAGTCGGTGCTGTCGAACGTGATCGAGCTGCTGCTCTCCAGCCAGCAGCAGCCCGGCCCCGAGCCCACGCCCGAGCGTGCGTGGAAGCTGGTCGCCCGCGCCCAGGCCCACCTGCGCCAGGACCCTGAAACGCCGCATACGGTGGCCGATCTCTGCCAGGCCGTCGGCGCCAGCCGCCGCACGCTGCAGAACGCCTTCCAGCGCGTGCTGGACATGCCGCCGCACGATTTCCTGCGCGCCCTGCGCCTGGCCGGCGCCCGCCGCAGCCTGCGCAGCGCCCGCTCGGTGGCCGAGGCCGCCACCCGCTGGGGCTTCTGGCACCTGGGGCTGTTCGCGCAGGACTACAAGCGCCAGTTCGGCGAGTTGCCCTCAGTCACCTGGCGGCGACATCGCCACGCCCCACCCTGGGCGGCCAACGGGCTGCATTGATCGCAGGCTCTCACGCCCGCGCCCCCTCCAGCGGCTCCACCGTCACCGCCACGTGGGGCTGCGAGCGACCGCCGCCGCGTATCACGCCGCGCAGCGGCGCCACGTCGGCATAGTCCCGGCCCCAGGCCAGCGTGACATGGTCGGTGCCGGCCGGCACGTCGTTGGTCGGGTCCAGTGCCACCCAGCCGCGCTCGGGGCACCAGATCTCCACCCAGGCATGCGAGGCGTCGGCGCCCAGCAGCCGCGGCTGGCCCGGCGGCGGCTGGGTCAGCAGGTAGCCGCTGACGTAGCGCGCGGCCAGCCCGAGCGAGCGGCAGGCACCGATCATCACATGGGCGAAGTCCTGGCAAACCCCCTTGGACAGTGCCAGCGCCTCCAGTGCGCGGGTGGCCACCGAGGTGCTGTTGGGCCTGTACTCGAAGCGCTGGTGCACCTGCTGCATCAGCGCCAGCGCGCCCGCCATCAGCGACAGGCCGGGCGTGAAGGCCTCGCGGCCGAACTCGGCCAGCTGCGGCGCGCGCGGCGCGAAGTACGAGGGCAAGGTGAACTCCACCGCCTCGGAGTGCACCGCGCCGGCGTGGTAGCGCAGCGACTCGGCCACGGCCTCCCACGGCACGCCGTGCCGCGTGTCGCCCAGATCGACCGGCGCGATGCCGACCTCGAAGGACGAGCTCACCAGCAGCGTGTCGTGCACCCGCGCGTGGCTGAACGCCAGCCGGCGGTTGCCCCAGCTGTCGGTGCTGAACTGGCCCGGCAGCGGCTCGCTCACGGCCGGCTCGGCCGGCTCGGCCCGCGCTCCGCCGTTCGGCGCCAGCGCGACCCACTCGTCGGGCGGTGGATCGATCACCAGCGCCCAGTCGCGCACCTGCTGGTGCAGGACACCGACAACCCGCGCGGCCTGGCCTGGGTGGCCCGCACCATGCGCGACCGCTTCCTCAAGCTCACCCGCCACGAAGCCGCCTGGGCCGAAGAGGTCGTCAAGCCGCTGCCCCACCCGGAGGA
>DATHWJ010000271.1:0-3373 GCA_035460745.1 Ideonella sp. | reverse complement strand
CGGTGGGGGCTGGTGGCTGCCTGGGGATTGAAAGAAGGGGGGTGTTCAGCGGGCCATCTCGGCCGGGATCTCCAGGCTGGGCACTTCGGCGAGCACGGTCGCCCAGATCTCCGAGGGCGCCGCATGGCGGGCCACGGGACCGTACTCTGCCCATTGCGCGGGCGTGCACACGGTCTTCAGCGCATGCACGAACACCCGGGTGGCGCCGGCCGGCGTGTTCTTTGCGCTGCCATGGGTTGCCAGAGACTGTACGCCGTGGGCGACGAAGTGCTCGAAGCCGCCGTGGGCGATGCCGGCGCTCAGGCACCAGTGGGCAAACAGCGGCGCCTTCGGCGCCGGCAGGCGGGCCACCAGCGGCATCATGATGTCCTCCTCGTGCTGGAGGTGGGCCTCGGCGAATGCGCGGTAGGCCGCAAACGCGGTGCGCACCGTTGCCAGCTTGTTCAGGATCGTGAGGGTCAACCACGCCGGGCCATCACGCAGCTTGATCAATAAGAGGGGCCTGCCCATCAAGATCATTGCGCATGCTCAGAAAATCAAAAATGGCGAGGCGCGTCCATGCGCTCGTGCAGGATGCGAACTATGGCGATGCCGTACAAAGCAAGTTGGAAATAAACAAAATGCTTTCCGACGCGGCAGCGCCGGTAGCCTTGCCGGATGTAATCGCAGGTTTGGGACTGCAAGCCGGTCGGGGACTCCGCCAAGCGGGTTAATGCCTCGGTAAGCTCGTCGGTGTAGCGCTCGGCCTGCTCAATACTCCACTGTTCCGTGGTGTAGGTCCAGATGTCTTCCAGGTCAAGCTCGGCGGCGGGTGTGAGACGGTATTCAGCCATGCTGCTTCCGCATGCGCCGCTTGAAGGCTAGCGAGTCGAACGGCTTCGGCTCCCCGCTTTCCTCGCCTTCGACAAGCGCCTGTCTAAGGGTTTCGAGTTGACCGCTGCGCGCCTGCTCGCGCCGAATGAGGTCACGGATGGCTTCGCTGTCATTGGTGTAGAGGCCTGCTGCAATCTGCGACGCAATCCATGCGTCCTGCTGCTCGGTCAGGGAAATGGTTTTGCGCACGGTGCCCATGAAATACCTCTGCTTTAGAGTGGGAAAAGTCATACTATTGGTGCACATTAGCACCAAATTGCGCATCGTGCAATACTGAAGATGCCGTCCGCCGTTGGCTGGGCGGCACTCCCTTCCCGTGTCGTACGCCGAAGCAAGATTGATGGTTGCCGGCCCTGTGGCCGCCCGCCCGGCCGAGCTGCACACCAAGAGCGAGCAGCTGGGCGAAGGCGACGCCGTGGCCCAGGTGCTGCGCCTGGCGCCGCTGCACGTGGCCGAGGGCGTGGAAGGGCCGGACCCGCAGGAAGGCGCCGTGGCCCTGCTGATAGACCGCATCGCCGCGGCGGACCGGCGCTTCGAGGTGTCGCGCGGCTCCCTGCCGCTGCTGGCCTCCCTGTGCCGGCAGCTCGACGGCCTGCCGCTGGCGCTGGAGATGGCCGCCGCGCGCATCCCGCTGATGGGCCTGCGGGCCGTGCACGACGCACTGGCCGAGCGCTTTGCGCTGCTGTCGCGGGGCCGCCGCGATGCGCCGGCGCGCCACCGCAGCTTGCACGACGCGCTGGACTGGAGCTATGGGCTGCTGGACGCGCAGGAGCAGCGGCTGTTCCGCGCGCTGGGCGTGTTTGCCGGCGGCTTCACGCTGGACCTGGCCGTGACGCTCACTGCCGACGAGCATGTCGGGCGCTGGGACGTCGTCGACGGCCTGGCCGCGCTGGTCGAGCGCTCGCTGGTCAGCCTGAGTGCCGACGTCAGCGGCGAAGACCCGCCGCGCTACCGCCTGCTGGAGACGATGCGCGCCTATGCGCTCGAGAAACTCGCATCACCGGGCCCGGAGGGCCCTGGCGAGAGCCCCTCGCTGCGCCGGCGCCACGCCGGCGCGGTGCTGGCGCTGTTCACGCGCGGCGAGTCCGACGCGCAGTGCCTGGCCGAGATGGACAACGCGCGCGAAGCCTTTGTGTGGGCGCGGGAGCACGAGCTGGCCCTGGCCGCGCAGCTGAGCGCCCGCGTGGCCCACGAGATCGGCTTCACGATCTGGCGCCAGGAGGTCACGGACTGGATGCTCTCGCTGCAGCCCGCGATGCAGCAGCCGGCGGGCCAGGCCTTGCCGCTGCAGACGCAGGCCTTCTGGTGGTCGATGCTGGCTTACGTGCTCAACGCGCGCCGGGACCGGGCCGCCCGCCCCGCCGCGAAGCAGGCGGTGTCGCTCCGGCGGCAGGCCGGCAGCCCGGCCGAGCTGCAGGCCGCGCTGGGCCACTGGGTGCGCGCTATCACCGAGCCGTGCCCCGAGCTCGATGAGGCCTGCGCCGAGCTGCAGCAGTCGGCGCAGGCGGATGCCACGCCACGGTCTGTGCTGCGGGTCTACGGGGCGCTGGCCGAAGCGTCGCGCGTGCGCGGCGACGTGCCCGCGCTGCTGAGGTGCCGCGAGCAGGAGCTGCTGGCGGCGTGCGAACTGGGCTGGAGCGACATGGCGCAGGCGGCCGAGACCAACGTCTGCGCGGCGCTGATCGAGCTGGGCCGCCATGGCGAAGCCGCCGAGCGCGGCAGGGCGCTGCTGCGGCGCATCGACGCCGAGGGCGGCGACACCAACGGCAACCTGCCCTGGGCATTGAATGTGTTGATCGAGGCGCTGACCCCGCTGGGGCAACTGGCCGAGGCGCGCGCGCTGGTGCCGCGCTCACTGGCCGCGGGCCGGCGCTTCGGCACCACGGTGGCCTGGCAGGGGATTTTGGTGCTGGTGGCGGAAGAGCAGCGCCTGGAGGCGGCCGGGCGACTGATCGGGTATGTGCGCCGGCAGTGGGCGGCGCACGGCGCGACGCCGGATCGTGATGAACTGGGCCGACTGGAGCGTGTCGCGGCGGTGGTGCGGGCCGGGCTGGGTGGCGAGGCCGCTGCGGCCTTGGCGGTGGAGGGGCGGGGGCTGAGCGATGAGGCGGCTGCGGTGCTGGCGGTGGGTGAAGCAGGCTGAGTCTTCATTGAGTGCTCTGGATCAGGCGAGATAGTGGAGGGGCGCCCTTCGCCTGTGACGGTAATTGACCGACGGTGCCGGTACTGGGCGCCTGCAATACACGTCATCACTTTTGATGATGGGCGGCTTCTGCAGTAGGCGAGTGCACGGGCACGATCCACTGCCGTGGAGGCCGTCAAAAGGCGAACAGCAGGTAGGCTCCGGGTGCTATCACCGGTAGAGGCCCGTCGAACTCAGAGTCTCGGCCAGCAGCGTCCCCAGACGAGAGACTGCTCTCAGGTAGGCGGATCCGGCAGGGATCGATTGGGCTCCGCATTGCGCCCTCAACGAGCTTGGGCAGATAGTCGGCGATCAGCT
>DATHWJ010000270.1:0-10512 GCA_035460745.1 Ideonella sp. | reverse complement strand
GTCCGTGATGGCCGCGCAGTGGCTCGAACGCGGAGCCGGCAGTCCGCCTCGCCGGCTGTTCACGCAGTTTCGACACGGCTCCAGCGTACCGACATCGACCGCGTACTGGTACACGTGCAGCACCGCCTCTCGGACCCGCTGTGCCGTTTCGAGATGGCCGCGGTCCTTGATGCGGTGAAGGCAGCCCACGAGCTCAGTGGGCGCGATGGTGTTCATCGTCCGCGCGCCGATCCACGGGAAGACGTGAAGCTCCAAGTGGCGCATCACTTTGTCGGCGTAGCCCGCTGACCACTGGCGATCCTTCCAAGCCTGCGCGTGCCACGCGCGTGCGGTCAGCTCCAAGGTGCTGAGCCGCGCAACGCGCTCGCGTTCCTGCTGACCTCGGCGCGCCTCCCGAGGATCGATCCCATCCGCCAACATCTCGGCTTCGGCGCGCGACTTCTTGCGAGCTGCGGCCAGGGAGAGCGCCGGGTAAGGCCCGAGGCTCAGCTTGGCAGCCTTGCCCTCGCGCTGGTAGCGGTAGACCCACACCTTGCCTGTAGGCCGTACCCGGAGGTACAGGCCCTCGCCGTCAGCGAGGAGGTATTCGGTGTGGCGCGCCTGCGCCGCCTTGATCTGAAGCTCGGTAAGTTGGCCCATGTTGTACCCAAATTGGACTGCGGCTGAAAAGCAGTCTGGGGTACAACTTTGGGTACACGCAACAACGAGATTTGGTGGGATGAACCGGGATCGCCTGAGACGCCTTTTTGAGGCTAAGTCCTTGAAACACAAAGGCTTTTTGGCTTTCTCGGGACCCTTCAGGAAGAAGGGATGGTGGCCTGGGGCGGCTCATCGACGTGCAGCTCGTCTTCGGCTTCGTTGTCGAGTTGGCGCAGCTTCAAAGTGAAGTGGCCCGGGCCTTGGAGTTCGAGCAGGCCGCAGGTCTGCGGCGCGACCCGCGAGCCAGAGAATGGTGATCGCGCGCGCCGGTGTCCAAGAATGAGTCCAAGTGAGCATGTTGTTGCATGGCGGCAGAGGGCTGTAGCCCGAAGACCCTGGACATTCGCTAGCTTTTGCATCGGAAAGTGAGCTGCTACGCGGCTGCGTGGCGAAAAGTTGAGTGACGACCCGCGCCAATCCGTGACGGAAGTGGCGGCTTGTGGCGATTGCGCACGCTGATTGATAATCAATGCGGGGTACGGTACTTCTATCGGCCACCATGGGAGCCTTGATGACTGTCGAGCGCCTGGTTCAGGCTGTACAAACCCTCAACGCAGACGACGCCTTGCGCCTGCGCTTCGATGCACCTCAGTGGCAGCTGCTCGGCAGCTACCTGCAACCACACACCCTGCGGGCCAGCGATGTGCTGATACGCTACCGCGACGTGGACCGCACGATGTACCTGCTGGAGAGCGGCACGCTGCAGGTCTTCGTGCCCGAGAGCACGCCGGTGCGCCGGCCGGTGGCGATCCTGCGGCCGGGCGCGGTGGTCGGCGAGCCCAGCCTGTTCGCCGACACGCCCCGCATGGCGCAGGTCGAGGCGATGTCGCCCTGCGTGATCTGGGCCCTGGGCCGCGCGCGCTTCGACGAATTCACGCTGCGCCAGCCCGAGCTGGCCATCGAGTTCCTGCGCGCCGCCGGCGCCGTGATGGCCGACCGCATGCGCGCCAACCTCGAGCGCGGGTTGCCTATTGCATAGCCCCCACGGTCGCTGGCGCTCCCTGCCCCCCGAGGGGGCTCGCGCAGCGGACCGGCGGAGCCGGTCCGCGCACGCCGCTTGGGGGGTGGCTTCGTGTGTCGGGGGTGCCGGTTTGCGAGCGTCCAGGCGCCTTGTCTTTTCAGCCCGTCAGGAGCTTGGCCTCGGCCAAGGCCAGCGGTTCGGGCAGGCCGGCCAGCACCAGCGTGTCGCCGCCGGCCAGCACCAGGTGGTCGTCGGGTGCCACCACATGGCCGTCGGCACGGCGCACCGAGACCACATTGACACCCAGCGCGTGCAGCGCCTGGTCGGCCAGCACCGCGCCCACGCTGGCGGCGGCCGACGGCAGGTTCACGGTGCGCAGCCGGGCCTGCGTGAGCTCGTCGGCGGTGTCGTCGTCGGCGCCGTGGAAGTAGCCGCGCAGCAGGCCGTAGCGCGCGTCCCGCGCGTCGCGCGTCAGCCGTATCACCCGCCGCATCGGCACGCCCACCAGCGCCAGCGCGTGGCTGGCCAGCATCAGCGAGCCCTCGATCGCCTCGGGCACCACCTCGGTGGCGCCGGCTGCGCGCAGCCGTTCCAGGTCGGTGTCGTCCAGCGTGCGCACCACCACCGGCACGTGCGGCGCGTGCTGCCGCACCAGCTGCAGGATCTTCAGCGCCGAGGGTGTGTCGTGGTAGCTCACTACCACCGCGCTGGCGCGCGCCAGGCCGGCGGCCATCAGGCTTTGCAGCCGCGCCGCGTCGCCGAAGACCACGCTCTGGCCGGCCGCGGCGGCTTGCCGCACGCGGTCCGGGTCGAGGTCCAGCGCCATGTAGGGGATGTGCTCCTGCGTCAGCAGCCGGGCCAGGTTCTGGCCGCTGCGGCCGTAGCCGCAGATGATGATGTGGGCCTCGTTGCGTATCGCCTTCTTGGCGATCGAGGTCAGCTGCACCGACTGCATCAGCCAGTCGCTGGAGGCCAGCCGCATCACGATGCGGTTGCTGTACATGATCAGGAAGGGCGTGGCCAGCATCGAGAGCACCATCGAGGCCAACACCTGGCTGGTCCAGCGCGGGTCGATGAGCTGGTTGTCGGTGCCCAGCGTCAGCAGCACGAAGCCGAACTCGCCGGCCTGCGCGAGGTAGATGCCGGTGCGCAACGCCACCCCTGGCGCCGCCTTGAAAGCGCGCGCCAGCGCCGCCACCAGGGCCGCCTTGGCGACCACCGGCACGGCCGTCAACAGCAGCACCAGCAGCCACTGGTCCAGCACGGGCCGCCAGTCCAGCTTCATGCCGATGGTGATGAAGAACAGGCCCAGCAGCACGTCGTGGAAGGGCCGGATGTCGGTCTCGACCTGGTGCTTGTATTCGGTCTCGGCGATCAGCATGCCGGCGACGAAGGCGCCGAGCGCCAGCGAGAGGCCGGCGTGCTCGGTCAGCCAGGCCAGGCCCAGCGTCACCAGCAGCAGGTTCAGCACGAACAGTTCTTCGCTCTTGCGCCGGGCCACCAGCGTGAGCCACCAGCGCATCACCTTCTGCCCGCCCACCAGCAGCACCGTCAGCAGCCCGGCGGCCTTCAGCAGCGCCAGGCCCAGCACCTGCACCATGTCGCCGCCATGCGAGTTCAGCGAGGGGATCAGCACCAGCAGCGGCACCACGGCCAAATCCTGGAACAGCAGCACGCCCATCACCCGCTTGCCGTGCTCCGACTCCAGCTCCAGCCGCTCGGCCATCATCTTCACGACGATCGCGGTCGATGACATCGCCATCGCGCTGCCGAGCACGGTGGCGCCCTGCCAGCCCAGCTCCCAATGCCGCGCGCCATACGAAAAGAGCCAGATCATCAGCACATTGCCTGCCAGCGCGCCCAGGATGGTCAGCACCACCTGCGACATGCCCAGCCCGAACACCAGCGTGCGCATGCTGCGCAGCTTGGGCAGGTTGAACTCCAGCCCGATCACGAACATCAGGAACACCACGCCGAACTCGGCCAGGTACTGCACGCCGGCCGAGTCCTTCGCCAGCGCGAGCGCGTTGGGCCCGATCAGCACGCCCACCACCAGGTAGCCCAGCATGGGCGGCAGCCTCAGCATGCGGCAGGCCACGACGCCCGCCACCGCGGCGACGAGGTAGAGCAGCACGAGCGCAAGGGTGGAAGCCATCGGGGTGGAGCAATCTCAGGGGAACAAGGGCATCGCGGAGGCGGCGCCTAGAATCCGGGCCATTCTGGCGCAGACCTCGCAACTCAATTGAACACACCTCCCTTTGACGCAGAGCGTGCCCTCGAGCTGGCGCGCGAGACCTTCAGCATCGAGGCCAGTGCTTTGCAAGCCGTGCGCCAGCGGCTCGACGGGCGCTTCGCCGAAGCCGTCCGGGTGATGCTCCACACGCGCGGCCGCGTGATCGTGATGGGCATGGGCAAGAGCGGCCACGTCGGCCGCAAGATCGCCGCCACGCTGGCTTCCACCGGCACGCCCGCCTTCTTCGTGCACCCCGGCGAAGCCAGCCATGGCGACCTCGGCATGGTCACGCCGGGCGACGTGGTGCTGGCCATCTCCAACTCCGGCGAGAGCGAGGAGATCGCCAACATCCTGCCGGCCATGCGCCGGCTGGGCATCACGCTGATCGCGATCACCGCGCGCGGCGAGTCCACGCTGGCCAAGCATGCCGACATCACCGTGCCCTGCGTGGTCGACCAGGAGGCCTGCCCGCTCAACCTCGCGCCCACCGCCAGCACCACCGCGCAGATGGCGCTGGGCGACGCGCTTGCGGTGGCGCTGCTCGACCTGCGCGGCTTCCGCGAACACGATTTCGCGCGCTCGCACCCCGGCGGCGCGCTGGGCCGCAAGCTGCTGGTGCTGGTGCGCGACCTGATGCGCACCGGCGGCTCGCTGCCGGTGATCACGCCGCAGACCCGCTTCACCGAGATGATGCACGAGATGACCCGCAAGGGCCTGGGCTTCGCGGTGGTGGTCGAAGACGGCAAGCCGCAGGGCATCTTCACCGACGGCGACCTGCGCCGCCTGGTCGAGACCGGCGCCGACCTGCGCACGCTGAAGGCCGCCGAGGTGACGCGGCCCGGCCCGAAGCTGGTGCAGCAGGATGCGCTGGCCGTCGACGCGGCCGACCTGATGGAGCAGCACAGCATCACCAGCGTGCTGGTGGTCGATGCCGACGAGCGGCTAGTGGGCGCGCTCAATACCAACGACCTGCTGCGTGCCAAGGTGATCTGATTGCTGCCGCCCACCGTGCGCCAGCCCGCGCTGACCTTCCCGCCTGAGCTGCTGCTCAAGGCCCAGGGGCCCTCGTTCGGCATGAAGGCGGCGATCTTCGACGTCGATGGCGTGCTGACCGACGGCCGCATCTTCATCGGCGAGAGCGGCGAGCTCTTCAAGGCCTTCAGCACACTGGACGGCCAGGGCATGAAGCTGCTGGCGCAGGCCGGCATCGTGCCCATCGTGATCACCGGCCGCGACTCGCCAGCGGTGCGCAAGCGCGTGGCCGATCTGGGCCTGCCGCATGCGCTGTATGGCGTGCACGACAAGCTCGCGGCCGCCCAGCCGCTGCTGGCCGGGCTGGGCCTTGAGTGGCCCGAGGTTGCCGCGATCGGCGACGACTGGCCCGACCTGCCGCTGCTGACACGCGCCGGCTTCGCCTGCGCGCCCGCCAACGCCCACGCCGAGGCCAAGGCGGTGGCGCACCACGTGACGGCGGCGGGCGGCGGCGACGGCGCGGCACGCGAGTTCTGCGACCTGCTGCTGATCGCGGCCGGCCGCTACGCCGGCCTGCTGCAAGGCCACCTCCAGACGCTGGATGCCGCTTGACGCTGGCATCGCACGTCGCGCGCCTTTGGTGTCCCTTGTGAGGCCTGAGCCCGCATGAACGTCGAGCTGCACCTGCCCGACCTGCCCGAAGTGCCCGTCTCGCTGGGCGCCGAGCGGGGTGCGCCGCGCCACGTGCGGGTGGCCTGGTCGCAGCGGCTGCGCGGCCTGTTCGGCACCTACCTGCCGCTGCTGGTGCTGGCGATGCTGGCGGTGGCCACCTGGTGGCTGGTGAAAAACTCGCCGGGCCCCGTCGAGCCCCGCTCGGCCACCACGCCGACCCACGAGCCCGACTACACGCTGCAGCATTTCACGCTGCAGCGCTACGACGTGGCCGGCCAGCTGACCGTGCAGATCGAGGGCGAGCAGCTGCGCCACTACCCCGACACCGACGAGATCGAGATCGACACCGTGCACATGCTGAGCAGCACGCCCGACGGCCGCGCCAGCCGCGCCACCGCGCGGCGCGCGATCGCCGCCGGCGACAACTCGCAGGTGCGGCTGGAGGGCGGCGCCCACGTCACCAGCACCGACGCCAACGGCGCCACGGTGGAGATCGACGGCGAGCACCTGCTGGCGCTGATCAAGAAGCGCCAGGTGCAGTCCGACCGCCCGGTGCAGGTGCGTCAGGCCGGCAGCGTATTCACCGCGGACTCGATGGAGTACGACGAGGTCAGCCGCTTGCTGACCTTGCACGGCAAGGTCAAGGCGACGCTGTTGCCGCAGGGGGCCAAGCGATGAGCGGGGCGGGCGCGCCGCTGGTGTTCATCACCGGCGCTTCGAGCGGCATCGGGCAGGCACTGGCGGCGTGCTACTACGCGGCCGGCTGGCGGCTGGCGCTGGTGGCGCGGCGCACCGAAGCGGTGGTCGCCTGGGCGCAGGCGCAAGGGCTGGCCGAAGACCGGTGGCGGGTCTACGCGGCCGACGTGCAGCAGATCGACGCGGCCGTGGCCGCCGGCAAGCGCTGCCTGGCTGAACAAGGGTTGCCGGACGTGGTGATCGCCAATGCCGGCATCAGCGTGGGCATGGACAGCGCGCAGCGCGACGACCTGGACGTGATGCGCGAGACCTTCGCGACCAACAACACCGGCCTGGCCGCCACCTTCCATCCCTTCGTCGCCGCGATGCAGGAGCGCCGCGCCGGCACGCTGGTGGGCATAGGCAGCGTCGCGGCGATCCGCGGCCTGCCCGGCCACGGCGCCTATTGCGCCAGCAAGGCCGGCGTGGTGGCCTACTGCGAGAGCCTGCGCGGCGAGTGCCGGCCGTTCGGCGTCCAGGTGGTCACGCTGCTGCCGGGCTACATCGCGACGCCGCTGACGGCGCACAACCGCTATGCGATGCCCTTCCTGATGCAGCCCGAGGTGTTTGCCCGGCGCGCCTTCGAGGCGATCGCCGCGGGCACCAGCTACCGGGTGATCCCGTGGCAGATGGGCGTGGTGGCCAAGCTGCTGAGGCTGCTGCCCAACCCGTTGTTCGACCGGCTGCTGGCCGGCCGCGGCCGCAAGGCGCGCCGAAGCTGAACTTCGGCCTCCCAGCCGCTTCGCTCCCGCTGCACAGGGGCTGGTCCCCATGAAAAAAGCGCAGCCGGTTGCCCGACTGCGCTTCTCGCTGGTTTGATTCGCTGGCGAGGATCAGTAGCCGCCGCTACGGCCACCACCACCACCACCGCCGCTGCGGCCACCGCCACCACCGCCGTAGGGGCTGCGACCACCGCCGCCGCCACCGCCGTAGGGGCTGCGGCCACCGCCGCCGCCGCCGGCGCCACCACCGTAGCCGCCGCCACCACCACCGCCGCCGTAGCCGCCGCCACCACCGCCGCTGCGGCCACCACCACCGCCGCCGAAGCCACCCGGACGCTCTTCACGCGGGCGGGCTTCATTGACGACGATGGCACGGCCTTCGAGGGGCTGACCGTTCATGCCGTTGATTGCGGCTTGGGCTTCAGGGTCGGAACTCATTTCCACAAAACCGAAGCCCTTGGAACGGCCGGTTTCGCGATCCATCATGACCTTGGCGGACGTGACGGTGCCGAACTCACCAAACGCTTGTTGCAGGGACTCGTCGCGCACGCTGTAAGCGAGATTGCCGACGTATAGCTTGTTTCCCACGGGGAAAGCTCCTTTCAATCACAAAAAGACCATGTGGAGCTTCAACCCAGCGTGAACCCATCAAGCGAAGGTGCCGCGTCCAAACACAGCAAGTAAGAAGCAGCACGCGGGCTGCCCCACTGCATTATGGGACTTTTTTCTCGGTAAAGATCAAGTCCTCCTGACAAAGTTGTCTCCTTTCTGCCGACCTGGATTTGACGTTTGCCTGACAGATGTGCGTACGGCACAACACCCTGCCCTGGGCCTGCCGCGCATCGATTTGGGCGCGGCCTGCTGGTGCAGCTTGGGCCGGCCCGGTCAGAATGCGCCGATGGACCTGCTCAAACCCCTGATAGCGCTGCTGGCGATCGTCAACCCGATCGGCGTGGTGCCCTTCTTCATTCATTTCACGCAGTCCTTCTCGCGCGAGGAGCGCCAGCGCACGATCCGTACCAGTTCGATCGCGGCCTTCGTCGTGATTGCCGTCAGCGCCGTCGCGGGCCTGAAGATCATCGAATTCTTCGGCATCTCGATCGCGTCGTTCCAGGTCGGCGGCGGCCTGCTGCTGCTGATGTCCTCGCTCTACATGCTGAACGCGCAGCCGGCCGAGAGCCGCAAGGAAGACGCCAACGAAGGCCGCGCCAAGGTCGATGCCGGCTCGTCGATCGCCGTCGTGCCGCTGACCATTCCGCTGCTGACCGGGCCGGCGACCATCTCGACGATGGTGATCTATGCCGAGAAGACGCGCACCTTCTGGGAGCAGGCCGTGCTGGTCGGCTACGGCGTGGTGATAGGCCTGGCCACCTTCATCGCCTTCTCGGCCGCCGGCCGCATCGCCAAGGTGCTGGGCCAGACCGGCATCAACGTGATGACGCGGTTGATGGGCCTGATCCTGGCGGCGATGGCGGTGGAGCTGCTGGCGGACGGGCTGGTCAAGCTCTTCCCGGTGCTGGCCTCGCACCTGGCGCGCTGACGCGCCATGGGCAGCGCTCCGGTTTATGACTACATCGTCGTCGGCGCCGGCACGGCCGGCTGCCTGCTGGCCAACCGCCTCTCGGCCGACCCCGAGTGTCGGGTGCTGCTGATCGAGGCCGGCGGCAACGACGACTATGTCTGGATCCACATCCCCGTCGGCTACCTCTACTGCATCGGCAACCCGCGCACCGACTGGCTCTACACCACCGACCCCGACCCCGGGCTGAACGGCCGCAGCTTGCGCTACCCGCGCGGCAAGGTGCTGGGCGGCAGCTCCAGCATCAACGGCATGATCTACATGCGTGGCCAGGCGCGCGACTACGACGGCTGGGCCGCCCAGCTCGGCGACCCGGCCTGGCGCTGGGAGCACTGCCTGCCGGCCTTCAAGCAGCATGAGGACCACTGGCGTGGCGCCGACGCGCTGCATGGCGCGCAGGCCTTCGACCGCAGCGGCCAGCAGCCCGGTGGCGAGTGGCGGGTCGAGCGGCAGCGGCTCTCGTGGCCCATCCTCGACGCCTTCGCCGCCGCCGCGCAGCAGGCCGGCATCCCCGCCAGCAGCGACTTCAACGGTGGCGACAACGAAGGGGTCGGCTACTTCGAGGTCAACCAGCGCAGCGGCGTGCGCTGGAACGCCGCCAAGGCCTTTCTGCGGCCCGCGCAGGAGCGCGACAACCTGCAGGTCTGGACCGGCGCCCCGGTCAACCGCCTGCTCTTCGAGCGGCAGGACAACGGCCGGCTGCGGGCCAGCGGCGTCGAGGTGCAGCCGGTGGGCGGCGGCGCGCCGCTGGTCGCGCACTGCCGCGGCGAGATCGTGATGGCGGCCGGCGCGATCGGCACGCCGCAGATCCTGCAGCTCTCCGGCGTCGGCCCGGCCGAGCTGCTGCGCTCGCATGCGATCCCGGTGCGCCATGAGCTGCCCGGCGTCGGCGCCAACCTGCAAGACCACCTGCACATCCGCGCGGTGTTCGGCGTCAGCGGCGTCCAGACGCTCAACACCCTGGCCGGCTCCTGGTGGGGCAAGACCCGCATCGCCCTGGACTACGCGCTGCGCCGGCGCGGGCCGATGAGCATGGCGCCGTCGCAGCTCGGCGCCTTCACCCGCTCGTCGCCCGGGCAGGCCACGCCCAATCTCGAGTACCACGTGCAGCCGCTCTCGCTGGACGCCTTCGGCGAGCCGCTGCACCGCGAAGACGCCTTCACCGCCAGTGTCTGCAACCTGCACCCCGAGTCGCGCGGCCGGGTGCAGATCAAGTCGCCCCGGCCGCAGGACGCCCCATCCATCCTGGCCAACTACCTTTCCACGCCGGGCGACCGGCAAGTGGCGGCCGATTCGCTGCGCCTGACCCGCCGCATCGCCGCGATGCCGGCGCTGGCCGCCTACCGGCCGCGCGAGATCAAGCCGGGCATCGAGTTCGACAGCGACGCCGATCTCGCCCGGCTGGCCGGCGATATCGGCACCACCATCTTCCACCCGGTGGGCACCTGCAAGATGGGCCCGGACGACGACGCGATGGCGGTGCTGGACAGCCGTCTGCGCGTGCGCGGCCTCGACGGCCTGCGCGTGGCGGATGCCAGCGTGATGCCCACCATCACCAGCGGCAACACCAACTCGCCGACGCTGATGATCGCCGAGCGGGCGGCCGCCTGGATGAAGGAAGACCGCGACCGCGGCCCCACCGCAGACAGGGGAAAGCACTGATTCGCGTGCCAGCATCGCGCCACTACAGTGCGGATTCTTTCGGCGAACGCCCCCTGGTGGTGCAACGCTGAAGGGGGTCCGAGGAGACAAAATCGGGCTGATAAACAGAACTCAAGCCCAGCGGCAGCTCGTATCTCGACGCCAGCCGCTCCGCGTTGCCCAGCAACGACGATGTGAAAATGAGAAGGCGCCAGCGGATCCGCTGGCGCCTTTGTCATTTGTGCGGCGCCGCCCGGGCCGCCACCCGCGCGGCCCCCGCTCGCGTCAGGCAGCCGCC
>DATHWJ010000269.1:0-5206 GCA_035460745.1 Ideonella sp. | reverse complement strand
TCGAGCAGGGGCTGGACAGCGCCGGGCTGGCGGCCGCGCTGGCCTGCGCCGCCCGGCTGCAGGCCGAGGCCGGCGCCGAGCTGGTGGCCCAGGGCGTGGCCGCCGCCGGGCTGCGCGCGGTGGCGCGGGTGCAGCTGCGCTACCAGGGCACCGACACCGCCTTGCCCTGCGAGCTGCCCTTGGTGCTAGCGCCGGCCTCGGCCATTGCCGCAATGCGCGACGAGTTCGAGCGCGCCTACCGCCAGCGCTTCGCCTTCCTGATGCCCGACCGCGCGCTGGTGATCGAGGCGGTCTCGGTCGAGTGCATTGCCGCCGGCGAACACACTCCCGAGGCCACCGCCGCGGCGCCGGCCCCCGCCCACGAGCCCGTGCCCAGCGCCGAGACGCAGATGTACTGCCCGGCAGACGAAGAACCCGCCGGCTGGCGCCCGGCCCGGCTTTACGTGCGCGAGACGCTGCAGCCCGGCGCCCGCATCGCCGGCCCGGCCATCCTGGCCGAGCAGAACGCGACCACCGTGGTCGAGCCCGGCTGGCAGGCGCTGCTGGGCGCCGACGGCTGCCTGGATCTGACCCGCACACGCCCGCGCGCCATGACCCATGCCGTGGGCACCGAGGCCGACCCGGTGCTGCTGGAGGTCTTCAACAACCTCTTCATGAACATCGCCGAGCAGATGGGCCTGCGGCTGCAGAACACCGCCTACTCGGTCAACATCAAGGAGCGGCTGGACTTCTCCTGCGCGCTGTTCGACGAGCAGGGCCAGCTGATCGCCAACGCCCCCCACATGCCGGTGCACCTGGGCTCGATGAGCGAGTCGATACGCAGCGTGATCGACCGCAACCCCGGCATGCAGCCGGGCGACGTCTATGTGCTGAACGACCCCTACCACGGCGGCACCCACTTGCCCGACATCACCGTGGTCACCCCCGTCTACCTCGACCTGCAGGCGGCCGGCAAGCCCGACTTCTTCGTCGCCTCGCGCGGCCACCACGCCGACATCGGCGGCATCAGCCCCGGCTCGATGCCGCCGTTCTCGAGAAGCATCGGCGAGGAGGGCGTGCTGATCGACAACTTCAAGCTGGTCGAGCAGGGCCGCTTCAAGGAGGCCGAGCTGCTGGCCCTGCTGGCCAGCGGCCCGCACCCCTCGCGCAACCCGGCGCAAAACCTGGCCGACCTGCGCGCGCAGATCGCCGCCAACGAAAAGGGCATGCAGGAGCTGCAGGCCATGGTGGCGCAATACGGCAGGGCCACGGTGGCCGCCTACATGCGCCACGTGCAGGACAACGCCGAGGAGTCGGTGCGCCGGGTGATCACCGCGCTGCGCGACGGCAGCTTCAGCCTGCCGCTGGACAACGGCGCGCAGATCCAGGTGGCCGTGCGGGTGAACGCCGCGCAGCGCAGCGCCGAGGTCGACTTCAGCGGCACCAGCGCGCAGCTGGACAACAACTTCAACGCCCCGCGCGCGATCACGATGGCGGCCGTGCTCTACGTCTTCCGCACGCTGGTGGACGACGCCATCCCGCTGAACGCCGGCTGCCTCAAGCCCCTGCGCGTGATCGTGCCCGAGGGCTGCATGCTGAACCCGCGCCCGCCCGCCGCCGTGGTGGCCGGCAACGTGGAGACCTCGACCTGCGTGACCAACGCGCTCTACGGCGCGCTCGGCGTGATGGCGGCCAGCCAGTGCACGATGAACAACTTCACCTTCGGCAACGCCACCCACCAGTACTACGAGACCATCTCGGGCGGCTCCGGCGCGGGCGAGGGATTTGCCGGCACCAGCGTGGTCCAGACCCACATGACCAACTCGCGCCTGACCGACCCCGAGGTGCTGGAGTTCCGTTTCCCGGTGCGGCTGGACGCCTACGAGATCCGCCAGGGCTCGGGCGGGGCGGGGCGCTGGCGAGGCGGGGAGGGCGGGGTGCGGCGGGTGCGCTTCCTGGAGCCCATGACGGCCTCCATCCTCAGCAACGGCCGCCACCGCGGCGCCTTCGGCATGGCCGGCGGCCAGCCCGGCGCGGTGGGCGAAAACCGGGTCGAGCGCAGCGACGGCCGCGTCGAGCCGCTGGACCACATCGGCCAGGCCGAGATGCAGCCGGGTGACGTCTTCGTGATCACCACACCGGGCGGCGGCGGCTACGGCCCGCCCTGACGATGCTGCTCGCTTCGGCGATGCTGCTGGCCCGGCTGCTGCTCGTGGCCGCGGCGGTGGGCGGCGCCTCGCTAGCCGCGCGGCGCGGCGGCCATGCGGTGGCCGGCCTGATCACCGGCCTGCCGGTGATCGTCGGCCCCATCATGGGCCTGCTGCTGCTCGACCACCCGCCGGACCAGGTGCGGGCGATCGCGCTGGCCGCGCTCACCTGCGTGCCGGCCACGCTGCTGCACACGCTCACCTTTGCCTGGCTGGCGCGGCGCTGGCGCTGGCCCGCCTGCCTGGCCGGCGCGACCGCCGTCTACCTGCTCGCGGGCGCGGCGCTGGGCGCGGCTGGCGGGCCGGCGTGGCTCACGCTGGCGGCGGCTGCGCTGGCACCCGGCGTGGCCTGGCGGCTGATGCCGGCTGATGCGCGGCAGGTGCGGGGCGGCGTGCCGATTCCCGCCGGCGAGATCGTCTGGCGCATCGCCGCCGCGGTCGCCGTGGCAGGTGCGGTGCTGCTCGGCGCCGGCCGCCTGCCCGACGCGCTCAGCGGCCTGCTGGTCGCGGTCCCCATCGCCGGCAGCGTGCTGCCGTGCTTCACGCTGCCACGCCACGGGCCGGCCGCCACAGCCGCGCTGCTGCGCGGCTTCGCGCGGGGCATGCACGGCTTTGCCGCCTTCCTGATCACGCTCTGGCTCGCCTTGGCGGCGTGGCCTGCCGCCGCAGCCTGGGTCGCCGGTCTGCTCGCCGCTGCGGCTGTCGCGGCTTGGTTGCGGCGGGCCACGGAGCCGTAGCTCCTCAAGGTACCTGTCGCACAGCGCAGGGCCGGCTCAGCCTGCGTGCACCGTGCCCTTCGCCCCTCGCCGACCTTCAGGCGTCATATAGGGGTAAGCCCGCAATCACGCCTCGCTTGCGCTCCGCCCGGGTGGGCCCTATCATTCGCCGACCGATCGGTCGAGTAATCGGCTCCGCATCCCGGGAACACCTCGGGAGCGCTCTGGATGGAGACATCGATGGCAGAAGATTCCCCTGCAGGCGACGCGCTGGTGCTGGTCAGTGACCGGGGCCCCGTGCGCAAGCTGACGCTGAACCGCCCCGCGGCACTGAACAGCTTCACCACCGCGATGCACGCCGAGATGCGGGACGCGCTGGATGCCGCCGCGGACGATACGGGCGTGCGGGCGCTGGTCATCACCGGCGCAGGCCGCGGCTTTTGCGCCGGGCAGGACCTGAACGACGAGGCGATGGCGCCCGGGCCGGGCGGCCGGGTCGACATCGGCGCCGTCATCGAGCACAACTACCGGCCGCTGGCGCTGCGCATCCGCTCGATGCCGGTGCCGGTGATCGCCGCCGTCAACGGCGTGGCGGCCGGCGCCGGCGCGAACTTCGCGTTTGGCTGCGACCTGGTGGTTGCGGCGCGCTCGGCGAGCTTCGTGCAGGCCTTCTCCAGGATAGGCCTGATCCCCGACTGCGGCGGCACCTGGCTGCTGCCGCGCCTGCTGGGCCGGGCCCAGGCGCTGGGGCTGGCCTTGACGGGCGACAAGCTCTCGGCCGAAGAGGCCCAGCGCATCGGCCTGATCTGGCAGTGCGTGGACGACGCCGCGCTGCAGGACGCCGCGCTGGCACTGGCCCAGCGCCTGGCCGAGATGCCCACCAAGGCGCTGGTCGCCACCCGCGCGGCGCTCGACGCGGCCGCGCAGATGACCATGGGCGACGCGCTTGCACTGGAGGCCGACGTGCAGCGCGAGCTGGGCCACCAGTACGATTTTGCCGAGGGCGTCGCCGCCTTCCAGCAAAAGCGCGCACCGCACTTCAAAGACCGGTGAATGAGGCCAACCCCATGACCACCCCCATGACCATCCCTGCCGCCGACCCCGCCGCGACGCTCGACGCTGCGCGCGCCCAGCGCATCGCCGAGGTGGTGCGCGACGCGATGTGGGCCAACGACCGTGCCTCCAGGGCGCTGGGCATGCACGTGATGGCCATCGCACCCGGCCGCGCCACGCTGCAGATGACGGTGCGCAACGACATGCTGAACGGCCACGACATCTGCCACGGTGGCCTGATCACCACGCTGGCCGACTCGACTTTCGCCTTCGCCTGCAACGCCCGCAACGAGCTGACGGTGGCCTCGGGCTTCAACGTCGACATCGTCGCCGCGGCCCGCCAGGGCGACGTGCTGACGGCCCGCGGCACCGAGATCAACAAGGCCGGCCGCACGGGGGTCTACGACATCGAGGTGACGAACCAGCGCGGCGAGCGCATCGCGGTGTTCCGCGGCCGCTCGTACACCATCAAGGGCAAGTACGTGGTCGATCCGGCCACGCTGTGAAGGGCCGTACAAGAAACGCCACCGGAGACAACACCATGCCGGTCAGACAACCGCTTCCCGGCGAGCTCGAGCCCATCGAGCTCGCCAGCCGCGACAAGCTGCAGGCGCTCCAGCTGCAGCGCCTGAAGACCACGCTGCAGCGCGTCTACGAGCGCGTGCCGCACTACCGGCAGGCCTTCGACGCCAAGGGCGTGCACCCCTCCGACCTGCGCATGCTGGCCGACCTGGCGAAGTTCCCGTTCACGGTCAAAGGCGACTTGCGCGCCAACTACCCCTTCGGCATGTTCGCGGTGCCGCGCGAGAAGGTGGTGCGCATTCATGCCTCCTCCGGCACCACCGGCAAGCCGACCGTGGTGGGCTACACGCAGAACGACATCGACCACTGGGCCGATCTGGTCGCGCGCTCGATACGCGCGGCCGGCGGGCGCTGCGGCGACATCGTGCACATCGCCTACGGCTACGGCCTGTTCACCGGCGGCCTGGGCGCGCACTACGGCGCCGAGCGGCTGGGCTGCACGGTGGTGCCGATGTCCGGCGGCCAGACCGAGAAGCAGGTGCAGCTGATCCAGGACTTCAAGCCCGACATCATCATGGTCACGCCCAGCTACATGCAGGTGATCATCGAGGAGTTTCGCCGCCAGGGGCTGGACCCGCGCGAGATGTCGGTCAAGGTCGGCATCTTCGGCGCCGAGCCGTGGACCGAAGCGATGCGGCGCGAGATCGAGGCCGGCGCCGGGCTGGACGC
>DATHWJ010000268.1:0-1562 GCA_035460745.1 Ideonella sp. | reverse complement strand
GTCTCACCATGCAATCAATGCATGCAATTAACTTCCACCGGCTGCCGTCATGAGCAAATCCACCCAACACTGGCTCAAGCGCCTGCAGGCCAGCGACCAGCCCGCCTACCTGCTGATCGCCGACCTGATCGCCGAGGACATGCGCACCGGCCGCCTGGCCGTGCGCGACCGGCTGCCCACGCTGCGCGAGCTCGCCGACGAGCTGCGGCTCAACTACACCACCGTTGCGCGCGGCTACGCCGAGGCCCGCAAGCGCGGCCTGATCGACTCGCGCGCCGGCACCGGCACCTTCGTGCGCGGCAGCAGCCCCACGCTGCCGCTGCGCGGCGGCAGCGGCGCCGAGATGACGATGAACCTGCCGCCCGAGCCGCAAGACCCGCTGCTGATCGAGCGCCTGCGCGCCAGCGCCGCCGAGGTGATAGCGCGCTGCGACCTCTACGGCCTGCTGCGCTACCAGGACTTCGGCGGCACCGAGGAGGACCGCGAGGCCGGCGCCGCCTGGCTGCGCCCCCGCCTGCCGGACGCGCGCGCCGACCGCGTGCTGGTCTGCCCCGGCATCCACAGCGCGCTGACGGCGCTGATCTCCATGCTGGCGCGGCCGGGTGAGCTGATCTGCGTGGAGTCGCTCACCTACCCCGGCGTCAAGGCCATCGCCACCCAGCTCGGCGTGCACCTGCACGCGCTGCCGCTGGACGACGAGGGCCCGAGCGCGGCCGCCTTCGAGCACGCCTGCAAGACGCTGAAGCCGCGCGCGCTCTACTGCAACCCCACGCTGCTGAACCCCACCACCGCGACCATGAGCCGCTCGCGCCGCGAGGCGCTGGCCGACCTCGCTGTGCACCACAGCATCCCCATCATCGAGGACGACGCCTACGCGCTGCTGCCGCGCGAGCTGCCACCCACGCTGGCCACGCTGGCGCCCGAGCTCACCTACTACATCACCGGCTTCTCCAAGTGCCTGGGCGCCGGCCTGCGCAGCGCCTACGTGCACGCCCCCGGCGCCCGCCAGACCCAGCGCCTGGCCGGCGCACTGCGCGCCACCACCGTGATGGCCTCGCCGGTCACCAATGCGATCACCACCCGCTGGGTGCAGGACGGCAGCGCGCTGGCGATGCTGGACGCCATCCGCGACGAATCCATCGCCCGCCAGGCCCTCGCCGCCAAGCACCTGGCCCGCTACGAGTTGCAGACCCAGCCCGAGAGCTTCCACCTCTGGCTGCCGCTGGCCTCGTCATGGAGCGTGGTCGACTTCGCCGCCTACCTGCGCAGCCAGGGCGTCGCAGTGGTCGCCAGCGCCGCCTTCTCCACCGACGGCGACCCGCCCGACGCGGTGCGCATCTGCCTGGGCGGACCGGTGGACCGCGAGGCCATCGACCATGCGCTGCACCTGGTGGCCGACACGCTGGAGCATCCGCAGCATTTGCATGCGACGGCGATGTAGTGGGATGGCTTGAGAAGACTGGAGCGAGGCCGAGGTCGCCAGGTGGCCGCCTCCACTCATGTCCCCCGACCCAGGCGCCGCTACCGCGTCGCCTGGGTCTCCTCCTTTACTTCGCGGAGAC
>DATHWJ010000267.1:0-16401 GCA_035460745.1 Ideonella sp. | reverse complement strand
CAGGGCGACTTCCAGCAGGACGAGGTGCTGGACCAGCTGGAGGCCACGCTGGCCGGCCGGCCGGTCGATGTGGTGCTGTCCGACATGGCGCCCAACCTGTCGGGCATCGCCAGCACCGATTCGGCGCGGGTCGCCAATCTGATCGAGTTGGCGGTCGATTTTGCCCAGCAGCACCTGAAACCGGAGGGCGCGCTGGTGGTCAAGCTCTTTCATGGCGCGGGCTACAGCCAGCTGGTCGACTTGTTCAAGATCAACTTCCGCGTCGTCAAGCCGATCAAGCCCAAAGCATCCCGTGACAAATCGTCTGAAACCTTTCTGGTCGGCATCGGTCCGAAAAAGCGTTGAAGTGCCGGCGAAATCGCGGGATCTGTCCTCGCGGATGTGCCCGACCATCGGCGGCCCGCCCCAAGTGCGTGCGGGTGGGCGGTCCGCAGGGCGCCAACGTGGCGTCAATGTGGGTATTGACTGACTTAGAATCGCCCCTATATGCGGTGAAGTGTGCGCCCCGGCATTCTCCGGGTGCGCCAAAGGAATGGATCATATGAAGGAGCCGCGGTGAACAATCAGTGGATTTCGAAGATCGCCGTCTGGCTGGTGATTGCCTTGGTGCTTTTCACCGTCTTCAAGCAGTTCGACCGGACAGCCGTGCAAGGCTCCCAGGTCGGCTACTCGGACTTCCTCGAAGAGGTGCGCAGCAAGCGCATCAAGAGCGTCACGATCCAGGAAGGCCCTGGCAGCGTCGAGATCAGCGCGGTCACCAATGACGATCGCCGCATCCGCACGACCGGCACCTACCTCGATCGCGGCCTGTCCGGCGACCTGCTCGCCAACGGCGTCAAGTTCGACGTGCGCCCGCGCGATGAGCCCTCGCTGCTGACCAGCCTGTTGCTCTCCTGGGGCCCGATGCTGTTGCTGATCGGCGTCTGGATCTACTTCATGCGCCAGATGCAGGGTGGCGGCAAGGGCGGTGCCTTCAGCTTCGGCAAGTCCAAGGCCCGCATGCTGGATGAGGCCAACAACTCCACCACCTTCGCCGATGTCGCTGGCTGCGACGAGGCCAAGGAAGAGGTCAAGGAGCTGGTCGACTTCCTGAAAGACCCGCAAAAGTTCCAGAAGCTGGGTGGCCGCATCCCGCGCGGCGTGCTGCTTGTCGGCCCTCCCGGTACCGGCAAGACCCTGCTGGCCAAGGCCATCGCCGGTGAAGCCAAGGTGCCGTTCTTCAGCATCTCGGGCTCAGACTTCGTCGAAATGTTCGTCGGCGTGGGCGCGGCCCGCGTGCGCGACATGTTCGAGCAGGCCAAGAAGAGCGCGCCCTGCATCATCTTCGTCGATGAAATCGACGCCGTCGGGCGCCACCGCGGTGCCGGCCTGGGCGGCGGCAACGACGAGCGCGAGCAGACGCTGAACCAGATGCTGGTCGAGATGGACGGTTTCGAGACCAACCTCGGCGTCATCGTGATGGCCGCGACCAACCGGCCCGACATCCTCGACCCCGCGCTACTGCGCCAGGGCCGCTTCGACCGCCAGGTCTACGTGACCCTGCCGGACGTGCGCGGCCGCGAGCAGATCCTCAACGTGCACATGCGCAAGGTGCCGGTCGGGCAAGACATCCGGGCCGACATCCTGGCCCGCGGCACGCCCGGCTTCTCCGGCGCCGACCTGGCCAACCTGGTCAACGAAGCCGCCTTGTTCGCCGCCCGCCGCAACGGCCGGGTGGTGGAGATGGTCGATTTCGAGCGCGCCAAGGACAAGATCATGATGGGCCCGGAGCGCAAGTCCATGATCATGCCGGAGGAGGAGCGCCGCAACACGGCCTACCACGAGGCAGGCCACGCGCTGGTCGCCCGGCTGATGCCCAAGACCGACCCGGTGCACAAGGTCACCGTGATCCCGCGCGGCCGCGCGCTGGGCGTGACGATGCAGTTGCCTGAAGGCGACCGCTACAGCATGGACAAGGAGCGCATGCTCTCGACCATCTCGGTGCTGTTCGGCGGCCGCATCGCCGAAGAAGTCTTCATGAACCAGATGACGACCGGCGCCAGCAACGACTTCGAGCGTGCCACCTCCATCGCCCGCGACATGGTGACCCGCTACGGCATGACGGACGAGTTGGGCCCCATGGTCTATGCCGAGAATGAGGGCGAGGTCTTCCTCGGCCGCTCGGTGACCAAGACCACGACCATGTCCGAAGAGACCATGCGCAAGGTCGATGAAGTGATACGCCGCATCATCGACGAGCAGTACACCATCGCCCGCAAGCACATCGAGGACAACCAGGACAAGATGCACGCGATGGCCAAGGCCTTGCTTGAGTGGGAAACCATAGACGCCGACCAGATCGACGACATCATGGGCGGCAAGTCGCCGCGCCTGCCCAAGGACTGGACCAGCACCTCCAACAAGCCGGGCAGTGGCCCGACGCCGCCGGTCAATCCGGACGGCGCGCCCGCGGCGGCGTGACGAGGCCAGCGAGCCGCTGAAGCGGTGCGCTGCTCACAACGACGGGGCCCTGTGCCCCGTTTGTCTTTTCCGTTGCCCCCTTGCCCCCCTTGCCCCCTCTTGCCGCCGCCCCGGTGGCGTCTGGATAACATCAAGCACACCGGCCCACCGAGGGTTCGGCGCCCGCTGTGTCCCTGGTGACTCTCCCGTGATCTGGCAAACCTCCCGTTTCCCCATCGACCTGACCCGCCCGCAAGTGATGGGCATCGTCAATGTCACGCCCGATTCCTTCTCGGACGGCGGCCAGCACGCGACCACCGCGGCGGCGCAGGCCCACTGCGAGCAACTGCTGGCTGAAGGGGCCGACATCCTGGACATCGGCGGCGAGTCGACCCGGCCGGGCTCGCTGATGCCCAGCGTGGACGAAGAGATCGCACGCGTGCTGCCCGTAGTGCACTTCGCGATCAACCTGGGCGTGCCGATCTCGGTCGATACCAGCCGCCCCGAGGTGATCGCCGCGGTGCTCGACGCCGGGGCCGACATCATCAACGACGTGCGCGCGCTGTGTTGGCCCGGCGCACTCGAATGTGTCGTGCGTCACGGCGCGGCCGGCCTGTGCCTCATGCACATGCAGGGCGAGCCCGAGACCATGCAGCGCAACCCGCAGTATGTCGACGTGACGGCGGAGGTCGGCAGCTTCCTCGGCGAACGGGTCGCCGCGGTGCTGCAAGCCGGCGTGGCACCCGGGCGCATCGTGCTGGACCCGGGCTACGGCTTCGGCAAGTCGCTGGCCCACAACCTCGAGCTCTTCCGCCACCAGGCGGCGCTGCTGGCGCTGGGCTATCCGCTGCTGGTCGGCTGGTCGCGCAAGGGCATGCTGGGCCAGGTCACCGGCCGGCCGGCCGGCGAGAGACTGGTGGCCAGCGTCGCGGCGGCGCTGGCTGGCGTGGCCCACGGCGCCCGCATCGTGCGGGTGCACGACGTGGCGGCCACGGTCGATGCACTCAAGGTCTGGCAGGCCGCGGGCCTGGCCGAACCCAGGATCTGAGTAGAACAATCGAGAACAGGAGGCTGCGATGAGCAGACGCTACTTCGGCACAGACGGTATCCGCGGCACGGTCGGCAAGGCGCCGATCACCGCCGACTTCATGCTCAAGCTGGGCCACGCGGTCGGCCGGGTGCTGCGGCAGGAGAGCGCCCAGCCCACCGTGCTGATCGGCAAGGACACGCGCATCTCCGGCTACATGATCGAGTCGGCGCTGGAGGCCGGCTTTGCCTCGGCCGGCGTCAACGTGCTGCTGACCGGCCCCTTGCCCACGCCCGGCGTGGCCTACCTGACCCGCGCGCTGCGGCTGGATCTGGGTGTGGTGATCAGCGCCTCGCACAATGCCTACCCCGACAACGGCATCAAGTTCTTCTCGGCCCGCGGCGAGAAGCTGCCGGACGCCTGGGAGCGCTCGGTCGAGGCGGCCATCGACGAAGAGCCCCAGTGGGTCGATGCGGCCCACCTGGGCAAGGCCAGGCGGGTCGACGACGCGCAAGGCCGCTACGTCGAGTTCTGCAAGGGCAGCGTCAGCGGCGAGCTGTCGCTCAAGGGGCTGAAGATCGTCGTCGATGCCGCCCACGGCGCGGCCTACCAGGTCGCACCGGCGGTGTTCCACGAGTTGGGCGCCCACGTCATCGCCATCGGCTGCTCGCCCAACGGCACCAACATCAACGACGGCTTCGGCGCCACGGCCCCGCAAGCCCTGGTCGATGCCGTCAAGGCGCACGGCGCCGATTTCGGCATCGCGCTGGACGGCGACGCCGACCGGCTGCAGCTGGTCGACGCGGCCGGGCGCCTGTTCAACGGCGACGAGCTGCTCTACGTGATGGTGCGCGACCGCCTGGCGCGCGGCGAGAAGGTGCCCGGTGCGGTCGGCACGCTGATGACCAACATGGCCGTCGAGCTGGCGCTGGGCCAGCTCGGCGTGGAGTTCGTGCGCGCCAAGGTGGGCGACCGCTACGTGCTGGAGGAGCTGGGTGCGCGCGGCTGGCGGCTGGGCGGCGAAGGCTCCGGCCACCTGCTGGCGCTGGACCGCCACAGCACCGGCGATGGCATCGTCAGCGCCTTGCAGGTGCTGGAGGCGGTGCAGCGCAGCGGCCGCGGTGTCGCGCAGATGCTGGACGAGGTGGTGCTGTTCCCGCAGACGCTGCTCAACGTGCGCCTGCCGGACCAGGCCGACTGGACCCGCAACACCCACCTCGCGGCCGAGACCGATGCGGTGAAAGCCGCGCTGGGCCGCACCGGCCGGGTGCTGATACGTGCCTCCGGCACGGAGCCGGTGCTGCGCGTGATGGTCGAGGCGCGCGAAGCCGTGGTGGCGCAAGCCGCCGCGCAGCGGCTCGCCGATGCGGCGCTGCGAGGCTGAAAATCTCTTATTCGACAAGGACTTGCGTGAGTCGATGACAGTGGTGTGACGCGCAGGTGACGATTCGGCGGCGCGTCCCCGTCTCGTTTTTGTGCTGTCATGGGGGTGTCACACAAGCTTTCTACAGTCGCTGGCATCACGGGCCCGATGGGCTCTTTGTTACCACCTGTTGAAAGGCCTGCCTCATGTTTTCTACTGTCGTGCGTTTTTCGCTGGCCAGCGTGGCCCTGGCGATCGGTGCCTCCGCCTATGCGCAGGACGTCACCGGCGCCGGCGCCTCGTTCCCCGCTCCCGTGTATGCCAAGTGGGCCGATGCCTACAACAAGGCCACCGGCGCGCGCATCAACTACCAGTCGGTCGGCTCCAGCGCCGGCATCAACCAGATCAAGGCCAAGACGGTCGATTTCGGTGCCTCCGACGCGCCGCTGAAGGACGACGTGCTGGCGGCCGACGGCATGATCCAGTTCCCGACCGTGATCGGCGGCGTGGTGCCGGTGGTCAACATCAAGGGCATCGCCCCGGGCCAGCTCAAGCTGAGTGGCCAGGTGCTGGGTGACATCTACCTCGGCAAGATCGCCAAGTGGAACGACCCCGCCATCGCCGCGCTGAACGCCGGCGTCGAGCTGCCTGACGCTGCCATCGCCGTGGTGCGCCGCGCCGACGGCTCGGGCACCAGCTTCAACTTCACCAACTACCTGGCCAAGGTCAATGCCGAGTGGAAGACCAAGGTCGGCGAAGGCACGGCGGTGAACTGGCCGACCGGCGCCGGCGGCAAGGGCAACGAAGGCGTTTCGGCCTTCGTCCAGCGTCTGCCCAACTCGATCGGCTATGTCGAGTACGCCTACGCCAAGCAGAACAAGATGTCCCACACGCTGCTGCAGAACCCGGCCGGCAACTTCGTCGCGCCCGACGACCTGACCTTCAAGGCCGCTGCCGCCAATGCCGACTGGAACAAGAGCTTCTACCAGGTGCTGACCGCGCAACCGGGCAAGGACTCGTGGCCCATCACGGCCGCCACCTTCATCATGATGCACAAGTCGGCCGTCAAGCCGGAGCAATCGGCTGCCGCACTGAAGTTCTTCGACTGGGCCTACACCACTGGCGACAAGATGGCCGCAGACCTCGAGTACGTTGCGATGCCCGATTCGGTCAAGGTGCTGGTGCGCCAGAAGTGGGCCGAAGTGAAGGACCCGGCGGGCAAGGCCGTCTCTTTCAAGTAAGCCTCGCCCCATCCAAGAAGAAGCAACCGCAGGCGAGGCTCCCCGGCGCGTCCGGCGCCGGGGAGCCCGCTTGAATCCATCCGAGGAGGCGCCCAGGTGACCGCTACACTTCCAGCCAGCCCCATCCCGAGCGAGCTGTCCATGTCAAGAACGTCCCCGGCGGGGCGGCCCGACGGCCGGAGCATGCGCGCCCCCTGGGCGGATCGTGCGTTTTCGATAGCCGCCCATGCCGCCGCCTGGCTCACGCTGGCCCTGCTGATCGGCATCCTGCTGTCGCTGGTGATGGGTGCCGCGCCTGCCATCCAGGAGTATGGCCTGTCGTTCCTGTGGCGCAGCGAGTGGGATCCTGTCCAGAACAGCTACGGCGGCCTGGTGATGATCTACGGCACGCTGATGACCTCGGTCATCGCGCTGGTCATCGCGGTCCCGGTCAGTTTCGGCATCGCGCTCTTCCTCACCGAGTTGTCGCCCCAGTGGCTCAAGCGCCCGCTGGGCGTCGCGATCGAGCTGCTCGCCGCCGTGCCCTCCATCGTCTACGGCATGTGGGGGCTGCTGGTGTTCAGCCCCATCCTGTCGACCTACGTGCAGCAGCCGCTGCAAGCCGTCTTCGGTGGCGTGCCGGTCATCGGCGCGCTGTTCGCCGGCCCGCCCGTGGGCATAGGCCTGCTGTCGGCCGGCATCATCTTGGCCATCATGATCATCCCGTTCATCGCGTCGGTCATGCGCGACGTGTTCGAGGTGACCCCGCCGCTGCTGAAGGAGTCGGCCTACGGCCTGGGCTCCACCACCTGGGAGGTGGTCTGGAACGTGGTGCTGCCCTACACCAAGACCGGCGTCGTCGGCGGTGTGATGCTCGGCCTGGGCCGCGCCCTCGGCGAGACCATGGCGGTCACCTTCGTGATCGGCAACATGAACCAGCTCAACTCGCTCTCGGTGTTCGAGGCCGCCAACAGCATCACCTCGGCGCTGGCCAACGAGTTCGCCGAAGCCAGCCCGGGCCTGCACCAGGCCTCGCTGATGTACCTGGGCCTGGTGCTGTTTTTCATCACCTTTGTCGTGCTGGCCTTTTCCAAGGTCTTGCTGGCACGGCTCAAGAAGAGCGAAGGGAGCCGCACATGAGCTTCATCCAATTGACTGCGAGCGCGCAAGCGCTGCACAACAGCCGCAAACGCGTCAACGCGGTCGCCCTGGTGCTGTCGCTGGCCGCCATGGCCTTCGGCGTCTTCTGGCTGCTGTGGATACTGTTCGAGACCTTCCGCCTCGGCCTGGGCGGTCTCGCGCTGGAGGTGTTCACCGAGATGACGCCGCCGCCGCAGGCTGAAACCGGGGGGCTGGCCAACGCGATCTTCGGCTCGCTGGTGATGGTCTCGCTGGCCACCGTGATCGGGACGCCGGTGGGCATCCTGGCCGGCATCTACCTGGCCGAGTACGGCCAGAAGACCTGGCTGGGCAGCGTCGTCCAGTTCATCAACGACATCCTGCTGTCGGCGCCGTCCATCGTGATCGGCCTGTTCATCTACGCCGTGGTCGTGGCTCGCTTCAAGACCTTCTCGGGCTGGGCCGGCATCCTGGCGCTGGCGCTGATCGTGATTCCGGTGGTGATACGCCAGACCGAGAACATGCTGGCGCTGGTGCCCAACGCGCTGCGCGAAGCGGCCTACGCCCTGGGCACGCCGAAGTGGAAGGTGATCTTGACGATCACGCTGAAGTCGGTGCAGGCGGGCGTGATGACCGGCATCCTGCTGGCCCTGGCCCGCATCTCGGGCGAGACCGCGCCGCTGCTGTTCACCGCCTTGTCGAACCAGTTCTGGACCTCCGACCTCTCGTCGCCGATGGCCAGTCTGCCGGTCACGATCTTCAAGTTCGCGATGAGCCCGTATGAAAACTGGCAGAAGCTGGCCTGGGCCGGCGTGTTCCTGATCACGATGGGCGTGCTCGCGCTGAACATCCTGGCGCGCGTGCTGTTCCGCAACAAACACTGAAACCCGCAGGGAAGACAGACTCATGGACGCAAAAGTTGAACTCCCCGTGACCGAGAAGGCCAAGATCTCGGTGCGCGACCTGAACTTCTACTACGGCAGTTTCCACGCCCTCAAGCGCATCAACCTCGACATCCCGGAGAAGAAGGTCACCGCCTTCATCGGCCCGTCGGGCTGCGGCAAGTCCACCTTGCTGCGCACCTTCAACCGCATGTTCGAGCTCTACCCCGAGCAGCGCGCGGAAGGGCAGATCAACGTCGACGGCGAGAACATCCTCGACTCCAAGCTGGACGTGTCGCTGATTCGTGCCAAGGTCGGCATGGTGTTCCAGAAGCCCACGCCGTTCCCGATGTCGATCTACGACAACGTCGCCTTTGGCGTCAAGCTCTTCGAGAACCTCTCGCGTGTCGAGATGGACGAGCGGGTGGAGTGGGCATTGAAGAAATCCGCACTCTGGAACGAAGTCAAGGACAAACTCGGGCAGAGCGGCTCGGGCCTGTCCGGTGGCCAGCAGCAGCGCTTGTGCATCGCGCGCGGCGTGGCGATCAAGCCCGAGGTGCTGCTGCTCGACGAACCCTGCTCGGCGCTGGACCCGATCTCCACCGGCAAGATCGAAGAGCTGATCCACGAGCTGAAGAGCGATTACACGGTGGCCATCGTGACCCACAACATGCAGCAGGCGGCGCGCGTCTCGGACTACACCGCCTACATGTACCTCGGCGACCTGATCGAATTCGGCCCGACCTCCGAGCTTTTCATGAAGCCGAAGAAGAAAGATACCGAAGACTACATCACCGGGCGTTTCGGTTGAGCCCGGGCAGCCGCTCGCCGATGACCGCAACCACAGCAGGGACCTGACATGACCGAAAAGCACCTCTCCACGCAGTTCGACACCGAGCTGAGCGGCGTCTCCACCCGCGTGCTCGAAATGGGCGGCCTGGTCGAAGCGCAGGTCGCGCAAGCGGTCTACGCCCTCACCAACTACAGCGCCGAGACGGCCACCCAGGTGCTGCAGATGGAAGAGCGCGTGAACCAGCTGGAGGTCGAGATCGATGCCGATCTCTCCACCATCATCGCGCGCCGCCAGCCCACCGCCCGCGACCTGCGCCTGCTGATCGCGATCTCCAAGACCATCGGCAACCTGGAGCGCGTCGGCGACGAAGCCGCGCGCATCGCCCGCACCGTGCAGCGCCTGATCAACACGGGCGTCTTCAGCCGCCTGCGCCTGCCGGTCTCCGACGTCTCCTTCGAGGCCGAGCTGGCGACGGCCTCGCTGCGCAAGGCGCTCGACGCCTTCGCCCGGCTGGACACCGTGCAGGCGCTGGAAGTCATCAAGGGCGACAACCAGATCGACCAGGAGTTCGAAGGGATGATGCGCAAGCTCATCACCTACATGATGGAAGACCCGCGCACCATCTCGGCCAGCATCGACCTGGTGTTCGTCGCCAAGGCGATCGAGCGGGTCGGCGACCACGCCAAGAACCTGGCCGAGCAGATCATCTACATCGTCAAGGGCACGGACGTGCGCCACAACCCGGTCGAGGCGGTCGAGACCATCGCGCTCAACCGTTGAATCAAGACCAAGAACAGAACAACGAGGACGCTGTCACATGCCGACCGTACTGGTAGTCGAAGACGAATCGGCGATCGCCGAGCTGATCGCGATCAACCTGCGCCATGCCGGCTTCGACGTCACGCTGGCCGAAACGGCCGACCAGGCCCTGGTGGCGGTCGATGGCGTGCTGCCGGACCTGATCCTGCTGGACTGGATGCTGCCGGGCCAGTCCGGCATCGCGCTGGCGCGCCGCTGGCGCAGCGATGCGCGCACCAAGGAGCTGCCCATCATCATGCTGACGGCCCGGGCCGACGAGACCGACAAGGTCTCCGGCCTGGACGCCGGGGCCGACGACTACCTGACCAAGCCCTTCTCGACCCAGGAGCTGCTGGCCCGCATCCGCGCGGTGCTGCGCCGCCGGGTGCCCGAGGCGCTGGACTCCGCGGTCGAGTTGGGCGGGCTCAAGCTCGACCCCTCGACCCGCCGCGTCAGCCGGGGCAGCACCGACATCAAGCTCGGCCCCACCGAGTTCCGCCTGCTGCACTTCCTGATGACGCACCCCGAGCGCGTGCACAGCCGGGCCCAGCTGCTGGACCGCGTCTGGGGCGACCATGTCTTCATCGAGGAGCGCACGGTCGACGTGCACGTCAAGCGGCTGCGCGAGGCGTTGTTGCCGGCGCGCTGCGCGCAGATGATTGAAACCGTGCGGGGTGCCGGCTACCGGCTCACGCAGCAGGTCGCCGCGCCCAACGTGGCGTGACGCCGCACTGACGGATCGCGCCGATGTTCTGGTTGGGGCCGCGGGTCTTGATCGCGGTGCTCGCGGCGGTCGCGGGTGCTTTCGCCGGCCACGCGCTGGGCCAGTTGCTGCAGTGGCCGCTGGCAGGCAGCCTGATAGGTGCGGGTGCCGGTGTGGCGCTGGTGGGCATCGTCGATACCTTGCGCGGCGGCCGCCTGCTGGGCTGGCTCAGCGGCCCGCTGGAGGGCGCGGCACCCGAGCTCAGCGGTTTCTGGGGCGAGATGGGGGTGCGCGTCGAGCGCGCGCTGCGCATGCGCGAGCGCGCGGCCGCCCACGAGCGCGACCGCCTGACCCAGTTCCTCGCAGCGATCGAAGCCTCGCCCAACGGCGTGCTGCTGCTGGATGCCAACGAGCAGATCGAGTGGTGCAGCCGCGTCGCGGCCGACCACCTGGGGCTGGACCCGGTGCGCGACCTGCGCCAGCGCATCACCAACCTGGTCCGTTCGCCGGCCTTCGTCGCACAGCTGCAGTCGCGCAGCTACGACCAGCCGGTGCAGATCCCGCAGGCGCACGGGCGCGGGCTGCTCTCTGCCACGCTGCGGCCCTATGGAGACGGCCAGTGGCTGCTGCTGACGCAGGACGTCACCGAGCGGGTGCGCTCGGAGTCCATGCGGCGCGATTTCGTCGCCAACGTCTCGCACGAGATCCGCACGCCCTTGACCGTGCTGGCCGGCTTCGTCGAGACCATGGCCAGCCTGCCGCTCAGCGAGGTCGAGCGCCAGCGGGTGCTGAACCTGATGGGGCAGCAGACCAAGCGCATGCAGATGCTGGTCGGCGACCTGCTCACGCTGGCCAAGCTGGAGGGCAGCCCGAGGCCGGCGGTCGACCACTGGCTGCCGCTGCAGCGGCTCGGCCAGGCGGTCGAGACCGATGCCCGCACGCTCTCCGCGCGCCGCCACACGCTGAGCTTCGACTGGGGCGAGGACGTGCAACTGGCCGGCAACGAAGCCGAGCTGCTGAGCGCGGTGACCAACCTGGTCAACAACGCCGTGCGCTACACCCCCGAGGGCGGCCAGGTCAGCGCCAGCTTCCGGCGCCGGGCCGACGGCGCGGCCGACATCGTCGTGCGCGACACCGGACCGGGCGTGGCGCCCGAGCACCTGCCGCGCCTGACCGAGCGCTTCTACCGCGTCGACGGCAGCCGCTCGCGCGACACCGGTGGCACCGGCCTGGGCCTGTCCATCGTCAAGCACGTGGCGCAGCGCCATGGCGGCGAGCTGCTGATCGAGAGCGAGCTGGGCCGCGGATCGTGTTTCACGCTGGTGCTGCCGGCGGCGCGCGTCAAGACGCCGGCGGGCGCGGTCGCCGAACCCACGCTGGTCTTGCCGCAGCAAGGCTGAGGCGCCGCCGGGGCGGCCGCGTCAGCGCGCCTGGCGGTAGATCGAGGTCTGCTCGCTGCGGTCGGTCGGGCGCCGCACGCGGGCCAGCAGTTGCCAGCCGTCCGGCGTGGCAGGCGGCTTGGCGACGCTCGCCGCGAGCAGCAGGTAGGGGCAGCCGGCGAGTTCGCTGGCCGCGCCGCTGAGCGCCTGCACCCGGTAGCGGCCCATCGTCTCCAGCGCCGCGACATTGGCGCGGTTGTTGTCCGGCATGCGCAGGCAGCTGCCGGCGGGCACATGCTGCTGGATCTGCGCCACCAGCGCGCGCGGGCTGCGGGCGTAGTCCAGCACCGGCAGCAGCAGGGTCATGGTCAGCAGCCAGGTCAGCGCGACACCGCTGGCCGGCAGCACCAGGCTCTTCCACAGCGCATGCTGGTGGCGCGAGGTGCGCCAGCGCACCAGCCAGAGCCAGGCCACGCTGCCCAGCGCCGCTGCCACCAGCGCCAGCACCGAAAAGCTCGGCACGAAGCCGGGCGCCAGCCGCACGATGTTGGCCGCCGGCTTGGCGGGCATGCCGGCCTGCATCGAGCTGTAGACGACCCAGATCGCGATGCCGGCGACGGTGAAGAAGAAGACCGAGAACCAGTCCACCGCGGCGCCGGTGCTGCGCTGCAAGGTGGGCAGCGCAAAGGCCGCCAGCACCGCCAGGCCGGGCACGGCGAGCATCAGTGCACGGTCCGAGCCTCCCATCAGCACCGCGCTGATCACCGCCACCAGCACGGTGCCCAGCGGCACGGCGATGTGGCGGTTGAGCAGCTGGCGGCGCCAGCGCCAGAGCGTCCACAGCGCCAGCGGCCAGACCGGCCAGGTGAACCACAGCAGCAGGCGGCCCAGGCCCAGCCACTGCGCGGCGTCGGCATGCAGGCCGGCGCGCCAGGCCCACGCACCCAGCACGCTGGCCAGGCCGGCGGCCAGCAGCGTGGAAGCCACCACCCAGGGTGCCAGCGCGCGCACCTGCCGGTAGCTGGAGCGCACGCAGATGATGGCGCCGATCAGGCCCAGCGCCACCGCCATCGAGGGCGCGCCGCTGGTGGCCAGCGAAGGCAGGGCGATCAGCGCGGCGACCCGGGCGGTCCAGCCGCGGAACGGCGCGCCCGCCAGCGACCAGAGGAACAGCGCGACGACGAACAGCTGCACCAGCTCCGGCGTGGTCTCGTGGCCCAGCTGCAGCAGGCCCAGCGTGGCGATCACCGCGAGCAGCGCGCCGTCGGCCATCGCGCGTGCATAGTCGACCGGGTCGGCCTCGCCGCCGAAGGCGAAGGGCACGGGCTGCGCGGCCTCGGTGCGGGCCAGATGGTAGGTGGCGTACCAGACCAGGCCCAGGGTCAGCGCGAGCAGGGCGCCGAAGGGCAGCCGCGCCGCCAGCGCCGGATCCATCCACGGCGACAGCCACTGGATGAAGAGCGCGCCCAGCCAGTGCGGCAGCAGCGCCGTCTCGGCCGGCAGGCCGCCCACGGTGGGCGCCAGCCACGGCGTGCGGCCCTCGGCCATGCCCAGCATGTAGCCGAAGGCCGTCAGGTCGGCGCTGCGCCAGGGGTCGCGGCCGAACAGGCCGGGCAGCACGTAGGCGGCGCAGAACAGCCAGAGCGCGACACGCGGCAGCCGCTGCGCGGCGCGCTGGGTCACCAGGGCGGGGTTGGGGGAGGCAGGGCTGGGCTGGTTCACAAGGCAGTGTGCAGGGCCTAAGGGCGGCGGTGTGGGCCGGGCGCCGGGCGGCGCAGGCGCGGCACCGGCGGGCCGACCAACAAAAAAGGCAGCCGTAGCTGCCTTTCCTGAGAATACATGAACGCCAAGATTACTTCTTGAGGCCCACGCGCGCAAACTTGTTGCGGAACTTCTCGACCCGGCCGCCCAGCGAGTCGATGCTCTTTTGGGTGCCGGTGTAGAACGGGTGCGATTCGCTGGTGGTTTCCAGCTTGAACAGCGGCAGCTCGCGGCCGTCGTCCATCTTGACGGTCTCTTTGCTGGTGGCGCAGGAGCGCGTCACGAACTTGAAGCCGTTGGACAGGTCCACGAAGCAGACGTCGCGGTAGTTCGGGTGAATGCCATCTTTCATGGATCTTGTGGGCGCTTTTGGCGCCTTCCTCGTCGCTGGTCAGCCGGTAGCCACGCGATTGCCCCATGCAACACGCACTTTCCGACAGCGGAAAACCGCGGATTATAGCTCAGCGGCAGGCCTCGCCTGCCGCCAACGCCCGCAACCGGTGCGGGCTGAAGCCCTCAACCGCCTCTTCGCATCATGTCGAAGAAGTCGTGGTTGTTCTTGGAGGACTTCATCTTGTCGAGGATGAACTCCATCGCCTCGATCTCGTCCATCGGGTAGAGCAGCTTGCGCAGGATCCAGCTCTTTTGCAGGATCTCGGGCTTGAGCAGCAGCTCCTCACGCCGCGTGCCGCTCTTGTTGATCAGGATCGAGGGGTAGACGCGCTTCTCGGCCATGCGTCTATCCAGGTGGATTTCGCAGTTGCCGGTGCCCTTGAACTCTTCGTAGATGACTTCGTCCATCCGGCTGCCGGTGTCGATCAGCGCGGTGCCGATGATGGTCAGCGAGCCGCCTTCTTCGACATTGCGCGCGGCGCCGAAGAAGCGCTTGGGGCGCTGCAGCGCGTTGGCATCGACACCGCCGGTCAGCACCTTGCCGGACGAGGGCAGCACGTTGTTGTAGGCCCGGGCCAGGCGGGTGATGGAGTCGAGCAGGATGACCACGTCCTTCTTCAGCTCGACCAGGCGCTTGGCGCGCTCGATCACCATCTCGGCCACCTGCACGTGGCGGGCGGCGGGCTCGTCGAAGGTCGAGCTGATGACCTCGCCGCGCACGGTGCGCAGCATCTCGGTCACTTCTTCGGGCCGCTCGTCGACCAGCAGCACGATCAGGTGCACCTCGGGATGGTTGGCCACCATCGCGTGGGCCAGCTGCTGCATCATCACCGTCTTGCCGGTCTTGGGCTGCGCCACCAGCAGGGCGCGCTGGCCTTTGCCTATGGGCGCGATCAGGTCGATGATGCGGCTGGTGATGTTCTCGTCGGACTTGATCTCGCGCTCGAGCTTGAACTGCTCCTTGGGGAACAGCGGCGTCAAGTTCTCGAACATGATCTTGTGCTTGCTCTCCTCGGGCGTCAGGCCGTTCACGCGGTCGACCTTGACCAGCGCGAAGTAGCGTTCGCCGTCCTTGGGCACCCGCACTTCACCCTCGACGTTGTCGCCGGTGTGCAGGTTGAAGCGGCGGATCTGGCTGGGCGAGAGGTAGATGTCGTCGGTCGAGGCCATGTAGCTGGCCTCGATGGAGCGCAGGAAGCCGAAGCCGTCCGGCAACACCTCGAGCACGCCGTCGCCGAACACCTGTTCGCCGCCCTTGGCGCGCTTTTTCATGATCGCGAACATCAGCTCCTGCTTGCGCAGACGAGCGACGTTGTCGATCTCCAGCGCCTCGCCCATCGTGATGAGCTCGGAGACGTGTTGCGCCTTCAGTTCGGAAAGATGCATGGGAAATCACCCTGGGGTGGTGGGCCGCGCCTGGCCGAAGGCGGATGGCCTGATCACTTCGCCGCAGGCCGGACACTGAAGCCGGACGTTGCAGCGCGTACGTGAAAAAAACTGACTGGGGACTGGGGTTTGGAGGGGCCTGAAACCTACGCGCCAAAGTACCTCAACGGTACCGGGTGTAGTGGCCCAGCCTGTCTTCGGAGCAGCGGGGCGGCGCTGAGAAAGCGGCCGCTCCCGGTGCAACAGGCGAGATTATAGATTGCCGTCGAGGAAGGCGGTCAACTGTGCCTTGGACAAGGCGCCAACTTTGGTGGCGGCGAGCTGGCCGTCCTTGAACAGCATCAGCGTCGGGATGCCGCGGATGCCGAACTTGGCGGGCACGTCGCGGTTTTCGTCGACGTTGAGCTTGGTGATCTGCAAGCGCTCGCCATATTCCTTGGCCGTCTCGTCCAGGATGGGCGCAATCATCTTGCAGGGTCCGCACCATTCGGCCCAGTAATCGACCAGCACCGGCTTGTCGGATTTAAGAACATCCGACTCGAACGACGCGTCGGAAATATGCTTGATCAGTTCGTTGCTCATGGGGGTCCTTCGAGGCAAACCAGCGTGATGCAGGGGCGCATGGAACAAAGGGTTTGCGAGGCACAATGATTTTGACACAAAGCCTTTTGTGCCGCCCCGCAGCCAAGGCCCTACCTTGAATGCAGTGGTGGGATGGGCGGCCCGCCCAGCAGACCCCGATTTATTTGATCTTGCCGCCGCCATCGCCGTCCTCCTTCCCCGCCATCGACCTGAGCGCCTGCGCCAGCGGTGACGCCGGCTGGGCCGAGCGCGTCCAGGCGCTGCAGACCTGGGCGCAGGCCCGGGCGGTCGATCTGCGCGACGCCGTCTGGCTGCTGCCGTTTTCGGCCCTGCTGCCGCCGGCCCGGCGGGCGCTGGCGGCCTGCGGCGGCTGGCAGCCGCGCGTCGAAACCCCTGCCACGCTGGTCACGCAGCTGGCGCCGGCGCTCGCGCAGGCCGAGGGGGCGCTGGGCGGGGACGCCGTCACCAACCGCCTGCAGGCGGCCGCGCTGCTGCGCCAGCAGGCGTGGGGGGCGGCCTGGGCGCGCCGCGACCCGCGGGCGTTCGCGCAGGGCGTG
>DATHWJ010000266.1:0-3169 GCA_035460745.1 Ideonella sp. | reverse complement strand
GCGGTCGGCGGCAGCGGCGGGGCAGGGGGGATCGCCGCGACAGCGGGGGCAACGGCGGCGGGGCTGCCGCCGTCGTCGCCCTCGGCCTCGTCGCCGTCATCGTCCACCAGCGCGGGGTCGTCGCCGCGCACGCGCACCTTGTAGCGCTGCTCGGTCTGGTCCAGCAGCGCCTGCTTGATCTTCTTGGCCAGCCCGGCGACCACGGTCTCCATCACGAAGGTGTGGGCCTTGGCCTCGAACAGGCACTGGCCGGCGTGGTACTTGATGCCGCCGCTGACCCCCAGCTCGGCGGCCAGCAGCTTGCGCCGGCCGACCGGGATGGGCTTGCGGGCCACCATCACCACGGTGCCCTTGCCCGCCATCGCGACCAGCGCGTGCAGCACCTCGCCCTTGGGCACCGCGCGCATCAGCGGCACCATCTTGGTGGTCAGCAGCGCCGGGCTGTCTTCGTCTTCGCTCTCGGCCTGAGCGCTCTCCGCGTGGGCCTTGGCCGCCTGCTCGCTGGTCTTGCGCTGCGCTTTCAGCGACTTGTCGAGCTCAGCCAGGTAGGCTGCCACCTCCTTGTCGGCCTTGTGCGCCTTGAGCAGGGCGTCGGCCTGCTTCTCGAGCTCGTCCAGCGCCTTGAGCTGCTCGCCGGGCGGGGCCTTCTCGGCCTTGTCCAGCGCGACCAGGGCCTTCAGCAGCGGGGCGTCCTTCAGGTCGCGCGCCTTGGAGAATTTCTTCCATTCGCTTTCGCTCAGGTTCTTGAGACTCACCTTGCACTCCTTCGCATGGGCGCGGTGGGGGGCCGCGGGGCAGGGGTGGGCTTTTTGCAGCCGAACGCGCATCATCCTTCCTTGCGGCGAGCGCCGCAATATCGTGACCAAGTTGCAAGGAGTGGGGCGTTGCAGGGTGCCGCGGGCTTGCCTTCGGGCGCCGCCCGGGGTGGTTGTCCAACCCATGGTCGTCGGCATGAGAAAATAATTCGTTACATGTAACGGAGGTTTCCGTGGACGCTGCCGAGGTTTGGCTGGAGATCCTGAAGATCTTTCCGTATGTGGCTGTGGCCGGGTTCGCAGCCGCGGCGGCGATTGCCGCCTACCGCCGTGCGCCCTCGATGCGCGAGGCGGGCCCCTCGCAAGCCATGCTGCTGGACGAAACCGCGCCCGATGGGCCAGAGGCCCTGCAGGGCGGTGCTGCCTGGCTGCGCCGGCAAGCTCGCCGGCTGGTGCAGCGCTGGCGCGCCCCGGCAGCACGGCGCACCGGGCTGCTGGCGGTCTTGCTGGCACTGGCGGCCGGTGCGGTGGCGGCTGTGTCCTATTTGCAGCCTGCCGGGCGCAATGCACCGGCCACGCCGTCGATGGGCTTGACGCCGCCCGGCGGCTTGGCCGCCAGCGACGGCGGCTTGAAGTTCGGCGCACTGAGCCCTGCCGCAGGGCCCGCTGCGGCGGAGCCCGAAGAACCCTCGGACGTGGCCTGGCTGTTCGGCGCGCTGGTGAGCGGCGGCCGCAGCGCCGATGCCTGGGCCTTGTTGACGCCCGAGGCGCAGCGCGCGACCAGCGTCGACAACTTCGGCGCGCTGCTGGGCTCGGCCTACCTGCTGCGCGGCAGCGACGACGCGCCGTGGCGCGTACCGGGCTCCGACACCTTCATCTTCAGCGTCTCCGATCGCGACCAGCCCTCGGCCCTGAAAGGCGAGTTGCGCATTGGCCTCGAAGTGACCGGGGGCCAATGGCGCATCGCCAGCTTCCAATTACGAGAACCCGAGGCGAGGCCCAAGGCCGGATGACCGGGGCGGCAGGCCCGCCGCCCCGCGTTTCCCGGCATCGAGCGGTCACACCTCTAACGCCTTGCTACGGGCGGGATGCGCCAACGCGCGGTTAAGGTCGGCCCCGATGAATTCGCAGTTGCATACGACACCGTTTGAAGACTTGGAGACCCACCACGACGGCGGTACTGCCGACGCCGCAGCGCGGGCGGTCGAGGCCTCGCCGGCCTACACGGGCGCCTTGTCCGTCGGCGCGCTGCTGGGGGCGATGAGCATCCGCCGGGTGCTCTCGCAAACGGCAGACGAGGCGGTCTACGTGGGTTTCAACGAGAAGCTGAAGCGCCGCTTCGCCGTCCGGGAGTACCTGCCGCAGGCCTTGGCGCACCGCGGCCCTGGCGGCCTGCTGGAGCTGCGCAGCGCGGCGGACGGCGCCACCTTCCTGCGCGGCATCCAGGCCTTTCTGGAGCAGGCCGAGCGCCGCGCGGCGCTGCCGCAGGGCGTGTTGCTGGGCGTGCGGCGGGTCTGGGAAGAAAACGGCACGGCCTATTTGTGCGTGCCTTACCCGCGGGCACCGACGCTGGCCGAGGTGCGCGCGGCGCGCACCGGGCCGCCCGACGAGACCTGGCTGCGCGATCGGCTGCTGGCCCCCTTGCTGGAGGCGCTGGAGCAGCTGCACGGCGCTTCGCTGTGGCACGGTGGGCTGGCCCCCGACAAGGTGCTGATGCTGCCTGAGGAGCGCACGGTGCTGCTGGACTTCGCTTCACCGCCGCGCGGCGAGCTGGCGCCGGGGCAGGCGCAGGACCTGCGCAGCCTGGCGGCACTGGCCTGCTTCGCCATCGCCGGTACAGCGCCGCCTGCGGAGCATGCGGCGCCCGCCGAGTGGCTGCGCGAGGCCCTGCAACGGGTGGGCGGGCCGAGCTTCAGCGACGGCCTGCTGGCGACCCTCGATGCCGTGCTGACAGCGAGTGACGACGCGCCCTTGCTGGGTGTGCAGGCCTTCCGCGAGGCCTTGGCCGGTCGCGCAGCGCCGCAGGCGCCCGCGCTGCCGGTGCCGGTGCCGGTGCCGGTGGCCGTGGAGGAGCCTTAGGCCGCGCCGCCAGCGAGCCTGGCGCCTGACGCGCCGGCTGACCAGGCCGCGGCGGAGCCGCCGGACCAAGGGCCGGCCGAGCCGCCAGGCGAAGAGCCCGGCCTGGTGATCGACATCCTGCTCGACGATCTGGGACAGCTACCGCCCGCCGCGCCGCCACCGGCGCTTGAGACGCCAGCGAGCGAGCCTGCGCGGGAGGCGGTGGAAACGGTGGCGGCAGGGGCCGGCACAGAGCTGGCGCCGCCGCCAGCCGTGGCGCCCGCGTGGACGATGGCACCGGCACCGGCACCGGCGCCACCGCCACCGCCACCGGCGCCGGCGGCCGCGAAACCGGC
>DATHWJ010000265.1:0-2310 GCA_035460745.1 Ideonella sp. | reverse complement strand
TAAAAGTGACTCGACCCTGTGGCCAGTTCTCTCTATCGAGGGCGATCAGTAGGCTCTGATCTGCCCGCTACCGACCCCGCCACCATTGAGGAGCCATGCCATGAGTGAACCGACCTATGTCCAGGAATACGACGCGATCGTCGAGGTGCTGAACAAATACGTCGAAGGCAACGCCAAGGCCAGCAGTGCTGCCATGAAGCCGGCTTTTCATGAGAAAGCCACCATCTTCGGCCTCAATGGGCAGGAGCTGTTCGGGCCCGAGATCCAGAAGCTCTACGACGTCATCGACCAGTTGGAACCGTCCCCCCATGCTCGCACAGCCATCGCTCGCATCGACATTGCCGGGACAGCGGCGAGCGCCCGCGTGGACAGCGACCATGTGGCCGGCAACCGATTCACCGACTTCTTCAATCTGCTGAAGATCAATGGCAAGTGGACCATTGTCGGCAAGATCTACTACACGTATCCGAATGCCTGACTTCGCAGGCGTGGCGATGCATGGCAGCGTTATTCCAATGAACGACCACATTTCCCCCGTTGAGCTGAAAAAGGCCCACAGGCTCATCAATCATGGTCCCACTGTTCTCGTGTCTGCCAGTCATGATGGAGTCGTTGACGTCATGGCGGCTGCCTGGGCATGCGCCCTCGACTACTTCCCTCCCAAGGTCACCGTGGTCCTGGACAAGATCGCCAAGACGCGCGACCTGGTCGAGAAGAGCGGCTGTTTCGCGATGCAGGTTCCCAACGTGGCTCAGCTCGGACTGACCTATGAGCTCGGTACGAGAAGCCTCCACGACGATCCCGAGAAGCTGGCAAAGAGCGGCGTCGAACTGTTCCACGTCGATGGGTACACCTCACCGTTGGTCGCTGGCTGTTCTGCCTGGCTCATCTGCCGGCTGGTGCCAGAGCCTCATAGCCAGACTGCATACGATCTTTTCATCGGCGAGGTCACAGGTGCGTGGGCGGACACGCGAGTATTCAGGGATGGCCACTGGAACTTCGAGAGTGCCGATCCGCAATGGAGAAGCCTCCACTACATCGCGGGTGGGCACTTCTACGCCATCGGCGACGCGATTGCCGCAGCGGCCGATCCGCAAGTGCCGTCAGCAGCCGTGTCTTCTTCAGTGAACGCAACTTGAAATCAGGCCATCTCGCGCTGGCGAGCCGGCTGGTGGTGGTGAGCCTTCTGCGCCTGGTGCCATGCCGCGGCCTGTACCCGCGAGCTGAGCACCAGCTTGTCGAGGATGTTGGCGACGTGGCGCTTGACGGTGTGCGGGCTCAAGTCGAAGGCGCGGGCAATGAGCTTGTTGCTGTCGCCGGAGGCGATGCGGGCCAGCACCTCGCGCTCCCGTGCGCTCAGCATGCAGACGGCGCTGGCCGGGGCAGGGGGGGCCGCTGGCGCCGGCGAGGCGGGCGGGAAGATGGGGGCAGGGGCGGGCGCCTGCGCAGGCGCGGGCACCGACACGGCCGCGGCGGCAGGCCGAGCACGCTCCCAGTGGCTGGCCCGCTGCTGCAGCGCCGGCCAGTCGGCGGCGCATTCGCGCTGCGCCGCCGCCCGCAGGCCGTCGAGAAAGACGGCGTGGGGCCGCAGCACCGGGGCTCCGGATGCATCCGGCCCCGCCGCGGTGACGAAGAGGCCGCGCCGCTCGATGTCGTCCAGCCACTCGGCCGCATCGTGCCGGCCGGAGACGTCGGCGCAGGCGTCGGTGCTCCACTCGCTGAGCGCGGCGCAGCGCAGCAGGAAGTCGCGCAGCGCTGCCGGCAGCCCGGCCAGCACCTCGCTGTACAGGTAGTCGAAAACGGCGCGGTCACTGGTGTAGCTTCGTGCTCCGCACTCAGGGATTCGCCCCGGGACTGGGAGAGGCCCGGCCGGCTCATGCGCCCTGGCCGACGGCGCCTGGGCCAGCGCCAGGCTGATGCCGGCGGGCCAGCCCTGGGTGCGCTCGTGCAGATGCTGCACGGCAGCGTCCGGCCAGCCGGGTGCGCGGATGCGGGCCAGGGCCTGCGTCTCGGCAGGGGAAAACTGCAGCTCGGCCGGCTGCAGCTCGGCCAGCTCGCCCAGCGCGCGCAGCCGGGCCAGTGCCAGCGGCGGGGCCTGGCGGCTCGCCAGCAGCAGGCTCCAGTGGCTGGGCAGGCGTTCGAGCAGGGCGTCCAGAAAGGCGAAGGCGGCCGGGTCGGCGATGCGGTGGGCGTCGTCGATCACGATCACGCCACGCGGCACCGGCGCGGCGGCCAGCGCGTTCTGCAGCGCCCAGGCCAGCGCGGGGCGGTGCGTGGGCTGGTGGCCCTGCGCTGCCAGCAGCGTGGCCG
>DATHWJ010000264.1:0-3129 GCA_035460745.1 Ideonella sp. | reverse complement strand
GCTCGGCGCAGCCGCGCTGGCGGTGGCACCCTGGCTGCCACGGCCAGCCGCACCGGCGCCGGCCGCCGGAGAGACCCGGCCGGCGGCGGCGCGCAGCGGCTTCTCGCTGCCCGACCGGGCGATGCTGGGCCTGGGCTGCATGGTCTTCTGCTCGTTCCTGGTCGAGGGGGCGATGGCCGACTGGAGCGCCGTCTTCCTGCACGACAAGCTCGGCACCAGCGCCTCGCAGGCCGCTTTCGGCTACGCCGCGTTTTCGCTCGCGATGACGGTGATGCGCCTGTTCGGCGACCACCTCATCGCGCGTTTCGGCGCCGCACCGCTGCTGCGCGGGCTCAACCTGCTTGGCGCACTGGCGCTGACGGCCGCGCTGGCCAGCGCCCATGCCGGCGCCACCGTGCTGGCCTTCGCCTTCAGCGGCCTGGGCGTGGCGACCGTGGTGCCCACGGTCTTCAGCGCCGCGGCCCGCCGCGAGGGCCAGCAGGCCGGGCGCGGCATCGCCACGATGGCCAGCTTCGGCTACACCGGCTTTCTGCTCGGCCCGCCGCTGATAGGCTGGCTGGCCGAGGCCACCGACTTGCGCGTGGCGCTGGGCCTGCTGCCGCTGCTGACGCTGGCGATCGTGCTGCTGCTGCCGCTGCTGCAGCCCGCGGGCCGGCCGCAGCCCGCCGCGCGGCCCTGCCCGGCCGAGCCGCTGGCCTGAGGCAATTTCAGAACATTGTCTGCGGCGCCTGCGGCGGGCCGCCGCCCAGCAGCCCCGCGACCCGCCGGCCGAAGGCCAGCACAAGGTCCTGCGCACTGCGCGACGAGTACCGCGCCGCGAGCGAGCGGACCTGCGCGCCAACCGCCTGGCTGCCCAGCAGGCCGCTGTCGACGTCGTGCATGGCCTGCCGCACCGCATCGACAAAGCCCGGGATGTCGCCGCGCACCACCTCCCTGAACAGCGGCTGCTCGAAGTACTCGCCCGAGCCCTGTCCGGTGTAGCCCACCACCAGGTTGCCCGAGAGCGCCGCCTCCATGGGCGGCAGCGAGAGGCCCTCCAGCTCGCTGAACGACAGGAAGATGGCGCTCTCGGCCAGCACCGCCGCCACCTGCGGCTCGGCCAGGCCGTCGATGGCCCGCAGCGACCAGCCCTCGCCCAGCACGCCGCGCAGCAGGAAGCACACATTGGCGGCATGCTCCGGCAGCTTGCGCGGCATGTAGGCGATCTGCCTGCGCTTGCGCGGCGCCACGCCGAAGGCCTCGCCCACGCCAGGCAGCAGCCGCAGCAGCCGCTCGCCGGGCAGGCCCGGGTACTTGCGCTGCAGCAGCCGGGTCGTGTCGTGCGAGATCGAGAGCACCAGGCTGGCGCCCGCGTAGGCCTGCTCGAGGCCGGCCTCGCCGCGCTCGTCGGCGCCCTGGTAGATGCGGTAGCCGTTCTGCACGAAGACGGCGTAGCGCAGGCCCACCGCCAGGCAGCGCGCCGCGAAGGGCGCGGCCCAGATCTCGGGGATCACGAGGAAGTCGCTCTGCACGTCGAAGCTGTGGTCGCGGCGCAGCGTGGCCGCATGCGAGAACCAGCTGCACGCGAAGGCGGGATCGTGCGGGTGGCAGACATCGCTGGCGATGCCGTGCCGGCTCAGCATCTCCGAGTGCCGGTACATCACCTTGACGCCGCCCACCGGCGTGTCGGTGGCAGGGCAGAGATAGCTGATGCTCACGAGCCCGCGGTCACCTGGGGCAGGTAGCGGGCCGCCCAGGCCGCGATCACGCTGGCGGCGAAGCGGGCGTCCTCCTCGCGGTTCAGCAGGTGGTCGGCGTCGTCCAGCGAGACGTAGGACTTGGGGTGCAGCGCGGTCTCGAAGATGCGGCGCGCGTTGGCCACGTCGACCGTGCGGTCCTGCGGCGCATGGAACACCATCAGCGGCCGGCGCAGCTGGTGGATGCGCTCGGCCTGGTCCTGCCCGGCCAGGTCGTCGAGGAAGGCGCGCTTGATCGTGAAGGGCCGGCCCGCCAGCGTCACCGTGGCCTGGCCCTGCTCGCTGATCTCCAGCACCTGCTCGCCGAACTGGCGCGTGACGTTGACGGGGTCGAAGGGCGCGCCCAGCGTGGCGATGGCGCGGCAGTCTTCAATGCGGTGGGCGGCCGCCAGCGCCGCGGCGCCGCCCAGCGAGTGGCCCACCAGCAGGGCAGGCGGGCCGTGCTGCTCGCGCAGCCAGTCGGCGGCGGCCACCAGGTCGTCGACGTTGGAGCTGAAGTGGGTGTTGGCAAAGTCGCCGCCGCTGCAGCCCAGGCCGGTGAAGTCGAAGCGCAGCACGCCGAAGCCGGCCTCGGCCAGCGCCCGTGCGATGTGGGCGGCCGCCTTGGTGTCCTTGGAGCAGGTGAAGCAGTGGGCGAAGACGGCCCAGGCGCGCGGCGGCGTGTCGGGCGTGTCCAGCCGGGCGGCCAGCGCGGCGCCCTGGCTGCCGGGGAACTCGATGCGGATGCTGGGCATGGCGGGCCTTTCGGGCAAACGGGTGTGGTCAATGGCGGTGGTCGTACCAGAGGCCGCCGCACAGCGCCACCCCCACGAGGTAGAGCCACAGCGTGCCGGAGATCAGGTAGGGGTAGAACATCAGCGCGACGCCCAGCCACAGCGTGCGCGGCTTGCCGCCCTTGCGCCCGTAGCGGAAAGCGCCTATGCCCACCAGGCCGAACACGATCGCGCCCAGGATGTAGGCGGGGCTGGGCAGTTCGAGCACTAGCGCTTGCAGGGTGGCCAGGTCGTTCAAGGGGCGATGCCGGGAAGGGATTGGAGTGGGGTGGCCGGATCGTACGCGCCAGCCGCGCCGGGTGTATTGCGCCCGTGTTCTCGCATAGCATTCGGCCCACCATGACGCCTGCCTCCCCGCACTCCCCGCCGGCCGTAGCCGGCACGGCCCCCGCACTGCTCGCGCTGGACTGGGGCACCTCCAGCCTGCGCGCCTACCTGCTGGGAGAGGGCGGCACAATCCTGGAGACGCGCAGCAGCAACGACGGCATCATGCGCGTGCAGAACGGCGCCTTCGTGGCGGCGCTGGAGGAATCCTGCGGCGACTGGCTGCGCGCCCAGCCCGGCGTCTCGCTGCTGATGGCCGGCATGATAGGCAGCAAGCAGGGCTGGCTGGAAGCGCC
>DATHWJ010000263.1:0-5824 GCA_035460745.1 Ideonella sp. | reverse complement strand
CGGCCGGGCTGGGGGCTGCTGCCGGGCGGGGAGGCACAGCCGGTCGGGCAGCGGCCAGGCCCTCGGAGGGAGCGGCGCACGCGGCCAGCAGGTCGTCCAGCACCAGCGCGGCCGCCTCGTTGCGGTTCATCAGCAGCATGGCCTGCACCTCCGCCAGCCCAACCTTGCCGTGGTCGGCCAGGCCGTCGGTGCCGGCCAGCCGGGCCATGATCTGCGTGATGCCGCCGCGCGTGCGCAGGCCTTGCGGCACCCCCACCGGCCCCACCATCGGCGAGACGCCGTCCAGCGCCAGCAGCGGGTTGCTGAGCCAGTAGCTGTCGTTGGCGTTCTGCACCCAGTCGCGCCGCTCCAGCGTGGGCATGCGCTCGAGCGGGATCAGGCCGGGCACGGTGGCCGCGGGGTCCTTGCGCCACTGGCAGTCGGCGCGCGAGCCGTCCAGCAGCACCAGGCCGGCGGCGGTGGCCAGCGCGGCCGCCGCCTTGGAGGCGGCGCAGCGTTGCAGTTGCGCGGCGTCGAGGTCGGGCACGGCGCTGGCGTCGGCATACAGCACGTCGCCATGGCGGTCGGCGGCGACGGTGTTGGCCCAGGCCGTGCCCTGCTGGCGCAGCGCGGCCTGCAGCTCGCTCACGCGGGTGGCGCGGTTGATCGCGAGCCAGGTGTCGGTGGCGCGCACGTTCCAGGTGTTGGCGTCCTGCAGCGCGTAGGCGGTCTGGGCGGTCCAGCTCAGCCCCGCCCGCGGCAGGGCGATCACCGGGCCGTAGCGTGTCATCCAGACGGTGTGCAGCCGGCTCTCCAGCGTGCCGTCGGCCTTCAGCACCTCGTAGCGCACGGTGCGCGCGCGCATGCGCTCGGCCAGGCCGCCGACGAGGTAGCGCGCCGGGTCGTCGGGCACCAGCTTCAGCTCGTGCAGCGTGAAGCGCTGGCCGGTGGAGACGGTGTGGGTCCAGGCCAGGTCCTGGTTGAAGCCGACCTGCACCACCGGGCTGTGGCCGCTGCCGGCACCCATCACGTCGAGCTGGCCGGGGATGGTCAGGTGCATCTGCCAGAAGCGGTCCGCGCCGCGCCACGGGGCGTACGGGTTGCCCGCCAGCAGGCCGCGGCCGTTCAGGCTGGTCTCGGCGCCGAAGGCCCAGCCGCTGGCGCCGGGGGGCGCGTCGCTCAGCCGGTAGCCGGCCAGCGCCTGCAGGGCCTCCCGCAGCGCCACCGGCTTGGGTGGCGCAGCGCCAGGCACCGGCAGGCGCGCCGCGACGACGGCATCGGCCAGCGCCAGCGCGCCGAACTGGGTCGCGGCGAGTTCGTTGAGGCGGCGGTAGTCGGCCGGCGTCATGGGCCGCAGCCAGGCCTGGCCGGCACAGGGCGCCGGCAGCGGCTTGAGCGGGTCGGCGGCCCTGTCCTTGAGGAAGCGGTTGTAGCCGGCCACGTAGCCGCGCGCCATCGCCTGGGCCTCGGCGCTGGTGCGGCTCTCGGCCAGCGCCAGCTCGCCGTCGTCCATCAGGCCGCGGATGTAGATGTCGATCTGCTCGTTGGGCAGCGAGCGCAGCCCCAGCAGGCCGCTGGCCTCGGCCCCCCAGAAGCGCGAGCGCTCGCCGCGCACGGTGACGAGCTGGTCGGCCGTCTGGCAGACGTTGTCCTCGGCGTGGGCGTAGGCCACGCCATAGGCCAGGGCCTCGAAGTCGGGCGCCTCGATGTGGGCCACGCCGTAGGTGGTGCGCTGGATCTGCACGCTGCGCTGCGGGGGCCCGACGGCCGCGGGGCCGGGGCCCTTGGCGGCGCAGGCGGCGAGCAGGGCCGCCAGCAGGGACGCGAACAGCAAGGCCGGCGGTGTCGGACGGCAACAGGGCTTCAAGAAGGGGTCTCCGGGCGAACATGCAGGGGGCGGCAGGCTCGCCTGAGCGCGCCAACTATCCACAAGGTGTACCACGGCATTCGCCATACGAGCCTCCTAGAATCGCCGGCTTTGCTCCTGGCACCGCCCGGCGCCGGCCCCGACCGACATGACACTCGCCCAGCTCATCCTGCGTTTCGTGCGCCGCCATGGCGCGTCGTACGCGATGGCGGGCGCGATGCTGGCGGGCATCGCGCTGCTCACCGTCTGGATGCCGCGCCAGATCGGCCACCTGGTGGACGCGCTGGTGGCGCGCCAGCTCAGCGGCCCGGCGCTGTGGCGGCAGCTCGGCCTGCTGGTCGCAGCCGGCGTCGCGATCTACGGGCTGCGCGTGGCCTGGCGGCTCAAGCTGTACTCGGCGGCCTACCAGATGGGCGTCGAGTTGCGCGAGTCGCTCTACCAGCGCCTGGCCCACCAGGGCCCGCGCTTCTACCAGACCCGCCGCACCGGCGACCTGATGGCGCTGGCCACCAACGACGTCGATGCGATCGAGATGGCGGCCGGCGAGGCGCTGCTGGCGGGCTTCGACGGCAGCCTGACCCTGGTGCTCGTGGTGGTGGTGATGGCGCTGGGGGTGGACGTGCGGCTGGCGGCGGTGGCGCTGGTGCCCTTCCCCTTCATGGCGTTTGCCTTCTGGCGCATCTCGCGCCAGGTGCACGACCGCTCGCGCGAGTCGCTGGACCGCTTCGGCGACCTCAACGACCACGTGCAGGAGACCCTCTCCGGCGTGCGCACCTTGCGCGCGCTCGGGCTGGAGGCGCGCAGCGGCGAGCGCTTCAAGACCCTGGCCGGCGCGGCTGCCAGCGCCGGCTACCAGGCCCAGCGCTGGGAGGCCTTGTACGAGCCGGCCGTGGGCATCACGCTGAGCGCGGCGATGACGTTTTCGCTCGCGCTGGGCGGCTGGCTGGTGTGGCACGGCGAGCTCAGCATCGGCCAGCTGACCAGCTTCGGCCTCTACCTCGGGCAGCTGATCTGGCCGATGTTCGCTGCCGGCTGGGTGCTCTCGCTGTGGGAGCGCGGCCGCGCAGCTTGGGCCCGCCTCTCGCTGGTGCTGGACGAGCCGCTGGCGATCGACGACGACGGCAGCGTCGAGCCGGTGCGCCCGGGCGCGATCTCGCTCTCGCAGCTGAGCTTCGCCTACCCGGGCGCCACCGCCCCCGCGCTGGCCGACCTGACGCTGGAGATCCCGCCCGGCAGCACGCTGGGCCTGGTCGGGCCGACCGGCGCCGGCAAGAGCACGCTGGTCAAGCTGCTGCTGCGCCAGTGGATGCCGCAGTCCGGCAGCGTGCGCTGGGGCGGCCTGCCGCTGGCCGACTACACGCTGGAGGCGCTGCGCGCCGGCATCGCCTGGGTGCCGCAGGAGCCCATCCTGTTCTCGGCCAGCGTGCGCGAGAACATCGCACTGGCCCGGCCCGACGCCACCCCCGCCGCGGTCGAAGAGGCCGCCCGCCTGGCCGCCGTGCACGACGACATCCTGCAACTGCCGCAGGGCTACGACACGCCGGTGGGCGAACGCGGCGTGACGCTCTCCGGCGGCCAGCGCCAGCGCGTCGCCATCGCCCGCGCGCTGCTGACCGATGCACCGCTGCTGCTGCTCGACGACGCACTTTCGGCCGTGGACACGCAGACCGAGCACAACATCCTCGGCCACCTGCGCGAGCAGCGCCGCGGCCGCACCGTGATCATCGTCAGCCACCGGCTCTCGTCGCTGGCCGACGCTGACCGCATCGTCGTGCTGCGCCACGGCCACCTCGCCGAGCAAGGCAGCCACGACGAGCTGGTGGCCCGCGGCGCCGACCACAGCTGGTACGCCCACCAGTGGCGCATCCAGCAACTGGAGGCTTCAATTGTCGAAGCCTGACAAGACAAGCCCCAGCCCGGGCCGCCGCGCCGCCGCCCTGCTCTGGCGCGCCGTGCAGCCCGAGGTCCGCCACGTCTGGGTCGGCCTGTTCTGGCTCTGCGTGGCCGCCGGCCTCGATGCGCTGGGCCCGGTGCTGGGCAAGGCCTTCATCGACCGCTACCTGCTGCCGCGCGACCCCAACCTGGGCGCCATCCTGGGCCTGCTGGGCGGCGCGCTGGTGGCGGGCTGCATCGCCAGCCTGGTGCGCTACGGCCAGCTCTCGCGCCTGGCGGGCGTGGCGATGCGCTCGGTGCAGCGCATCCGCGAAGCGGTCTACGGCCACGTGCTGCGGCTGCCGATGAGCTTCTTCGACCGGGCCATCACCGGCCAGCTCGTCAGCCGCGTCACCAACGACACCGAAGCCGTCAAGATGCTCTACGTGCAGGTGCTGTTCGTGATGCTGGACTGCCTGATCATGCTGACCGTGCTGCTGGTCACGATGACCTTTCTCGACTGGCGGCTGATGCTGATCGTGGCGACGCTGGTGCCGGCGGTGCTGGTGATCGTGGCGCTGTACAAGCGGCTCTCGGCGCCCGCCGTGGCCCGCACGCGCGAGCTGCGCAGCGACCTGAACGCGCAAACGGCCGAGTCGATCAGCGGCATGGCCGTGCTGCAGGCCACCGGCGCGACCCAGGCCTACGGCGAGCGCTACGCCCGCGTCAACGACGAGCACTTCCGCTCGCGGCTGGTGGAGCTGCGCGCCAACGCCTGGCTGCTGCGCCCGGCGCTGGACCTGCTCAACGTCAGCATGCTGGCCATCGTGATCGCCGTCTTCGGCCTGCGCGAAGCGGGCGGCAGCCTGACGCCCATCCAGGTGGGCGTGCTGTACGCCTTCGTCAGCTACATTGGCCGCGTGGTGGAGCCGCTGATACAGCTGACGATGCAGTTCTCCCAGCTGCAGCAGTCCATCGTCTCGGCCGCGCGCGTCAACACCCTGATGGACGAGGCCGAGGCGCCCCGCCCCGAAGCCACCGGCCGCGTGACGGACGGCGAGGTGGAATTCGAGCGGCTGGACTTCGCCTACACCCCCGGCGTGCCGGTGCTGCGCGATGTCTCGCTGCGCATCGCGCCGGGCGAGTTCATCGGCATCGTCGGGCCCACCGGCAGCGGCAAGAGCAGCCTGCTCTCGCTGCTGCTGCGCTTCTACCCCATCGCCGTGCCCGATTCACTGCGCATCGACGGCCAGCCCATTGCCAGCCTCGACGAGACCGCCTTCCGCGACAGCGTGGGCCTGGTGCCGCAGGAGCCCTTCCTGCTCGCCGCCAGCGCCGCCGAGAACATCGCGATGGGCCGCGCGCTGAGCACCGAGCAGATCCAGACCGCCGCCCGCGCGGCCGGCGCACACGACTTCATCACCCGGCTGGAGCACGGCTACGCGACGCCGCTGGGCGAAGGCGGCGCGCGGCTGGCGGTGGGCGAAAAGCAGCTGATCGCCATCGCCCGCGCCCTCGCCGGCCAGCCCCGCATCCTGCTGCTCGACGAAGCCACCTCGCACATCGACAGCGAGACCGAACACGTGGTGCAGCGCGCGCTGGGCGAGCTGCGCGGCCACCTCACCATCATCTCCATCGCCCACCGCCTGTCCACCATCCGCGACGCCGACCGCATCCTGGTGCTGAGCCACGGTCGCATCGCGGAGCTGGGGCCGCATGAGGCGCTGATGGGGATAGAGGGGGGGTTGTACAGGCGGCTGGTGGAGTTGCAGCGGTTGGCGGCGGAGGATGACGAAGCCGCTGCGTAGCTACCCAATGCAAGGTCAAACAACCAACAGGGTCAGAGCGTTAGCAAGACGGATGATTCAGTTGCCGCTTGGGTGAGCCGCAGATCCATTGTGGGTTCATGGACCACACCAAGCACCGGATAACGCCGGAGTGAATGGCATATTCAACGGAATGAAACGGCATGCCAAGCAGGTCATTGACTTGCCTCAGTTTCGTTTATGCAGACGTTGTTCGGCTGACCATAGAAATGCGGTGAAGGCATACCAAGCTCCTCTTCGATCGAAGACAGTGCCGTTGAGAGCTTCGGCGCCAGTGCAA
>DATHWJ010000262.1:0-14374 GCA_035460745.1 Ideonella sp. | reverse complement strand
CACAGCGCGTCGTGGCGGCGCCAGTACTCCGCGGCCTGGCCCGGATGCAGGAACATGCGGAAGGCGATCTTCTCGGAGCTCATGAGGGATTCGACTCAGAAATCAGAAATGGGGTCAGCAGAAATGGGGTCAGAGTCAATTTCCGGGGCGGTGCGGGGGGCGGAAGTTTGCGCAAGCTGAGCCGGCCCTGCGCTGTACGGCGGCTGGGTTCGGCGGTCGGCGCTGCGCGCCGACTGCTCTGCGGTGCTCGGGCGGCCGGCCCGTCGCAGAACTCACTGCGCTCACTCCGTTCGCTGCGTTCGATCAGCCGCGACGAGTCAGATGTTGATGCGCGCTGCGCGCGCTGGCCGGCCACCCTGTGCTCCTCGACGCCTCTCACAGCCGCCGCACAGCGCAGGGCCGGCTCAGCTTGCGCAAACTCCCTCACCGCGCCGGAAATTGACTCTGACCCCATTTCTGACCCCATTTCTGAGTCGAATCCCTCATGAGCTCCGAGAAGATCGCCTTCCGCATGTTCCTGCATCCGGGCCAGGCCGCGGAGTACCGGCGCCGCCACGACGCGCTGTGGCCCGAGCTGGCCGAGTTGCTGCGTGAGGCCGGCATCAGCGACTACAGCATCTTTCTCGACGAAGAGCACCATGTGCTGTTCGCGGTGCTGCGCCGCCGCGCCGACCACACGATGGAGAGCCTGCCGCAGTACCCGGTGATGCAGCGCTGGTGGGCCCACATGGCGGACCTGATGCGCACCAACCCGGACGGCTCGCCGGTGGTCGAGCCGCTGCCCTGCCTGTTTCATCTCGACTGATGGCTGCGCAGTCTTTGAGGGGCCATGACGCGCTGACGCTGGTGCTGGACATCGGCAAGAGCCACGCGAAGCTGCTGATGATCGATGCCGCCGGCGCGGTGGTGGAGCAGCATGGCCGGGACAACGCTTCGGTGATGTCGCCGCTGGGCTACCCCGCGCTCGACTTGGCCGGTCTGGCTCAATGGGTGAGCCAGACGCTGGCTGGCTCCAAGGCGACGCCGCGCTGCGCCGATGCCATCGCCAGCACGCACGGCGCCGCCATCGTTGCGCTCGGGGAGGGCGGCCTTGCCTGGGAGGCGATCGACTACGAGTTCGACGGCTACGCCGCGCTGCGCGACAGCTACCGCGCCGAGTGCGACGATTTTGCCGTGACGCTGGCGCCCGAGCTGCCGGCCGGGCTGAACGCCGCGCGGCAGCTCTTCTGGCTGCAGCAGGCCCATCCCGAGGCCTGGGCCCGCACGAGCTGGCTGCTGCCCTATGCGCAGTTCTGGGCGTGGTGGCTGAGCGGCGTGGTGGCCAGCGAGGTCTCGTCGCTGGGCTGCCACACGCAGTTGTGGCGGCCGGCCGAGCGGTGCTTCTCGGACCTGGCGCAGCGCCGGGGCTGGGCGGGGCTGTTCGCGCCGCTGCTGCCAGCCTGGCAGGTGCTCGGCGGCGTGCGGCCCGAGCGCGCCCGCGAGACCGGCCTGCCCGAGACCTGCCGGGTGCACGTGGGCGTGCACGACAGCAATGCCTGCCTCGCCCGCCACCTGCACGACGGGCAGGCCATGACCCTGATCTCCACCGGCACCTGGGTCGTGATCATGGCGCCCGCTGCGTCGGCCGCGGCGCTGGACCCCCGGCGCGACATGCTGGCCAATGTCTCGGTGGGCGGCGAGCCGGTGCCGACCGCGCGCTTCATGGGCGGCCGCGAGCTGGCCGCCCTGTGTGCCGGCGCCTCGCCGCAGCAGGCCAGCCTGGCCAGCCTGGCTGAGCTGCTGCGCGACGGCGTGCAGGCGCTGCCGTCGTTCGCCAGCCAGGGCGGGCCGTTCGCCGGATCGGTGGGCAGGGTGCTGCGGCGCGGCGAGCCCATCGAAGCCGCCCTTGCGCTCAGCGAGGTTCAGCGCGCCAGCCTCGCCGCGCTGTACTGCGCACAGCTCACGGCCTGGCTGCTGGAGCGGCTGGGGGCGGCCGCACCGGTCGTGATCGAGGGGCCGTTCGCCGACAACCTGGTCTATTGCAAGGCGCTGGCCGCGCTGCTGCCGGCCGGGCGCGTGCACGTCAGCACAGATGCTGTCGAGGGCACGGCGCGCGGCGCCTGGCAGCTCGCGCACTGGGGCGAGCCAGTGTCAGGCCGGCGGCTGCAGCCGGTCGAAGCCGCGGCGATGCCGGCGCTGCCGGCCCACGACCGGTTGTGGCGCGAGCTGCTGCAGCGGCACGGCAGCGTGTAGCCGCCCAGCCTTTCTTCGCCGGGCCGCCGCCCGCGCTACGAGTCGAGAAAGCGCGTCTCGCCCAGCAGCAGCGCCCGCATGCGTCCCAGCTCGCCCTTGTGCATCACCTCGATGGGGAAGGCCACGCCGCGCGAGAGCTCGGCGAAGCCGCGGTCCAGCACGCCGCTGTCGCCCAGCTCCTCCAGCGAGAGCAGCGGGTCGATCTCGCAGGACTTGACGACCACCAGTTGCTCGGCATTGAGCTTGCGGGCCAGGTCCAGCGCGATGGTGTCGGAGGTGGCGTTCCAGTTGGTCTGCGCGTCGGCCTGCTCGCGCTGCAGCTCGAAGGGCAGCCACAAGGCCGTCTGGCCGCGGTGCAGCACCTGCGGGATGTCGCTCTTGCGGCGCGTCAGCTTGAGCGCGGGGTTGATGGCGTGCAGCTGGTAGGCGTATTGCGCCATCGCCAGCACCGCCATGTTGTGCGCAGCCAGGTCGTCGAACTGCCAGTGCGCCTGCACCCGCCGCACCTCGTCGGCAAAGCCGCCGCCGCCGCAGACCACCGTGACGCGCCCGCCGCCCAGTTGCGCCAGCAGGTCCAGCCAGTCCGGCAGCAGCGGGTCGGCGCAGAGGCTGCCGCCTATCTTGACGACCCACATCAGCGCCGCTCCCCGTCGAGCAGCGTGGCCACCGCCACGCAAGGCGCGCAGACCTGGGCCCAGGCGGCCACGTCGGGCTGCGCGGCCACGGCCTGCGCGCCCAGGCGAGCCACCTGGAGGCCGTAGGCCCGCACGGCCTGGGGGGCCGCGAGCTCGCCGCCAGCGGCTGCGGCGGCGACCACGTCGGCCGCGAGAAAGTCGCCGCAGCCCGCGCTGACCACCACCGCATCGCTGCCCAGGCGGTGTGCCGCCAGCACGCGCTGCAGCTGTCCGCCCAGCTCGGCCACCTGGGCCGCGCGCCAGCCCTGCGCAAAGGCCAGCCAGTCGGCGGGCTCGCCGTCGCGCGCGTCCAGCCCGATCATGCGGGCCAGCCGGGCGTGGGTGGCCGGCGCGTCCTTGGCGCCGCCGTCGGCCGGCGGGTAGAGGTCGTGCGCCGGGTCCAGCTCGCCGGTCAGCCGGTAGACGTCGGCCACGGTGGCGAAGAATTCGTTCATCACGTTGAGCGGCGTGCCGCGCCAGGGCACGCGGCGGGCCAGCGCGCACAGCGGCGTGCGCACCACGCCGTGGTAGACCAGCTCGCCGGTGGCCAGGCGCTGCGCGTCGCTGCGGCTGGCGGTGAGCACGCGGCCGCCCCGGAAGGCGACGATGTCGGTGGTGGTGCTGCCGATGTCCAGCAGCACGCCTTGATCCAGGCACAGCGCCGCATGCTGCGCGGTGGCCAGCCAGTTGGCCGAAGCCACGCTGGCCCAGTGCTGCGCGACCTCGCCCGAGCCGCACCAGCCGGCGTCGCCGGCAAAGAACGCCGGGGCCGGCAGCACCTCGGCGAGCGCGGCGGCGATGCGCTGCACGCCCTCCTCGCGGTGGGCGAAGAGGTCCACCATCTCGCCGGTCATCGTCACGGCATGCTGCATCTGCGCCAGCGCCGGCCAGCGCTGGCCGGCCGCCAGCAGCACGCGCTCCAGGTGGTCCATGCCCTGCCAGAGCGGGCAGGCCCACTGCGCCACGTCGACCACCTCGCCACGCTGCAGCACGCAGGCCTTGACATGGGCGCCGCCGATGTCCCAGCCGACGACGGTCTGCTCAAGCAATGACGGCATCGGCCTGCTCCCTCAGGTGGGCGGACAGCAGCTCGGCAGCCAGGTTGCGGCCCAGCGAGGCCGAGAGGCCGGCGTAGGCGCAGGTCACGCGCGGGTTGACCTCGATCGCCACCGGCCCGCGCTCGGCGTGCCAGACCAGGTCGACGCCGACGAAGCCGCGCAAGCCCGGCAGCGCGCGCGCCACCCGCCGGCCCAGCGCGCTCAAGGCCACGCCGCGCTCGCTCGCCAGCGGGATCGTGTTGACCTCGACACCGTCGAAGAACAGGTGGCCCTGGTCGCCGATCAGGATGCGCTGCCGGTTCACGCTCAGCAGCTCGGCCGTGCCGTCGTGGCACAGCAGCGAGATGCTCAGCGGCTCGCCCTCCACCCAGGGCTCGACGGTGGCGGTCGCGTCGCCGCGCGCGGCCGCGTCCTGCAGCGCGGCCGAGGCGCTGGTGTGCAGCCGCGTGGCCACGCCGCCGGCGCCGTCGTCGGGCTTGACGACCCAGCGCGTGGTCAGCAGCGAATGCTCGAAGGCCAGCGGCGTGGCCAGCCCGGCCTCCGCCAGGCGCTCCAGCGTGGCCCGCTTGCTGGCGGCGATCACGATGGCGGCGTGGTCGCAGCCCAGCCAGCGCGCCGAGCCGATCAAGTCATGGAAGTGCGCCAGCAGCCCGTCGGTCTCGGGCGCCACGACCCAGGCTGCGTCGTGCGCGGCGGCCTGGGCGGCGACGAAGTCGAACAGCGGCTCGCCGGGCCGTGCCTGCACAGCGGCTGCGCGGGCGAGTGCGGCCGGCAGCGGTGCGCGCTCACCCGTCGCGGCCGTCACGCTGCAGCCGGCCGTGGCCAGCAGGTCGGCCACCAGCGCGTCGCGCATCTGGCAGCCCAGCGGCATCAGCTCGTCGGCGGCCTTACCATCGGCGTCGCCCGCGATCAGGCCACCGCCGCTGAGATACTCGAAAACAAACACACGCGTCATCCTGGCTCCCTCTTTCCTTTCCCTTTCAATGCCCCGCCGCATGCAACCCGAGCTTCGCCTGATCCCCGTCATCGACCTGCTGCAAGGCCAAGTGGTGCGCGGCAAGGGCGGCGACCGGGCCAGCTACCGGCCCATCGTCTCGGCGCTGTGCCAGAGCAGCGAGCCGCTGACGGTGGCGCGCAAGCTCTGCGAGCACTGCGCCTCGCAGCAGCTCTACGTGGCCGATCTCGACGCGCTGCTGGGCGGCAGCGCCCAGCAGGCACTGCTGCACTCGCTGCTGCAGGCCTTGCCCGAGCTCGAGCTGTGGCTGGACGCCGGCTTTGCCGACGCGCAAGGCGCCGCGGCGCTGATCGCCGCGCTGGGCGAGGCTGGCCGGCGCGTGGTGCCCATCTTCGCCAGCGAGTCGCTGCGCTCGCGCGAGGCGCTGCAGGCCTGCTTCGCGGCCGGCGGCCCGGCCGCCTTGTCGCTGGACCGGCGCGGCAGCCAGCGCCTGGACCCGGCCGGCTGCTGGGACGCCCCCGAGCTCTGGCCGCAGCGCGTGATCGTGATGACGCTGGAGCGTGTGGGCTCGGGCGCCGGGCCGGACCTGGCCACGATGGCCGAGCTGCGGCGCAAGGTGCCCGGCGCCACGCTGATCGGCGCCGGCGGCGTGCGCTCCGAGGCCGACCTGGCGCTGGCGCGCGAAGCCGGCGCGGACGCCTGGCTGGTGGCCAGCGCGCTGCACGACCTGCAGATCCCGCCGGTGCGGGCCTGATCGAGACCGGCGGCCCGGCTGGTTTTCCTGTAGACGGCGGAGGCTTCCCATGCCGGTGAGCCATCACGAATCGTGCCACTTCGGGTAACCCCTTGGCGGGCGCGCCGCAGGCCATCCCCGGGCTGGCCGCGCCCCGGGCCGGCCGCCAAAAGCGCCACACTGTGTGGCACATCTGGCCGTGACGGCGGGGTGGCCTGCGGGGTGGCCCCTGGCGTTTGTGCGGTGTTTGCGCGGTGTTTGCCGGGTGAGGGCCTGCCACCGGCCGTGGCACATCGTTTGCGTTGTGAAGAGCCCATGACCGACACCGATGCAGCGCCCGCAGCAGGCGCCCCGCCCTGGACCTGCCCGTTCTGCCCCCTGCTCTGCGACAGCTTCGGCGTCGATGCCGACCCGGGCCTGCCGACCCTGGTGCCCCGGGGCACGGACTGCGCCAAGGCCCGCGCCGGGCTGGCCCGGTTCTCGGCCCGGCCGCCGGCCGCTCCGGCCGCCTTCGTCCACGGCCAGGCCAGCAGCGTGGACGCGGCGATCACTGCGGCCGCCGAGCGGCTCGCCGCTGCCCGCCAGCCGCTCTTCGGCGGCCTGGGCACCGACGTGGCCGGCGCCCGCGCCTTGTATGCGCTGGCCTGCCAGACCGGCGCCGTCTGCGACGCGGCCCAGGGCGCCGCGATGATGCACGGCCTGCGCGCGCTGCAGGACCGCGGCCGCTTCTCCACCACGCTGGCCGAGGTGCACGAGCGGGCCGACCTGGTGGTCTGCGTGGGCGGCGACCCCAGCGAGCGCTACCCGCTGTTCTTCGAGCGCTGCGGCCTGGCGGCAGGCGATGCGCGCCTCGCCACGCTGCAGCCCGGGCCGGGCCAGGACCTGTTCGACACCGTCGCGCTGCTCGCGGCCGCGGTCGATGGCCGGCGGTTGAGCGCGCCGCTGCCCGAAGCGCTGGCCGGCCTGGCGGCGCGCCTCGCGGCCAGCCGCTACGCCGTCATCGTCTACGAGACCGGCCGCCTGCCGGCGCAGGGCGCCTTGATCGTCGAGGCCCTCAACCGCATCGTCGGCACGCTCAACCGCACCACCCGCGCGGCCGCGCTCGCGCTGGGCGGCGGCGACGGCGCCTCCACCGTCAACGAGGTCTTCACCTGGCTCTCCGGCCTGCCGCTGCGCTCACGCGCCGGGCCGGCGGGGCTGGAGCACGAGCCGCTGTGTTTCGACGCCCAGCGCCTGCTGGCCGGCGGCGCGGTGGACGCGCTGCTGTGGGTGGCGAGCTTCGGCGCCCAGCCGGTGCCGGCCACGGCCGGGCTGCCGCGCATCGTGCTCGGGCCGGCCGCGATGGCCGGCGAGGCGGCGGCCGATGTCTTCATCGCCGTGGCCACGCCCGGCATAGGCGCCGGCGGCCACCTGTTCCGGGTCGATGGCTCGGTGGTGGTGCCGCTGCGGCCGGTCATCGCCGACGGCCTGCCGACGGTGGCCGAGGTGCTGAGGCAGCTCTCGCTGGCGCTGCGCAGCCAACGCCAGGGGGTCGCGGCATGACGACGACCGTGTTGAAGGGCGGCCGTGTCATAGACCCGACCCACGGTACCGACGCCGTCGGCGAGCTGTGGCTGCAGGACGGCCGCATCGTCGCACCAGGCACCGCGCCCGCCACCGAGGAGATCGACGCCAGCGGCTGCATCGTGATGGCCGGCGGCATCGACATGCACACCCACATCGGCGGCGGCAAGGTCAACCTCGCGCGCCTGCTGCTGCCCGAGGACCACCGGCGCAATGGCAACCCGATCGCGCTGCCCGACAACCCGCTGGAGCTCGCCTCCTGCGGCGGCTGCGCGCCCGGCACGCTGGCCACCGGCTACCGCTACGTGGAGATGGGCTACACGGCGGCTTTCGAGCCGGCGATGATGGCCTGCAACGCGCGCCATGCCCACATGGAGATGGGCGACACGCCCATCCTCGACCACGGCGCCTACGTGATGCTGGGCAACGACGAGCTGCTGCTCGAGATGCTGGCGCGCGGCGAAGACTTCGAGCGCATCCGCGACTACATGGGCTGGACCATCAACGCCAGCAAGGCCATGGGCGTCAAGGTGGTGAACCCCGGCGGCATCTCGGCCTTCAAGTTCAACCAGCGCAAGCTCGACGTCGACCAGCCGCACGTGCACTGGCAGGTCACGCCGCGCCAGGTGGTGCACACGCTGGCGCGCGGCCTGCGCGCGCTGGGCGTGCCGCACCCGCTGCACATCCACGGCAGCAACCTCGGCGTGGCGGGCAACATCCAGTCCACGCTGGACACCATCAGCGCGCTGGACGGCCTGCCCGGCCACCTGACGCACATCCAGTTCCACGCCTACGGCACCGAGGGCCCCAAGAAGTTCTCGTCCGCCGCGCTGCAGCTCGCCGAGGCCGTCAACGCCCACCCCAACATCAGCATCGACGTCGGCCAGATCATGTTCGGCCAGACGGTGACCGCCTCGGGCGACACGATGCGCCAGCACGCGCAGTCCGGCCTGGCCAGCCCGCGCAAGTGGATAGGCGCCGACATCGAGTGCGAAGCCGGCTGCGGCGTGGTGCCCTTCCGCTACCGCGAGCAGAGCTATGTGAACGCGCTGCAATGGGTCATAGGCCTGGAGATCTTCCTGCTGGTCAACGACCCCTGGCGCGTGGTGCTCACCACCGACCACCCCAACGGCGGGCCCTTCACCAGCTACCCGCACCTGATACGCCTGCTGATGGACCGCAGCTTCCGTGAGGAGCAACTGGCCAAGCTGCACCCCGACGTGGCGGCCCATGCGGCGCTGAAGCACATCACGCGGGAGCTGACGCTGGCCGAGATCGCCATCATGACGCGCGCCGGGCCGGCCAGGCTGCTGGGGCTGAAGGACCGCGGGCACCTCGGTGCGGGCGCAGCGGCGGACGTGGTGGTCTACCGCGACGAGGCCAACCGCGAAGCGATGTTCACGACCCCGGAGTACGTGTTCAAGGACGGCACGCTGGTGGCCCGCAGCGGCCGCATCACCGCGGTGCCGGCGGGCGGCACCCACTTCGTCGAGCCCGCCTACGACCGCGGCATCGAGAAGACGCTGCGCAAGCACCTGGCCGCCCACGGCTCGGTGAACTTCGACCACATCGCGATCGGCCACGACGAGCTGTGCAGCTGCTGCAACGGCGGCCGGCTGCTGCCTGCGGCCTGCTTCGAGGCGGAAGCATGAGCGGCGCCCTGGTTCTCAACGGCGTGACCATCGACGATGGGTTCGCCGAAGCTTTCCCGATGAAGCTGACGCGGCTGATCATCACCGCCCACAACCTCACCTGGGCCTACCACGCCGCCGTCAGCGCGACCGGCTTTGCCACCTCGGTGATCGCCTGCGGCTGCGAAGCGGGCATCGAGCGGGAGCTCTCGCCGGACGAGACCCCCGACCGCCGGCCCGGCTTGAGCGTGCTGATCTTTTCGATGTCCGGCAAGGAGCTGGCCAAGCAGGTCGAGCGGCGGGTCGGCCAGTGTGTATTGACCTGCCCGACGACGGCCGTGTTCGCCGGCATCACGGAGGGCGAAGCGATTGCGCTGGGCAAGAACCTGCGCTTCTTCGGTGACGGCTGGCAGATCTCCAAGGTGATCGCAGGCCAGCGCTACTGGCGCATCCCGGTGATGGATGGCGAGTTCGTCGCGCAGGAGCACACGGCGGTGGCCAAGGGCGTCGGCGGCGGCAACCTGCTGATGCTGGCGCGCGACACCGACGCGGCGCTGGCCGCGGCCGAGGCCGCGGTGGCCGCGATGAAGCAGCTGCCCAACGTGATCATGCCCTTCCCCGGCGGCGTGGTGCGCTCGGGCTCCAAGGTGGGCAGCAAGTACGCGAGCCTGGGCGCCTCGACCAACGACGCCTTCTGCCCCAGCCTCTATGGCTTGGTGGCCAAGAGCGAGCTCACGGCCGAGACCCGCTGCGTGATGGAGATCGTGATCGACGGCGTCACCGAGGCCGACGTGGGCGCCGCGATGCGCGTGGGCATGGACGCCTGCGTGGCGATCGGCGCGGCCGGCGGCATGCTGCGCATCTCGGCCGGCAACTACGGCGGCAAGCTCGGGCCCTTCCACTTCCACCTGCACAAGCTGATGGGGGTGAAGCCATGAAGCTGACGCTGAAAAACACGCCGCCGCTGCGCGTGGACCTGCGCGCGCTGAGCCCCGCCATCGGCAAGGCCCTGACCCAGCGCGAGGTCGAGCGGCTGCCGCTGACCCACGGCAGCCAGACGCTGCCGCTGGCCGAGTTCTTCGAGGTGACCTTCAACGACGACGACACCTGGCGCATCGAGGGCGACCTGTCGCGCTTCGACCGCATCGGCTGGCAGATGGCCGCCGGCCACCTGGTGGTGGACGGCCCGGTGGGCGACTACGCCGGCGCGGGCATGCACGGCGGTGCGCTGCACGTCAAGGGCTCGGCCGGTGCGCTGGCCGCCTGCGAGATGGCCGGTGGCCTGCTGGAGATCGATGGCGATGTCGGCGACTTCGCCGCCAGCACCTTGCCGGGCAGCATGGACGGCATGCGCGGCGGCAGCCTGATCGTGCGCGGCCATGCCGGCGCGCGCTTCGGCGACCGCATGCGGCGCGGCACCGCGCTGGTGTTCGGCGATGCCGGCGACTTTCTCGCCTCGCGCATGGTGGCGGGCAGCATCGCCGTCGGTGGCCGGGTTGGGGCGCACCTGGGCTACGGCATGCGGCGCGGCAGCGTGGTGTTGGCCGGTGGGGCCGGTGGGGCAGGCGGGGCCGGCGCGGCGCCGCAGATGCCGGCCACCTTCATGCCGGCGCTGGTCGACCCGGTGGTCTTCTGGCAGCTGCTGTCGCGCGACCTGGCGCGGCATGGCGGCCCCTTCGAGTCGCTGCCGGCCCGCCGCATAACACGCCACCTGGGCGACGTCTCGGCGGCCGGCAAGGGCGAGCTGATCGTCGTGAGTTAGGCCGCCAGGCGTTAGGCTCTGCCCTTCTTCTTTCCCCTCCCTCCCCACGTTCCCATGAGCAACCCCTACATCTTCCACGCCGGCGAAGCCACCGTGCTCGCCAAAGAAGGCCAGTTCACCGACGCGATGCCCGAGATCCTGATCGGCCGCACCGACGGGCCGGTGGGCCAGGCCTTTGCCAACATGATGGCGCAGAGCAAGGGCCACACCGCCATGTTCGCGATCCGCGCCTGCAACCAGCTCGTGCGCCCGGCGACCATCGTGGTGCCCAAGGTCACGCTGAAGGACTTCGCCAACATCGACCTCTTCGGCGGCGTGGTGCAGAGCGCCACCGCCGACGCGGTGGTCGACTGCCTGATCGAAGGCATCATCCCCAAGGACATCGCCAACGAGCTCTGCATCATCAGCCTGGTCTGGATAGACCCGCGCTGCGCCAAGGACGAGAACCTCGACAAGAAGGACATGTACCGCACCAACTATGAGGCCACCAAGCTGGCCATCAAGCGGGCGCTGAACAACGAGCCCTCGGTCGAGGAGCTGATCGCCAACCGGCACACGATCAAGCACGACATGGACGACTGGAGCTAAGAGCCATGACCACGTTTGCGCTGCTCGATGACACCGGGGCTTCTGGCGAGCGGCCTACCAGCCGGCTCTACGAGGGCTTCGTCCACGAGCAGCGCTGCGTGGACCCGGCCGAGCTGGACGCCACCTGGGCCCGGGTCGATGCCGACCTGCGCGCCGGCCTGCACGCCGTGCTGCTGGCCGACTACGAGTGGGGCGCCAAGCTGCTGAAGGCCGGCCATGCCGCGCTCGCGGCCGACGACCCCTCGGCGCTGCGCGTGCTGATGTTCCGCCGCCTAGTCCACCTCTCGCGCGACGAGGTCGAGACCTGGCTGGACCAGCACGGCGCCTCGGGCACCGCCGGCGTGATGGACCTGCAGCCCAGCGTCGGCCGGGCCGAGTTCACCGACGCGATCGGCAAGATCCACGCCGCCATCCAGGCCGGCGAAACCTACCAGATCAACTACACCTACCGGCTGCGCGGGCAAGCCTACGGCGAGCCGCTCGCGCTCTACCGCCAGCTGCGCCGGCGCCAGCCGGTGGCTTATGGCGCCTTCATCGTGCTGCCCGAAGGCGGCGCGGTGGTGTCCTGCTCGCCCGAGCTCTTCCTGCGCCACGAGGCCGGCCGGCTGACCGCACGCCCGATGAAGGGCACGGCGCCGCGTATCGCCGCGCCCGAGAGCGACAGCGAAACCGCGCGCCTGCTCTCGCTGGACATCAAGAACCGGGCCGAGAACCTGATGATCGTGGACCTGCTGCGCAACGACCTGGGCCGCATCTCGCGCATCGGCTCGGTCAAGGTGCCGGCGCTGTTCGCGATCGAGCCCTATGCCACCGTCTTCCAGATGACCTCCACGGTGCAGTCGCAGCTGCTGCCCGAGCTCGGCTTCGCCGACCTGCTGCGCGCCGTCTTCCCCTGCGGCTCCATCACCGGAGCGCCCAAGCACCACACCATGGAGCTGATCGCCGGGCTGGAGAGCACGCCGCGCGGCCTCTACTGCGGTGCCATCGGCTGGGTCGACGCACCGGCGGCCGAAGCCCGCGTCGGCGACTTCTGCCTCTCGGTGGCCATCCGCACGCTGACCCTGGGCCGCCCCGAGGACGGCCTGCGCCCGGCGCGCCTGGGCATAGGCGCCGGCATCGTGCTGGACAGCCGGGCCGACGACGAGTTCGACGAGTGCCTGCTGAAGGCCCGCTTCCTGACCGGCCTGGACCCGGGCTTCGAGCTCTTCGAGACCCTGCTGTGGACACCCGATGCGGGCCTGCACCACGTCGGCCACCACCTCGCGCGCCTGGGCCGCAGCGCCCGCAACCTGGGCTTCGCCTTCGACGAGGCCGCCGCGCGCGTGGCGCTGAGCGCTTGCGCCCGCAGCCTGCCGGCCGAGGGCCCCGCGCGGCTGCGGCTGGCGCTGGCCCACGGCGGCCGCCTGAGCCTGCGCCACGGCCCGCTCGCGCCGCTGCCCGAGGCGGGCGTCTCGCTGCTGGTCGCGACCCACACCCTGCCCAACGCCAACCCGCTGGCCGCCCACAAGACCACGCTGCGCCCGCACTACGACGCGGGCGTTCGCGAGGCCGAGCAGGTCGGCGCCTTCGACAGCCTCTTTTTCACGCACGACGGCCGGCTCGTCGAGGGCGGCCGCAGCAGCGTCTTCCTCAAGCTCGCGGGCCGCTGGTACACGCCGCCGGTGGCCGCGGGCGCGCTGCCCGGCGTGATGCGCGGCCTGCTGCTGCAAGACCCCGCCTGGGCCGCGCAGGAGCGCACGCTGCGCTGGGCCGACCTGCAGCGCGCCGAGGCCATCGTGGTCTGCAACGCGCTGCGCGGGCCGCTGAAGGCGAAGCTGCACACGGTGGACGCGCTGCGCCCGCGCCGCGAGCGCAACACGGCTGCATGAGCGGTACGGTGACGGACGGCCCCGCCACGCTGGCGCTGTTCGACCTCGACCACACGCTGATCCCCTTCGACAGCGGCATGGCCTGGACGCGCTTCCTGGTGGAGCGCGGTGTGCTGCCGGCGCAGGCCGAGGCCGACTACCTCGCCTTTTGCCACCAGTACGTCGCCGGCACGCTGGACATCCACGCGATGCACCGCGCCGTCCTGCTGCCGCTGGCGCGCTTCACGCCGGCGGCGCTGGCGCAGTGGGGCCGCGAGTTCGAGGCCGAGATGGCGCCGCAGGTGCCGGCCGAGATGCGCGAGCTGGTCGCCGAGCACCTGCGGGCCGGCCACCTCTGCGCCCTCGTCACCGCGACCGAGCGGCTGATCGCCGAGCCCTTTGCGCGGCTGTTCGGGCTGCCCCATGTGGTCGCCACCGAGGCCGCGATGGTGCATGGCAGGGTCACCGGCGAGATAGCCGGCGAGCCTTGTTACCGCCAGCACAAGCTCAGCCGGGTGGCATCGTGGCTGGCCGCGCAGGGGCTGGCGCTGGCGTCGTTCGAGCGCTCGTGGTTCTACTCCGACTCGGCCAGCGACCTGCCGCTGCTGCAGGCCGTCAGCCACCCCGTGGCCGTGCGGCCGGACGAGCGGCTGCGCGCACAGGCGCTGGCCGCCGGCTGGCCGATACGCTGAGGCGGGCGAGCGCGAACCTCAGCCGGCGGCCGGGTGGCTCAGCCTGGCGTCGCCATAGCTGCGCAGCACCTGGGAGACGATGACCTGGTAGCCGTCCAGCCAGCGCGCCTGGCCGGCCTTGGCTTCGAGGTGGCTGGGGTGCTGCATCAGCGCCTGCAGCGACTCGAGCGACTCCCAGTAGTAGACGTTGCAGACCCGCCCGGTGTCGGGGTTCTCCCAGGTCTCTTCGCCGAGGTAGCCGGGAATCGCCTTGGCCATCTCGGCGATCGCCTGGTCCAGGCGATGGAACTCGTCGTCGAACTGCTTCTTGGCGAAGATGAAGGTGGAGGAGTACATGTGGGGGTCCGGTGGACGGCGATCGTATCGTCCTTTGGCGGAGGCGCGCGATGCCGCACCGCGGCGGGCGATGGGCGACACTCGCCGCTCGCCATTGAATAGCTGAAGAAAGGATCCCCTCGAATGCCGCTGCAACTGCTGGGCAAGGCCTCGTCGATCAACGTGAGCAAGGTGCTGTGGCTGTGCCACGAGCTCGGCCTCTCGCCCGAGCATGAAGAGTGGGGCGCCGGTTTCCGGCCCACGCAGACCCCGGAGTTCCTGGCACTGAACCCGAACGCGCTGGTGCCGGTGCTGCGCGATGGC
>DATHWJ010000261.1:0-1835 GCA_035460745.1 Ideonella sp. | reverse complement strand
TTGCATGGGAGCTCCCGCAGCGAAAACGGCGGGCATGGTACCCCACCGCCTGCGCGCGGGACCGCTTCAGGCCCGGGTGGGCGCGGCGAGGCTTTGCTGCAGGGTGGCCAGCACGCCTTGCTCGCGCAGCGATGCCAGGGCGGGCGCGACTGCCGCGGCGAGCTGTTCGTTGCCTGCCAGGTCGCCGAAGACCGGTGCGAACGACAGCAGTTGGTGCACGGCCTGCGGCGTCGCGCCGCCGGCCAAGGCCGTGCGCTGCAGCTCAGTCAGCGGGCCGGCCAGCGGGTCTTCGACGGCATAGGCCAGGCCTTGTTCGTCGACGCCGCGCAGGTAGTGCAGCCAGCCGGCCACGCCCATCGCCAGGCGGGTGATGGGCGCGCCGGCGCGCAGCCGGTCGCGCACCGTGCCGAGCAGGCGCTGCGGCAGTTTCTGCGAGCCGTCCATCGCGATCTGGTGGGTGCGGTGGGCGAGGGCGGGGTTGGCGTAGCGGGTCAGCAACTGCTCGCCGTAGCCCGCGAGGTCCAGGCCGGGCAGGGCCGGCAGCGTCGGTGCGATCTCGTCGCGCATCAGCGCCTCGATGTGCCGGCGCAGCGGGGCCTGCGCGATCGCCACGTCCACCGTCTGCCAGCCCGCCATCGCGCCCAGGTAGGCGATGCTGGAGTGGGTGCCGTTGACCATGCGCAGCTTCAGCTTCTCCCAGGGCTCGGCCTCGGCGACGAAGCGGGCGCCGCCCAGCGTCCAGTCGGGCCGGCCGGCGGCGAAGTGGTCCTCCACGGCCCAGTCGAAGAAGGGCTCGCCCAGCACCGGCCAGGCGTCCTGCAGGCCCAGCGCGTCGCCGATGGCGGCGCGGTCGGCGTCGGTGGTGCGCGGCACGATGCGGTCCACCATCGAGCAGGGGAAGCTGCAGTGCTGCGCGATCCACTCGGCCAGGCCGGGATCGGCGGCTTCGGCCAGCCGCAGCACGGCGCCGCGCAGCACCCGGCCGTTGGCGGGCAGGTTGTCCAGCGACATCAGCGCCAGCGGGCCGTGGCCGCGCGAGCGCCGCAGCGCGAGCCCGCGCACCAGGTAGCCGATGGCCGAGCGGGGCGCGGCCGGGTGGGCCAGGTCGTGGGCGATGTCGGGGTGCTCCAGCCGCAGCGCGCCGCTGGCCGGGTCGTGGCAATAGCCCTTCTCGGTCACCGTGAGGCTGGCGATGCGGGTCGTGGGCGCCGCGAGGCGCTCCAGCACCGCGGTGGGGTTCTCGGGCGCGACCAGCAGCTCGCGCACCGCGCCCATCACCTGCAGGCGCTGGCGCGGCGCGCCTTGGGCATCGGCGTCGCGTATCGCCAGCGTGTAGAGCCCGTCCTGCGGCGCGAGCGCGTCGCGCGTGTCGGGCTGGCGCAGCGAGACGCCGCAGATGCCCCAGCGCAGATCGCCCGCGGCCAGCGCGGCTTCGGTGGCGGCGGCCAGGTGGGCGCGCATGAAGGCGCCTATGCCCAGGTGCACGATGCCGGTCTGCAGCGCGGCGCGGTCGTAGGCGGGCCGCGCGACGCCGGCGGGCAGCTCGGTGAGCCGGTCGGGGTGCAGGCGTGCAGTCGCTGTCATCTCACCAGTTCCACAGCGTGCCGTCGTGCTGCAGGCGGTTCACCGGCAGGTAGGCGCGCTGGTAGGGGTACTTGGCAGCCAGCGTTTCGTCGATGCTGACGCCGTGGCCAGGCGCTTCGCCGGGGTGCATGAAGCCGTCCTTGAAGCTGTAGGCGTGGGGGAAGACCGCGTCGGTCTCGTCGGTGTGGCGCATGTACTCCTGGATGCCGAAGTTGGGCACCCAGAGGTCGAAGTTGAGCGCCGCGCCCATG
>DATHWJ010000260.1:0-11116 GCA_035460745.1 Ideonella sp. | reverse complement strand
CAGATCGTGCCCACCGGCACGCTGTTCGAAGGCACGCAAATCGGCGGCCTGTCGGGCTTGGACTACGACGCCCGCAGCGGCCTGTACAGCGCCATCAGCGACGACCGCAGCCAGAACAACCCGGCCCGCTTCTACGAGCTGGGCCTGGACCTGAGCCGCTTCGTGCGCTCCAACACGCCGGGCGCCGACGCCGTGAGCTTCAGCCGCGTGACGACGCTGCGCACGCCGGCCGGCGAGGCCTTTGCGCCGTTCACGGTCGACCCGGAGTCGATACGCCTGCTGCGTCCGGCGCGCGGCGCGGGCGGCGGCAGCTACACGCTGCTGTGGACCAACGAAGGCCAGCGCGCCACTGGCGCCTTCCAGAACCCGACGCTGCGCGAGATGGACGTGAACGGCAACTTCCTGCGCGAGTTCGCCGTGCCCAGCCTGTTCAACCCGGCGGGCAGCACCGCTGCCGACCAGCTCGGCGACACCGGCATCCGCAACAACCTGGCCTTCGAGAGCCTGGCCGTGTCGCCCGACCGGCGCACCGTGTTCATCGCCAATGAAGACGCCCTCGCGCAAGACGGCCCGGTGGCCGCGTTCGGCGTCAAGTCGCCTGTCCGCATCGCGAGCTTCGACAGCGCTACCGGCGCGCCCGGCAGCCAGTGGGTCTACGAGACCGACGGCGTGATCGACGCCCCGGCGCCCGGCGCCTCGGCCAACAACGGGCTGGTCGAGCTGCTGGCCACCGGCCCCAAGTGCTTCCTCGCGCTGGAGCGCTCCTTCACCAGCGGCGTCGGCAACAGCATCCGCGTCTACCTGGCGGATGCCCACCGCGCCACCGACGTGGCGGCGTTGCCTGCACTGGCCGGCGCGAGCTACACGCCGCTGCGCAAGACGCTGGCGCTGGACCTGGCCGACGTGCGCAACGACGACGGCTCCAGGCTCGTGCTCGACAACACCGAGGGGCTCTCGCTCGGGCCGGTGGTCAACGGCCTGCGGACCTTCGTGCTGATGTCGGACAACAACTTCTCGACGGGGCAGTTCACCCAGTTCGCCGCGTTCGGGGTGGATCCAGCACAAAAGGTCACGGGGTGCCGCCTGCCGGAGTGAGGCAGGGCTCGGCTGCGCAGCACACGCCGCAGCCGTCCGTTGCAAACCCGCCCGGCCGGGAGGCTGGCCGGCGCCTGGGGGGTGCAGATAGATCAGCCTTCGGGGAGATGGCACTTCGAGCGTCGTGGGGATAGTCTTGCGCTGTCCGGCGAGCCCCAGAGGGCGGATGTAGCCCGGTGTGCGGGCGGTATTTCCGCGTACATGCCTGTCAAACAACGGTGCTACAGTGCCCCCCGTGAATTTCAGTTCCTTCTGTGTCCCCTTGCTGGTTATTGAAACCAAGCAGCAAGGCGGGTCGCAATCCGCCTACCGGTCGAGCCGGGCCGCGGAAGGTTGATCAACCCATCGGAGCTTCGGAAACCGAAGCGAAAGGTGAGCGAAAAATGATGCAGCAATACAGGGCCAACTCGTACCTGTTCGGCGGCAATGCCCCGTATGTCGAAGAGATGTACGAGGCCTATCTGGACAACCCCGGCTCCGTGCCCGACAACTGGCGCTCGTACTTCGACGCGCTGCAGAATGTCCCGGCGGCCGACGGCAGCGACTCCCGCGACGTGGCCCATGCGCCGGTCGTCGAGTCGTTTGCGCAGCGCGCCAAGGCCAACGCCTTCGGCAACAAGGCCAGCTCCTCCGACCTCGCCATCGCCCGCAAGCAGGTGCATGTGCAGTCGCTGATCGCGGCCTACCGCTTCCTCGGCTCGCGCTGGGCCGACCTCGACCCGCTGAAGCGCCAGGAGCGCCCCAAGATTCCCGAGCTCGAGCCGGCGTTCTACGACCTGACCGAGCCCGACATGGACATCTCGTTCAGCGCGACGAATACCTATTTCTCGACCGCCGAGAACATGACGCTGCGCCAGATCGTGCAGGCACTGCGCGAAACCTACTGCGGCTCGATCGGCGCCGAGTACATGCACTGCACCGAGCCGACCGAAAAGCGCTGGTGGCAGGAGCGGCTCGAGCGGACCCGCTCGAAAGCCGAGCTGACCAAGGAGAAGAAGCTCCACCTGCTGGAGCGGCTGACCGCCGCCGAGGGCCTGGAGCGCTACCTGCACAGCAAGTACGTCGGCCAGAAGCGCTTTTCGCTCGAAGGCGGCGAGAGCTTCATCGCCTCTATGGACGAGGTGGTGCAGCGCGCCGGTGAAAAGGGCGTGCAGGAGATCGTGATCGGCATGGCCCACCGCGGCCGGCTGAACGTGCTGGTCAACACCCTGGGCAAGAGCCCGGCCGAGCTGTTCTCGGAGTTCGACCACACGGCACCCGAGAGCCTGCCTTCGGGCGACGTGAAGTACCACCAGGGCTTCTCCAGCGACGTGACCACGGCCGGCGGCCCGGTCCACCTGAGCCTGGCCTTCAACCCCTCGCACCTGGAAATCGTCAACCCGGTGGTCGAAGGCTCGGTCAAGGCCCGCCTGGACCGCCGCGGCGACAAGGAAGGCGACTCGGTGCTGCCGGTCATCGTGCACGGCGACGCGGCCTTCGCCGGCCAGGGCGTGGTGATGGAGACGCTGGCGCTGGCGCAGACGCGCGGCTACTACACCGGCGGCACGCTGCACATCGTCATCAACAACCAGATCGGCTTCACCACCAGCGATCCGCGCGACACGCGCTCGACGCTGTACTGCACCGACGTCGTCAAGATGGTCGAAGCGCCGGTGCTGCACGTCAACGGCGACGACCCCGAAGCGGTCGTGCTGGCCACGCAGATGGCGCTGGACTACCGCCAGGACTTCAACAAGGACGTGGTCGTCGACATCGTCTGCTTCCGCAAGCTGGGCCACAACGAGCAGGACACGCCGGCCCTGACCCAGCCGCTGATGTACAAGACGATTGCCAAGCACCCCGGCACGCGCAAGCTCTACGGCGACAAGCTGGTGGCGCAGGGCCTGCTGGCCGCCGAAGGCCCGGACCAGTATGTCAAGGCCTTCCGTGCCGCGATGGACCAGGGCAAGAACACCTACGACCCGGTGCTCACCAACTACAAGAGCAAGTACGCGGTCGACTGGTCGCCCTTCCTCGGCCGCAAGTGGACCGACGCCGCCGACACCGCGCTGCCGCTGGCCGAGATCAAGCGCCTGGCCGAGAAGCTGACCACGCTGCCCAAGGACTTCAAGGCCCACACGCTGGTCGAGAAGGTGCTGGCCGACCGCGCCGCGATGGGCCGCGGCGAGATCAACATGGACTGGGGCATGGGCGAGCACCTCGCCTTCGCTTCGCTGGTGGCCAGCGGCTACCCGATCCGCCTCTCGGGCGAAGACAGCGGCCGCGGCACCTTCACCCACCGCCACTCGGTGATCCACGACCAGAACCGCGAGAAGTGGGACGAAGGCACCTTCACCCCGCTGTCCCACGTGGCCGACAACCAGGCCCCGTTCGTCGTGATCGACTCGCTGCTGTCCGAAGAGGCCGTGCTCGGCTTCGAATACGGCTACGCCAGCGCCGACCCCAACACGCTGGTGATCTGGGAAGCCCAGTTCGGCGACTTCGTCAACGGCGCGCAGGTCGTGATCGACCAGTTCATCGCCTCCGGCGAAGTGAAGTGGGGCCGCGCCAACGGCCTGACGCTGATGCTGCCGCACGGCTACGAAGGCCAGGGCCCCGAGCACTCGTCGGCGCGCCTGGAGCGCTTCATGCAGCTGGCCGCGGACAACAACATGCAGGTGGTGCAGCCGACCTCGGCCAGCCAGATCTTCCACCTGCTGCGCCGGCAGATGGTGCGCATGTTCCGCAAGCCGCTGGTGATCATGACGCCCAAGTCGCTGCTGCGCAACAAGGACGCCAGCTCGCCGATGATCGAGTTCACCCGCGGTGAATTCAAGACCGTGATCGCCGACACCCAGCCCGATCTGGCGGCCGACAAGGTCAAGCGCATCATCGCCTGCTCGGGCAAGGTCTACTACGACCTGGTCAAGAAGCGCGAGGAGAAGAAGGCCGGCGACGTCGCGGTGATACGCGTCGAGCAGCTCTATCCCTTCCCGCACAAGGCCTTCGCGGCGGAACTCAAGAAGTACCCCAACGCGACCGAGATCGTGTGGTGCCAGGACGAGCCGCAGAACCAGGGCGCCTGGTTCTTCGTGCAGCACTACATCCACGAAAACATGAACGACGGCCAACGCCTCGGTTATGCCGGCCGCCCCGCGTCCGCCTCGCCCGCGGTGGGTTATGCCCACCTGCACCAGGAACAGCAAAAAGCCCTGCTGGACCAGGCCTACGGCAAGCTCAAGGGCTTCGTGCTGACGAAATAACACCGGCCCCCGCGAGGGCGGCAATGAACCCGGCCGGACACCGCTCGTCCGGCTTGGCCGCCCTCGCCAGCCGACAAAGACACACCGAGAAATCTCATGGCAATCGTAGAAGTCAAAGTCCCGCAACTGTCCGAGTCCGTGGCCGAGGCCACCCTGCTGCAGTGGAAGAAGAAGCCCGGCGAGCCCGTCGCGCTGGATGAAATCCTGATCGAAATCGAAACCGACAAGGTCGTGCTCGAAGTGCCCGCTCCCGCGGCCGGCATCATGATGCAGCTCGTCAAGAACGACGGTGAAAGCTGCGTCAGCGACGAAGTCATCGCCAAGATCGACACCGAAGGCAAGGCCGAGATCAGCCCGCTGGAAGTCAAGCCGGTGCCCAAGGCCGAGCCGGCGCCGGGTGCCACGCCGGGCGTGGTGGTCGATACGGCGGCCGGCGGCGGCGCCAAGTCCGGCGTGGCCATGCCCGCCGCGGCCAAGCTGATGGCCGACAACCAGCTTAGCAGCGGCAGCGTGCCGGGCACCGGCAAGGACGGCCGCGTGACCAAGGGCGACGTGCTGGGCGCGATCGAAGCAGGCAGCAAGCCGGCCACCGTGGCTGCGCCTATCGCCGCGCCCATCGCCGCACCCGCAGCCAAGCCGGCCCTGCCGTCGGTGGCCGCGCCCGTCGCGCAAAGCCTGGGCGACCGCCCCGAACAGCGGGTGCCCATGTCGCGCCTGCGGGCCCGCGTGGCCGAGCGGCTGCTGCAGTCGCAAGCCACCAACGCCATCCTGACCACGTTCAACGAAGTGAACATGGCGCCGGTGATGGAGATGCGCAAGAAGTTCCAGGAGAAGTTCGAGAAGGAGCACGGCGTCAAGCTGGGCTTCATGAGCTTCTTCGTCAAGGCGGCCGTCGCCGCGCTCAAGAAGTACCCGGTGATCAACGCCAGCGTCGACGGCAACGACATCGTCTACCACGGCTACTTCGACATCGGCATCGCGGTCGGCTCGCCGCGCGGCCTGGTGGTGCCCATCATCCGCAATGCCGACCAGATGAGCTTCGCCGACATCGAGAAGACCATCGCCGGCTTCGGCCAGAAGGCCAAGGACGGCAAGCTCTCGCTCGACGATCTGACCGGCGGCACCTTCTCGATCAGCAATGGCGGCACCTTCGGCTCCATGCTCTCCACGCCCATCATCAACCCGCCGCAGTCGGCCATCCTGGGCGTGCACGCCACCAAGGACCGCGCGGTGGTGGAGAACGGCCAGATCGTGATACGCCCGATGAACTACCTGGCGATGTCCTACGACCACCGCATCATCGACGGCCGCGAAGCGGTGCTGGGCTTGGTGACGATGAAAGAGGCGCTGGAAGATCCGGCCCGTCTGTTGTTTGACATCTAAGGGGAACCAGGATGAGCAAACAATTTGACGTCGTCGTCATCGGCGGCGGCCCTGGCGGCTACATCGCGGCCATCCGCGCCGCGCAGCTCGGCTTCAACACCGCCTGCGTCGACGAGTGGAAGAACGACAAGGGCGGTCCGGCACCCGGCGGCACCTGCACCAACATCGGCTGCATCCCCTCGAAGGCGCTGCTGCAGTCCAGCGAGCACTTCGACCACGCCAACCACCACTTTGCCGAGCACGGCATCAACGCCACCGGCATCAGCATCGACGTGGCCAAGATGCTGGGCCGCAAGGACCAGGTGGTCAAGCAGAACAACGACGGCATCCTCTACCTGTTCAAGAAGAACAAGGTCGGCTTCTTCCACGGCCGCGGCTCCTTCGTCGCGGCCAAGGACGGCGGCTACGAGATCAAGGTGGCAGGCGCCGCCGAAGAGACGCTGCAGGCCAAGCACGTGATCCTGGCGACCGGCTCCAACGCCCGCGCGTTGCCCGGCGCGGAGTTCGACGAGATCAACATCCTGTCGAACGACGGCGCGCTGCGCATCGCCGACGTGCCCAAGAAGCTGGGCCTGATCGGTGCCGGCGTGATCGGCCTGGAGATGGGCTCGGTCTGGCGCCGCCTGGGGGCCGAGGTGACGGTGCTCGAAGCCTTGCCGGCCTTCCTCGGCGCGGTGGACGACGGCGTCGCCAAGGAGGCCTTGAAGGTCTTCACCAAGCAGGGCCTGAAGATAGAGCTGGGCGTCAAGATCGGCGAGGTCAAGAGCAGCAAGAAGGGCGTCAGCGTGGTCTACGCCGACGCCAAGGGCCAGGCGCAGACGCTGGCGGTGGACAAGCTGATCGTCTCGATCGGCCGGGTGCCCAACACCATAGGCCTGAACGGCGATGCGGTGGGCCTCAAGCTGGATGAGCGCGGCGCCATCGTCGTCGATGGCGACTGCAAGACCAACCTGCCCAACGTCTGGGCCATAGGCGACGTGGTGCGCGGCCCGATGCTGGCCCACAAGGCCGAAGAAGAAGGCGTCGCGGTGGCCGAGCGCATCGCCGGCCAGCACGGCCACGTCAACTTCAACACCATCCCCTGGGTGATCTACACCCACCCGGAGATCGCTTGGGTCGGCAAGACGGAGCAGCAGCTCAAGGCCGACGGCGTGGCCTACAAGGCCGGCCAGTTCCCGTTCCTGGCCAACGGCCGGGCGCGTGCGCTGGGCGACACGACCGGCTTCGTCAAGTTCCTGGCCGACGCCAAGACCGACGAGATCCTGGGCGTGCACATCATCGGCCCGCAGGCCTCCGAGCTGATCTCGGAGGCGGTGGTGGCGATGGAGTTCAAGGCCTCGTCGGAAGACATCGCCCGCATCTGCCACGCCCACCCTTCCCTGAGCGAAGCGACCAAGGAAGCCGCGCTCGCGGTCGACAAGCGCACGCTGAACTTCTGATGACGTTGCCTTTGTAAGCAACGGATGGGAGTCAGGGCGCTATTCGAGGCCACGCTGGCCGAGCGCGGCTACGTGGCCGACGCTGCGCAGATGCGGGCGGTGGCGGCCTTGGAGCATTGCGAAAACGAGTGGGCGAGCTACAAGGCGCGCCGCTCGAACGCGATCACCAAGATGCTGGTGCGCCCGCCGATACCGCGCGGCGTCTACATGTACGGCGGGGTGGGGCGGGGCAAGAGCTTTCTGATGGACTGCTTCTTCCAGTCCGTGCCGCTGCTGCGCAAGACGCGGTTGCACTTCCACGAGTTCATGCGCGAGGTGCACCGCCAGCTGCAGGAGCTCAAGGGCGTGCAGAACCCGCTGTACGAGCTCGGCCGGCTGATCGCGCGCAAGCACCGGCTGATCTGCTTCGACGAGTTCCACGTGGCCGACGTGACCGACGCGATGATCCTGCACCGGCTGCTGGAGAGCCTCTACGAGCACCGCGTGGCCATCGTCACCACCTCCAACTTCCACCCCGACGATCTCTACCCCAACGGCCTGCACCGCGACCGCATCCTGCCGGCCATCGCGCTGCTGAAGAGCGGCATGGAGATCATCAACGTGGACGGCGGCACCGACTACCGCCAGCGCACGCTGGAAAACGTGCAGATGTACCACACGCCATTGGGCGAAGAGGCCGATGCGGCGATGGCCGAGGCCTTCGAGCGGCTGGCCGAGGCGCGTGAGGAGTCGCCGCTGCTGCTGATCGAGCACCGCGAGATCCACGCCCGGCGCCGTGCCGGCGGCGTGGTGTGGTTCGACTTCAAGACCCTGTGCGGCGGCCCGCGCTCGCAAAACGACTATCTGGAGCTGGCCAGCCAGTTCCACACCGTGCTGCTCTCGGGTGTGCCGCAGATGCCGCCGCGGCTGGCTTCCGAGGCGCGCCGCTTCACCTGGCTGATCGACGTGCTCTACGACCGGCGCGTCAAGCTGATCATGTCGGCCGAGGTGCCGGCCGACCAGCTCTACAACGACGGCCCGCTGGCCCATGAGTTCCCGCGCACCGTCTCGCGGCTGCAGGAGATGCAGTCGGCCGAGTTCCTGGCGCTGGAGCGCAGGACCGTGGATACCTCGCTGACGTGAGTGCCGGGACAGGCCGGCACGGCGCCGTCCCGCATCCGGTCAAGGGATCGCTTCGAAGCGCACCAGCGCCAGCGAGAGGTTGTCGCCCGTGCCGCGGGCGCGCTGCCGCGCCTTGCTGGTCAGCATCTCGCTGGCTTCGCGCGGGCTGAGTGCGTTGACGATGGCGCCCATCTCCTTGGCGTTGATGTAGTGCCAGAGGCCGTCGGAGCAGGCCAGCAGCGCGTCGCCCGCCGCCAGGTGGTCGATGTAGGAGACCTCGACCGGCGGATCCTGCTGGGTGCCCAGGCAGCCGGTCAGCAGGTTGGACTGCGGGTGGGTGTTGGCCTGGGCTTCGGTCAGCTTGCCTTCGTCGATCAGCCGCTGCACATACGAGTGGTCGATCGTGCGGCGCAGCAGCTCGGCGCCGCGGAAGTGGTAGACCCGGGAGTCGCCGGCGTGCACGGTGTAGGCGCTGCGGTCGGGCAGCACCAGAAAGGCGGCGAGGGTGCTGTGCGGCTCTTCGTCGGCGGTGATGGCGGTCAGCTTGATCATCAGGTGCGACTCCACCACCAGCTGGCGCAGCATCGCCTCGGCGTTGTCCTGGCTGGGCGAGAAGCGCTCGAAGACCTGCTTGGCCGTCATCACGACCTGGTCGGCGGCGGTGCGCCCGCCGCTCTTGCCACCCATGCCATCGGCCACCAGGCCCAGCACGCAGCCGGGTGCCCGCACGTGGGGGAGGATCTCGACCTGGTCCTGCTGGTAGGCGCGATCGCCCTTGTGCAGGCCGGTGGCGGCCGAAATGCGAAATCCCTGGGGGGCAGTGCTCATGCCCGCAATATAAACTCTCGGCCGATCGCCCCATGCCTCTTCCATGTCCGACAACCTGCATTCACCCCAGCGCCTGTTGATCGAGTTGCGCATGGAGCATGCCGATCTGGACAACCTGATCGACCACGTCTACCCCCTCGCGCCCACCGACGACCTGACGCTGCGCCGGCTGAAGAAGCGCCGCCTTTCGCTGCGCGACAAGATCTCGCGCCTCGAGGCCGAGCTCGAACCCCCCGAGCCGGCTTGACTCTTCCAATCGACATGCACCCTCAAGGAAACGAAGGGCCGCTCCCGAGCTTCCTTGACCCCCTCGGCCGGCCTGATGCCCAGCGGCAGGACCGGGGCCGCCCATGACCCGTTTGCCGGGTGATGAAGTTCCGGGGGAGCTCGCGGCCGCCGTCGCGCGCGTCTTTGCGCCCGGCGGCGCGCTGGCGCAAGCCGATGCCGGCTACGCGCCGCGCGACGTGCAGACCTGCATGGCCGAGGCCGTCGCCGCCGCCATCGACGACCGCGAGGCGCTGGTGGCCGAGGCCGGCACGGGCGTCGGCAAGACCTTTGCCTACTTGGTGCCGGTGCTGCTCTCCGGCCGCCGCACGCTGGTCAGCACCGCCACCAAGAACCTGCAGGACCAGCTCTTCTTCCGCGACCTGCCGCGCCTGCGCGACGCACTCAAGCTGCCGGCCACCATCGCGCTGCTGAAGGGCCGCGCCAGCTACCTCTGCAAGCACCGGCTGACCCAGGCGCGCGAGGGCGCGATGCTGCCCGACCGCATGGCCGTGCGCGCGCTGGCCCGCATCGAGACCTGGGCCCATGCCACTGCCACCGGCGACATGGGCGAGCTGGAGGGGCTGGACGAGCGCTCCGACGTGATCCCGCTGGTCACCTCCAACCGCGACAACTGCCTGGGCGGCGAGTGCCCCGAGTTCACCGCCTGCCACCTGATGCGGGCCCGGCGCGAGGCGATGGCGGCGGACATCGTGGTCGTCAACCATCACCTGTTCTTCGCCGACCTGGCGCTGCGCGACAGCGGCGTGGCCGAGCTGCTGCCCACGGTGGACGTGGCGGTGTTCGACGAGGCGCACCAGATGGTGGAGGCCGGCGTGCAGTTCCTCGGCCAGGCCATAGGCACAGGCCAGGTGCTGGACTTTGCCCGCGACCTGCTGGCGGCCGGGCTGCAGCAGGCGCGCGGCCTGGCACCCTGGGCCGAGCTGGCCGGCGCCTGCGAGCTGGCCGCGCGCGAGCTGCGCCTGGCCGCGGCCGGCGAGCTGCAGGACGTGCGCGGCCTGCTCAAGCGCCGCTGGGACGAAGCCACCCGCGACGGCACGCTGGCCGACCGGCTGACCCGGCTCTCCGAGGCGCTGCAGCAGGCCGCGCTGGCGCTGGAGGCCGTGGTAGGCACCGCGCCCGACTTCGTGCGCCTGCACACGCGGGCCCAGGAGCTCTCGGCGCTGGCGCTGCGCTTCTGCAAGGAGGCAGCGCCCGAGCGGGTGCGCTGGATAGACCTCTCGCCCAACCAGGCGCGGCTGGTCGAGTCGCCGCTGGACATCCGCGCGATGATGGGCGAGCAGCGCGCCGCGGCCTCGCGCTCGTGGATCTTCACCTCGGCCACGCTGGGCGACGACGAGGCCCTGAGCTGGTTCTGCGAAGCGGCCGGGCTGGACGACGCGCGCAAGCTGCGCGTCGGTAGCCCCTTCGACTACCCGGCCAATGCGCGGGTCTACGTGCCGCCGCGCTTCCCGGCACCGAATGAAGAGCCGCACACCGTGATGGTGGGCCGCGCCGCCGCCCACTGCGCCGCGGCGCTGGGCGGCCGCACCTTCGTGCTGACCACCACGCTGCGCGCCTTGCGCATCGCCGCCGAGGCCCTGCAGAACGAGCTGGTCACCCTCAAGAGCCCGCTGGAGGTGCTGGTGCAGGGGACGGCTGCCAAGCGGGCGCTGCTGAGCCGCTTCCAGCAAGGCAACAGCATGTTGATCTGCTCGCACAGCTTCTGGGAGGGCATCGACGTGCCCGGCGACGCGCTGCAGT
>DATHWJ010000259.1:0-3198 GCA_035460745.1 Ideonella sp. | reverse complement strand
CCGCCGGAAGCGCGGCCGGCGACCACGTGCCGAAGCCAGCCGGCCGAGCCGAGTGAGCGGACGAGAGCGCGGCACTCATCATCGACATCGTCGCCGTGTGTGTTGGCGATGTGCTGCGTGGCCCAGGCGTCGAGTTCGCTCGCGAGCGCGCGGTGCCGTGCTTCGAAGAACGGCCAATCGAGGTAGCGGGTATCGCTCATGATCAGTTCCCCTCGAAGACCGGCTTTTGCTTCGCGACGAAGGCGTGGTAGGCCCGCGAGAAGTCTTCGGTCAGCATGCAGATCGCCTGGGCCTGCGCTTCGGCCTCGATGGCCTGCTCTATCGTCATCGCCCACTCCTGCTGCAGCATGGTCTTGGTGATGCCGTTCGCAAAAGTCGGGCCCGCCGCGATCTGCTCGGCGAGAGCATGGGCCTCCTGCTGCAATGCGTCCGGCGTGCACAGCCGGTTGAAGAAACCCCAGCGTTCGCCCTCCTCACCGCCCAGTGAACGCCCGGTGTAGAGCAGCTCGCTGGCCCGGCCCTGGCCGATCAGCCGCGGCAGGATGGCGCAGGCGCCCATGTCGCAGCCGGCCAGGCCCACGCGGTTGAAGAGGAAGGCGGTCTTGCTGCGCGCCGTGCCCAGGCGCAGGTCGGAGGCCATCGCCATGATCGCGCCGGCACCAGCGCAGACGCCGTCGATGGCCGCGACGATGGGCTGCGGGCAGCCGCGCATGGCCTTCACCAAGTCGCCGGTCATGCGGGTGAACATCAGCAGCTCGGGCGCCTTCAGCCGCACCAGCGGGCCGATGATCTCGTGCACGTCGCCGCCGGAGCAGAAGTTGTCGCCGGCGCCGGTCACCACCACGGCCTTCACGTCGTCGGCGTATTTCAGCTGGCCGAAGAGGTCGCGCAACTCGGCATAGGAGTCGAAGGTCAGCGGGTTCTTGCGCTCGGGGCGGTTCAGCGTGATGGTCGCGACCCCTTCGCTGACCGTCCACAGGAAGTGCGTCGCCGAGTAGCCGGCTGCGGGGCGGCGGTTGCCGGCCAGCAGGGCCGGGTCGATGCGCGGTGAAGTTGTTTCGTCGATCATCTCAGTTTCTCCTGTTCGCTCCACCCAGCCAAGCAACCGCCGCGGAACCGGCTCCGCCGGTCCGCCAGCGGTGCCCCCTCGAGGGGGCGCGATCTGTGATCGCGTAGGGGGTGGTCCATCATTCGTTCTGCACTACGTGCACGCGCAGCGCGCCGAGTTGCTGGTAGAGCTGCAACTGGGCCTTGGCGTCCAGGCCGCCCAGCAGCTCCAGCACCCAGCCTTCGTGCTCCTTGGCCATGCCCTCGAAGGCGGCCCGGCCTTGCGGCGTCAGCTTGACGATCCACGAGCGCCGGTCGGTGGGGCTGCTCTCGCGCAGCACCAGGCCGTCGGCCTCGAGGTCGTCGGTCAGGCCGGTGACGTTGCCGCCGGTCACCATCAGGTAGCGCGACAGTGCGCGCATCGTCAGCCCGTCCTGGTAGCGGTAGAGCTGGGCCATGTAGTCGAAGCGGGCGAGCGAGATGTCGAAGCGCTCGCGCAGGCGGCGGCGTATCTCGGCCTCGATCTGGGTGCTGCAGGCCAGCAGGCGAAGCCAGAGCTTGAGCGCGACGTGGTCGCCCACGTCGGCGCGCGCTTCGTGGCCCAGCTCTTCGGCGTCGCGCAGCAGCGCGTGGGAGGGGTCGGCACGGTGTTTCATGGTCTTGTCAGGTGACTTCGCCGCCGGAGACCGAGATCGCCTGGCCGTTGATCGCCGCCGCGCCGTCGCCGCAGAGCCAGCGCACCGCGTCGGCCACCTCGGCCGGCTGCACGAAGCGGCGCTGCGGGTTGCCGGCGCTGAACTCGGCCCGGGCCTGGGCTTCGCTGCGGCCGGTCTTGGCCACCACCTGCGCGATGCTGTCGCGCAGGATGTCGGTCTCGGTGTAGCCGGGGCAGACCGCGTTGACCGTGATGCCCGTCTTGGCCACCTCCAGCGCCAGCGAGCGCGTCAGGCCCAGCACGCCGTGCTTGGCGGCGGTGTAGGCGCTGACGTAGGCGTAGCCCTTCTGGGCCGCCGTGCTGGCGATGTTGACGATGCGGCCGCGGCCTGTGGCGAGCATGTCAGGCAGCGCGGCCTGGCAGCACAGGAAGCTGCCGGTCAGGTTGACGGCCAGCATCTGCTGCCAGAGCTCGATAGACGTCTTCAGGAACGGCGCGCTGTGGGCCTGGCCGGCGTTGTTGACGAGGATCTCGACCGGGCCGAAACGCTCGCGCGCCTGCGCAAACGCGGCGCTCACCTGCCCGGCATCGGCCACGTCCGCCAGCACCACACCCGAGCGCTCGCCCAGCTCGGCGGCCAGCGGCGCCAGGCTCTCCGGGCTTCGCCCCAGCAGCGTGACCCGCGCGCCCTGCGCCATCAGCGTGCGCGCAATCTCCGCGCCGATGCCGCGCGCGGCGCCGGTCACCAAGGCATGGCGATCTTGCAGTCCCATCTCAACCCCCCTGCTCTTCGCGCGCCTGGGCCGAGGGCGTAGCGGTCTGCGCCGCCATCGCCCGCTCGCGCTCCAGGTTGCGCTCCAGCTGTAGCTTGGCGGCGCGGTACTGCTTGGGCCAGGGCTGCGCGCTGTAGCCAATCTTGGCGGCCTCCATCAGCGTCCACGCCGGATTGGCCAGGTGAGGCCTTGCGATCGCGCAGAGGTCGGCGCGGCCGGCGGCAATGATGCTGTTGACATGGTCGGCCTCGGAGATGGCGCCCACCGCGATGGTCGGGATGCCGGCTTCGTTGCGCACCCGGTCGGCGAACGGCGTCTGGAACATGCGGCCGAAGACCGGCTTCTCCCGCTTGCTGACCTGGCCCGACGAGCAGTCGATCAGGTCGGCGCCCGCGGCCTTGAAGGCCTTGGCGATCTCGACCGCATCGTCCGGCGTGATGCCGCCTTCGACCCAGTCGTGCGCCGAGATGCGCACGCTCATCGGCAGGTGGGCCGGCCAGGTCTCGCGCACCGCGGCGAAGACCTCCAGCGGGTAGCGCAGCCGGTGGACCAGCGGGCCGCCGTACTCGTCGCTGCGCTGGTTGGTGAGCGGCGAGATGAAGCTGGAGAGCAGGTAGCCGTGGGCACAGTGCAGCTCCAGCCAGTCGAAGCCGGCCTCGGCGGCCAGGCGCGCGCTGTGCACGAAGTCGTCGCGCACACGGTCCATCTGCTCGCGGGTCATCG
>DATHWJ010000258.1:0-8596 GCA_035460745.1 Ideonella sp. | reverse complement strand
CATTCGATCGCGCGCTGCTGCAGCTCGCCCTCGGTCTTCATCACCAGCCAGGCGGCGCCCAGCAGCACGTAGGCCATCGGCAGCGCGAGCGCGATCGCCGCGGCGAACAGCGGGTAGTTCCAGCCCGTGCCGAAGCCGCTGACGTAGCGGCCCAGCATCCAGCCCTGCGCGACCGAGGCCAGCATCGAGCCGGCGAAGAACAGCCGATCCCAGGTCGGCTTGTGGGTGTCCTTGGCCTTGACGCGGAAGTCGAAGGCCACGCCGCGCAGGATCAGCCCGACCAGCATCAGCGTGACCGGCAGGTAGAGCTCGCCCAGCACCACCCCGTGGGCGCGCGGAAAGGCGATCAGCAGGATGCCGATGCCCAGCACCAGCCAGGTTTCGTTGGCGTCCCAGAACGGGCCGATCGAGGCGATCATCACGTCCTTCTCGGCGGGCGTGGCGCGGTGCATCAGCATGCCGACGCCCAGGTCGTAGCCGTCGCTGACCACGTAGACCAGCATCGCGACACCCATCAGCGCCATGAAGATCACCGGCAGCGCCGCGTCGAAGCTCATCCAGTTCATCGCAGGCCCCTGCTCACCAGCGGCGAGGTGATCGCACCGGCCGGTGTCGCGGCCTGCTCCTCGGCGTCGATCTGCAGCACCTCCTCGGGCTTCTCGGCCATGTATTTCAGCACGCCGACGTAGGCCAGGATCAGCGCGAGGTAGACCGTGAGGTACAGCGCCAGCGTCAGCGCGATCATCGGCGCCGGCACCTGGGAGGCGACGTCGGCGGTGCGCAGCAGGCCGTAGACGATGAAGGGCTGGCGGCCGATCTCGGTGACGTACCAGCCGGCGACGGTGGCCACCCAGCCGGAGAAGGTCATCGCCGCGAGCAGCCACAGCAGCCGGCGCGGCAGCGCCTGGGCGCGCCAGCCGCTGCGGCGGCCGACGAACCAGCCGAGCCAGCTCGTCGCCAGCATCAGCACGCCCATGCCGACCATCACGCGGAAGGCCCAGAACACCGGCAGCACCGGCGGATGGGCGCCGGGGAACTCGTTCAGCCCCTTGATCTCGCCGTCCGCGTGGTGGGTCAGGATCAGGCTGGCCAGGCGCGGGATGGCGATCTCGAAGTGGTTGCTGCGTGCCGCATCGTCGGGGATCGCGAACAGCAACAGCGGCGCACCGCGCTCGGTCTCCCACACGCCTTCCATCGCGGCGATCTTCTGCGGCTGGTGGGCCAGCGTGTTCAGGCCGTGCAGGTCGCCGACGACGATCTGCACGGGGATCAGCAGCGCGGCCAGCGTCAGCCCGACGCGCAGCACCTTCGGCGCCGACTGCGGCGCCGCGCCCCTGAGCAGCTGCCAGGCCGACAGCCCGCTGAGCAGGAAGGCGCAGGTCAGCGCCGAGGCCAGCAGCATGTGCGTGAGGCGGTAGGGGAACGAGGGGTTGAACACCACCTCGAGCCAGCTGCGCACGTGGAACACGCCGTCGACGATCTCGTGGCCGGCCGGGGTCTGCAGCCAGGAGTTCAGCGCCAGGATCCAGAACGCGCTGAGCGTCGTGCCGAAGGCGACGCAGAAGGTCGCGAACAGGTGCACCCGCTCGCTGACCTTGCCGTGGCCGAACAGCATCACGCCGAGGAAGCCGGCCTCGAGGAAAAACGCCGTCAGCACCTCGTAGCCCAGCAGCGGCCCGGCGACGTTGCCGGCGCGCTCCATGAAGCCCGGCCAGTTGGTGCCGAACTGGAAGCTCATCGTGATGCCGCTGACCACGCCGAGCGCGAACGACAGCGCGAACACCTTGGTCCAGAAGCGGTAGGCATTGAGCCAGGCCTGCCGGGCCGCCGCCTCCTCACTGCGCAGCCAGCGCCAGCGGAAGAACAGCAGTAGCCAGCCCAGCGCGATGCTGATGGTCGGGAACAGGATGTGGAAGGTGATGTTGGCGGCGAACTGCATGCGCGCCAGGATCAATGCGTCCATCGACTGCCTTTAGTGCCCGGTCCGACCGATCGGGGGACGGCTTCAGGACTTCCCGGCGCGGGGGCTGGCGCGTGCCGGTGCGGCAGCCTGCAAGGCCTCGGACATGCCGATCAACACGCCGCTGGCCAGCGTGGCGTAGCTGTCGAGCATGGCCTGCGACGCCTTCAGCCCCAGCGCCCGGCCCTCGCGCAGCCCCTTCTGCGTGTCGTCCATCAGCTGCTCGAGGGTGGCGCTGGCCTGGGCGCCGGTGTGGGTGGCCTTGCCCTGCACCGCTTTCAGCACGCCGGCCCAGGGCCCTTCGAGCGAGGCGCCGGCGCCCGCGGCAGCCTTGCGCACCGCGTCGAACAAGCTGTCCTCCATCATCTCGATGTCGCCCAGCGCCTTCTTGAGCCGGGTCTCGCGCAGGCTCACGCCCTGGTCGACCATCTGCTGCAGCGCCTTGCGATGGGCCTGCACGGCCTGCTCCAGCGCGGCGTCCATGCCGGCAAAGGCCTTGCCGAGCAGGGCCTCGGCGTCGGCCTGGCCGAGCGGGCTGCCGGCCGTGCCGGAGGCCGCCGCCTTGGCCACCGTGTTCAACACCTGCCGGATGTGGGTCAGCGTCAGCTCGCGCCCCTGCAGGCCCTTCAGCGTCGCCGTGTGCACCGCCTTGCGCAAGGCGTCGCCCTGCTGCGCCGTGGCCTGCGAGAAGCGGGTGATCAGCGCGTCCTGATCGATGCCGTGTTTGATCATGGGGCCGCCCTCATTGCATGTGCTGGCCGCCGTTGATGGCGATGTTGGCGCCCGTCACGAACGCGGCTTCTTCCGAGGCCAGGTAGATGATCAGCCCGGCCACCTCTTCCGGCTTGCCCAGGCGCCCCACGGGGATGTGCGGCAGGATCTTGCTGTCCAGCACCTCCTTCGGGATCGCCGTCACCATCTTGGTCCCGATGTAACCCGGCGAGATGGTGTTGACGGTGACGTTCTTCTTCGCCACCTCCAGCGCCAGCGCCTTGGTGAAGCCGTGCACGCCGGCCTTGGCGGCCGAGTAGTTGGTCTGGCCGAAGGCGCCCTTCGAACCGTTGACCGACGAGACGTTGATCACCCGGCCCCAGCCGCGCTCGGCCATGCCGTCCACCACCTGCTTGCTCATGTTGAACAGGCTGTCGAGGTTGGTGCGCAGCACCGCGTCCCAGTTGACCTTGTCCATCTTCTTGAAGGTCATGTCGCGCGTGATGCCGGCGTTGTTGACCAGCACGTCCACCGGACCCAGCTTCGCCTGCACCTCGGCCACGGCCTTGCCGCAGGAGTCGAAGTCCGCCACGTCGCAGGGCACGGCCAGGATGTCGTAGCCGTTGGCCTTCATCTGCTGCAGCCAGTCGGCATGCGTCTTGTTGCCGGGCGAATAGGTCACCGCCAGCTTGTAGCCGGCATCGACCATCTTGGTCGAGATCGTCTCGCCCAGGCCGCCCATGCCGCCGGTGACGAGCACCACACGTTGTTGAGTCATCGCTTGTCTCCTCGGGTTGATGATGAAGTCGCTTCAGGCGCGCTCGACGGCCAGCGCCACGCCCATGCCGCCGCCGATGCACAGCGAGGCCAGGCCCTTGCGTGCGCCGCGCCGGCGCATCTCGTGCAGCAGCGTCACGAGCACGCGGCAGCCCGACGCGCCGATCGGGTGGCCGATCGCGATGGCGCCGCCGTTGACGTTGATCCTGCTGGTGTCCCAGCCCATCTCCTGGTTCACCGCGCAGGCCTGGGCCGCGAAGGCCTCGTTGATCTCCAGCAGGTCCAGGTCCTGGGCCTTCCAGCCGGCCTTCTGCAGGCACAGGCGCGAGGCCGGCACCGGGCCCATGCCCATGAGCGTCGGGTCCAGGCCGGCGCTCGCGTAGGCGCGGATCACGGCCAGCGGCTGCAGGCCCAGCGCCGCGGCGCGCTGCGCCGACATCACCAGCACCGCCGCGGCACCGTCGTTCAGGCCCGAGGCGTTGCCGGCCGTCACCGAGCCGTTCTTGTCGAACGCCGGGCGCAGGCCGGCGAGCGCGTCGGCGCTGGTCTTCTTGTTGACGAACTCGTCGGCCGCGAAGACGATCGGCTCGCCCTTCTTCTGCGCGATGGACAGGGGCAGGATCTCGTCGTTGAAGCGGCCCGCCTCCTGCGCGGCAGCCGCCTTCTGCTGCGAGGCCAGCGCCAGGGCGTCCTGGGCCTCGCGGCTGATGCCGTACTTCTTCGCCACGTTCTCGGCCGTGGTGCCCATGTGGTACTGGTTGTAGACGTCCCACAGGCCGTCGACGATCATCGAATCCGAGAGCTTCCACTCGCCCATGCGGTTGCCCTCGCGCGAGTTCAGCAGCACGTGCGGCGAGGCGCTCATGTTCTCCTGGCCGCCGGCCACCACGATCTCGGCGTCGCCGCATTGCACGGCCTGTGCCGCCAGCATCACGGCCTTCAGGCCCGAGCCGCAGACCTTGTTGATCGTCAAGCCGGGCACGGACTGCGGCAGGCCGGCCTTGATGACCGTCTGGCGCGCCGGGTTCTGGCCCGAGCCGGCGGTCAGCACCTGGCCCATGATGACTTCGGACACGGCGTCGCCCGCCACGCCGGCCTTGGCGAGCAGGCCCTTGACCACATGGGCGCCCAGCTCGGGGGCGGGGGTCCTGGCCAGCGTGCCGCCGAACTTGCCTACGGCCGTGCGTTGCGCGGCCACGATCACGATGTCGGTCATGCGACTCTCCTTGGGGTAAGAACTTCGGGGTGGCGGTCCTCGCTCAGGCCGCCTTCTCCTTGACGTAGCGCCCGGGTGCGGGCTCGAGGGGCGCGAACTCGGCGTTGCCGGCCTTGCGCGGCGCGGCGACGCGTGCGCCGGCATAGCCACGCAGCCACTCGTCCCACGCCGGCCACCAGCTGCCGTCGACCTGCTGCGCGGCCTCCAGCCACGCGGCCGCGTCGGGCTTCGGCGAGCCGACCCAGTGGTGCCGCTTGCGCTTGGCCGGCGGATTGATCACGCCGGCGATGTGGCCGCTGGCGCCGAGCACGAAGCGGCTCGCGCCGCCCAGCAGCTGCGTGCTGGCATAGGCGGTGGCCCAGGGCACGATGTGGTCCTCGCGCGAGGCGTAGACGAAGGCCGGCGCCTCGATGCGCGCCAGGTCCACCGGCACGCCGCATTGCCGCGTGCCGCCCGGCTCGCGCAGACGGTTCTCGAGATAGGTCTGGCGCAGGTACCAGCAGTACATCGGCCCGGGCAGGTTGGTGTCGTCGCCGTTCCAGCTCAGCAGGTCGAAGGCCTGCGGCGCCTGACCCTTCAGGTAGCCGTTGACCACGTAGGGCCAGATCAGGTCGTTGGCCCGCAGCGCCGCGAACACCTGGGCCAGCTCGCGCCCGCGCAGCAGACCGCCCCGGCCGATGGTGGCCTCGCGCGCGGCGACCATGGTCTCGTCGACCATCAGGCCCAGCTCGCCGGTGTCGGAGAAGTCGAGCATCGTGGTCAGCAGCGTGACGCTCGCGGCAGGCGGCTCGCCGCGCGCCGCCGCCACGGCGAGCGCGCTGGCCAGCAGCGTGCCACCGATGCAGAAGCCCAGGGTGTTGATGCGGTCCACGCGCCGGATGCGGCGCACCACCGACAGGGCCTGCAGCACGCCCTGCTCGAGGTAGTCGTCCCAGCCGAGCCGGTCCTGCGCGGCGCCGACGTTGCGCCACGACACCAGGAACACGGTGTGGCCCTGCGCCACCGCATGGGCGACCAGCGAGTTGTCGGGCTGCAGGTCGAGGATGTAGAACTTGTTGATGCACGGCGGCACGATCAGCAGCGGATGCTGGTGGACCTGGGCCGTGGCCGGTGCGTACTGGATCAGCTGCATCAGCTCGTTCTCGAACACCACGCTGCCCGGCGTGGTGGCGAGGTTGCGCCCGACCTCGAAGGCCTGGTCGTCGGACATCGTGATGCGGCCCCGGGCCAGGTCGGCCAGGAACAGCCGTGCCCCTTCCACCAGGCTGGCACCGCCGCTGTCCAGCGCGCCCTGCAGCGCCTCCGGGTTCGTGGCCAGGCAATGCGCCGGGCTCATCGCATCCACCACCTGGCGCAGCGCGAAGCCCCATTGCGCCTTGCTGCGTTCATCGAGCGGCGCAGCCGCCAGGGCCTGGTTCATCTGCGTGCTGAACTGCAGGTAACCCTGGACCAGCGGCGCGAAGCGCGGATCGGTGCGCCAGGCCTCGGCGGCAAACCGACGGTCGGCCGGGGCGTCGCCGGCGGGGGCCGGGCCCGCGGTCCAGAACGCCGTCATCTGCGCCACGCCCTGCTGCCAGGCCTGCAGCGCGGACGCGGCAGCGGGCCATGCCGCGCCGGGGCTGCGCAGCAACTCGTCCAGCCAGGCGGCGGGATCGGAAGGAGGCAAGGGCTTGTTCATCGCGCGTCCCCTTCAGTGCAGCTTCACGTGCGGCTCGGTGCGCCGCGTGATCAGGCGGGCGACGGTGTCCAGCGCCATCTTCGGGAACCCATGCAGCGCGAGCTCGTGCATCTTGTAGAGCGACACGTACATCAGCCGCGCGAACGCGCCTTCGATCATCAGGCTGCCGCCGATCAGGCCGCCCATCATGTTGCCGACGGTGCTGAACTCGCCCAGCGACACCAGCGACCCGAAGTCGCGGTAGCGATAGGGCTTCAGCGGCCGGCCGGCCAGACGCCGCTGGATCTGCGCCGCGACATGCGAGGCCTGCTGGTGCGCCGCCTGCGCACGCGGCGGCACGAAGCCGCCCTTGCCGGCATTCGCTTCCGGCCAGGCGCAGGCGGCACAGTCGCCGATGGCGAAGACGTCGTCGTCGCGTGTCGCCTGCAGCGTCGGTCTCACGGCCAGCTGGTTGCTGCGGTTGGTCTCCAGGCCGGCGATGTCCTTCAGGAAGTCCGCGGCCTTCACGCCCGCCGCCCAGACCACGAGCTCGGCGGGCACGCTCCGGCCGTCGGCCAGGCGCACGCCGTCGGCCTGCACCTCGGCCACCTTGGCCGAGGTGTGCACGACGACGCCGAGCTTGCGCAGCAGCTCCAGCGTGGCCTGCGACAGGCGCGGCGGCAGTGCGGGCAGGACACGGTCCGCGGCTTCGATCAGGTGGACCTGGATGTCCTTCTCGGCATCGACCCGGTCCAGCCCGAAGGCCACCACCTCGCGGGTGGTGCGATGCAGCTCGGCCGCCAGTTCGACGCCCGTGGCGCCGGCCCCGATGATCGCGACGTGCAGCTGCTCGGGGCGCAGGGGCGTGGTCTGCGCATGGGCCCGGATGCAGGCGTTCACCATGCGGGCATGGAAGCGTTGTGCGTCGGCCTTCGACTCCAGCTTGAGCGCGTGTTCGCTCACCCCCGGCGTGCCGAAGTCGTTGCTCAGGCTGCCCAGCGCCAGCACCAGGGTGTCGTAGCCGAACACACGGTCCGGCGTGACCTCGCGGCCCTCGGCGTCCAGGTAGGGCGCGACACGGACCTCGCGCCGCTGCCGGTCCAGCGCCGTCATCTCGCCGATGCGGAAACGGAAGTGATGCCAGTGCGCCTGCGCCAGGTAGTCGACCTCGTGTGCGCTCAGGTCCATGCTGCCCGAGGCGATCTCGTGCAGCTTCGGCTTCCACACATGGGTGCGGTTCTTGTCGATCAGCGTGATGTCGGCGCGGCCGCGTCTGCCCAGGGTGTCGCCCAGCCGGGTGGCCAGCTCCAGGCCACCCGCGCCGCCACCGACAATGACGATGCGGTGCTTGGTCTCGGGCCGGGTCATGTCGCGCACCTGGGCTTCAGCGCGCCGGCTGGGCCGGCATGTGTGCCTCGTTCACGTCGAGCACGGCCTCGGGTTCGTCGGCCTCGGCGGCGGTCTCGTTGTTCAGATGCCGCTGCATGCGGTCGACGTCCAGGTCACCCGTCCACTTGGCCACCACCACCGTCGCCACGCCGTTGCCGATCAGGTTGGTCAGCGCGCGCGCTTCCGACATGAAGCGGTCGATGCCCAGGATCAGCGCCAGCCCGGCCACCGGCACGTGGCCGACCGCCGACAGCGTCGCCGCCAGCACGATGAAGCCGCTGCCCGTCACGCCCGCCGCGCCCTTGGAGGTCAGCAGCAGCACCAGCAGCAGCGTGAGCTGCTGGGTGATCGTCATCGGCGTGTTGGTGGCCTGGGCGATGAACACCGCGGCCATCGTCAGGTAGATGGAGGTGCCGTCGAGGTTGAACGAGTACCCGGTCGGGACGACCAGGCCGACCACCGACTTCCTGGCCCCCAGGTTCTCCAGCTTGGCCATCATGCGCGGCAGCACCGACTCGCTCGACGAGGTGCCCAGCACGATCAGCAGCTCCTCCTTGATGTACTTGATGAACTTCCAGATCGAGAAGCCGTGGAAGCGCGCGATGGCGCCCAGCACGACGAAGATGAAGAACAGGCAGGTGGCGTAGAACGTCGCCATCAGTTGCCCCAGCTGCAGCAGCGAGGAGACGCCGTACTTGCCGATCGTGAAGGCCATCGCGCCGAAGGCGCCGATCGGGGCCACCTTCATGATGTAGCCGACGATCACGAACAGCACGTGCGAGAACTTCTCGATGAAGTCGAACACCAGCGTGCCGCGGCCGCCGAACTTGTGCAGCGCGAAGCCGAACATCACCGCGAACAGCAGCACCTGCAGGATCTCGCCCTT
>DATHWJ010000257.1:0-19581 GCA_035460745.1 Ideonella sp. | reverse complement strand
CCAGGGCCACGAGGCTTTTGCCACCAGCGGGCTGATGCTGGGCTTCGTGCTGATGATGCTGCTGGACACGGCGCTGGCCTGACCGCCGGCGCCTAGCGGGCCTCGAGCCGCTGCTTCGCCGCCTGCAGCGCGGGCAGCATGAAGTCGCGCAGCGCCTTCACCGCGGCCGCATCGTCCTGGCCCGGCGCCGGCTCGTTGCCGGTGTCCGCGCGGTAGGCGCGGGCGCGCCATTCGAGCCGGCTGCCGCTGCCGGCCGGCAGCACGCGCAGCCGGGCGGAGTAGGAGCCCACCGCCAGCACCTTGGGGTCGATGGCGCGGCCGGAGCGGTAGGACAGGCTCATCTCGGCGGGCAGGTGCTCGTCGAGCTCTTCGCTGACGCTGCCGCCCTGCGCCAGCGTCAGGCTGCGTTTCGAGCCGACCGTGTTGGCCCGGTCGGCCTCGCTGGCCTTGAGGCGTGGGTTCCAGCGGGAGAACGACGCGAAGTCGCCCACCAGGGCCCACACGGCGGCCGGCGGGGCCGCGATCTCGACGGCCTCGTCGATCTTCTGCGGCGTCGGGCCGTGGGCCCAGGCGGGCAGCGCGGCGAGACCGGCCAGGGCGGCGAGGGTGTGGCGGCGCAGCGGCGAGAAGGGAGGGCTTGGTTTCATGGTGGCAGCGGTCCGGGTTGCGAAGACGAAGACGAAGAGGAAGATCGTGTGCGGGTCGCGGCGGGCGGCATGGCCGCGGTGCGGCTGTCGAGCCGGCGCAGCGGCAGCAGGCCGGCCAGCAGCGCCAGCGCGCCCAGGCCGACCAGCCAGCCGTGCAGCTCGTGGCGCTGGAGGATCGTGCGGTGGCCCGGCAGCGCAGTCAGCGCACCCACCACCGAGGCGGCGTCGCTGGCCACCTGCACCCGCAGGCCGGTGATCTCGGCGAGGGCGGCGAGCACCGCGTCGCCACGTGCCGAGAGATGTTCGGCGCCCGCACCCGGCGGCCGCTGGGGCCGGTTGCGCACGTCCTGCCCGGCCGCCATGCGCTCCATGTCGAGGGCCGACAGCGTGGGCTGCGGGCCGCTGGTGGCGAAGGCCGCGGCCTCCTCGGGCGTCCAGTAGCCGGTGATGCGGCCCTCGGCATCGGTGTGCGGCACCGGCTGCGGCAGCAGCCCGCCGACGCCGAACAACACCCCCGCCGGCGTGCCGGGCCGGCGCTCGAAGCGGGGCTCCTTGCCGGCGAACACCGGCGGCGCCTGGTGGCCGTCGGTGAAGAAGGCCAAGGTCGCGCCGGGCCAGCGCGCGCCGATCTCGTCGAGGGCGGAGTAAGTGCCGTAGAAGAGGTGGCTGTCGGCCGCCCAGGCCATGCGCCAGTCGAGCTGGCCCAGCACGTCGTCCAGCGCCGCGTGGTGCGCGCAGACCTCGATCGGCGCCATCAGCACCAGGGTCTTGCGCTCGCTGAACACGCCCACGCCCGCGCTGTGGCCGCAGGGCAGTTCGCGCACCACGCGGCGCAGCAGCACGCGGGTGTAGGCCAGGCGGGTGATGGGCTCGCCAGCCGCCGGCTGGCCCTCGTCGCCCACGCGGCCGCGCATGTCGGCCACGTTCATGCTCTGCGTGATGTCGACCACCAGCAGCGTGCTGCCGACGCGGGCCGGCCAGCTGAAGCCGGGGCGCAGCAGCGCCAGCGCAAAAGCCGCGGCACTCAGCAGCGCCAGCCACCAGCGAGGGCGCGCGCGCCAGGCGGCGCCCGCATGGCGGCCGCGAGTCCGGGCCCAGGCGAGCAGCGGGCGGGCGAAAGAGCGGGGACCGGCCATGTCAATGCATGCCGCGCGGCTGCCCGACCATCTCGGTCCAGGCGGCCTTGTCCTTCAGCAGCCTGTCCTCGACCTCGGCCTCGCTGTCCGAGCGGCGCCAGTCGCGCGCCTCGAAGTCGGGCAGCACGCGCAACGCGAGCTCGAGGTTGTAGCGCGTATTCCAGTCGTCGGGCTGCGCCCGCAGCGCGCGCCGGTAGCCGGCCTTGGCGAGCTGCAGCATCACGATCGCACGCTGCGCGTTGCCCTCGTCGCGCGCGGCGTCGATGCCGCGGCGCAGGTACAGGTTGGCCACATTGACCCGCACGGCCTGGCGCACGCTCTCGCTGCCCAGCACCTCCGCCTCGGCATAGGCGCCCAGCGCTTCGTCATGGCGCCCCTGCCGCTCCAGCGCCATGGCATGGGCCAGCACCACCGGCGCCGGCGCCCCGGGCGACGTCACGCCCAGCGCCATTTGCCGATTGGCTTCGCGGGCCTCCCAGGCCGCCACGCCGCGCTCCACGGCCAGCGCCGCAGCCAGCAGGGCGGCGGCCAGGCACAGCCGCGGCAACCAGCGCCCCGGAAGCCAGGAACGCCACCGGCTCATACGCGCTCCCACCGGTGCACCTCCAGGCTGCGTGCCAGCAGCCACAGCAGCGCACAGAGCAAGGCCAGCGCATCGCACCACGGCGCGATGGCGCGCCGCGGCTGGGCCTGCAGGTAGCGCAGCGGCAGGTTCTGCAGGCGCGACACATCGCCGATCGCCGCCGCCAGCGCCTGCGGGTTGTCGGCCTCGTAGAGCCGGTAAGGGGTGCCGAGGTCCTTGAAGAAGGCGTCGAGGTGGTACTCCGGCGCCACGTCCGCACCCGCGTCGGCGCTGGGCAGGCGGGTCGGGCTGTTGCCGCCCGGCGAGCGCAGGTAAACCCAGTACAGCTGCACCTGGTGCTCCTGGAAGAGCCGGCGTATCCGGGTCTGCGAACGCGGATCGATGCTGGCGGCGCCGTCGGAGACCAGCAGGATCACGCGCGAGCCGGTCTGCGGCTGGTCGGCAAACTGCGCCAGCGCCATCGCCAGGCCGGCCGAGATGTTGGTCAGCCCCATGCCCATGGCCGCCGAGCTGCCGATCGCGGCGCGCACCGCCTCGTGGTCGGCCGTCAGGCCCAGCACGTGCAGCGGCGCGGTGGAGAAGAAGGTCAGCCCGAACAGGTCCAGCGGCCGCTCGCGCACGAAACCGTCGAGCAGGCGGGCGGCGGCCTGGCCCTTGGACTCTTCGCCGGCCCGCTCGCCGCCGGCAAAACCGTCGGCCATGCTGGCGCTGCGGTCCAGCACGATGGCGATGTGCGCGCCGGTGCCGGTGCGCTCGACGGGCTGGCCCTGCAGGTAGCCGCCGGCCAGGCTCAGCGCCCCGGCGGCGATCGCCAGGCTGGCGGTGCCGCGCAGACCCCCGTCCAGCCAGCGCGAGGCCGCATCGGCCGGCAGCGTCGCCACGCTGGCCCAAGCCACCCGCTGCTGGCCGTGCCAGAGCCAGGGGACCGCCGCCAGCAGCAAGGCGCAGAGCCAGCCGGCGTGCTCAAACTCGGGCATCGCCGCTCCCGGTTCCTAGCGCACGGGCGGCGCCGAACTCCCGCTCGGCCAGGCGCTGCAGCAGCGAGACCAGGTCCTGCAGGGCCAGGCGCGTCGCGGGCTCGGCCTTGGGGTCGAGGTAGAAGGCCCGCTGCGACGCGGCGAAGACCGCCCGCACCTCGCCGGCGAGCGGCGCCAGCGCCGGGTGCCGGGCAAAGAAGACATCGAGGTTCTCGGCGAACACGGCCTCGCCGGCGGTCGCATCGAAGGCACGGTGCCAGCAGCGCAGGTCGTCGGCATCGGCCTGGCGCAGCTCGCCGGCACCGGCACGCGGCCTGGCCCTGACGCTGCGCCAGGCCTGCGCGAAGGGCCGCACGCCGCGCCGCGGCAGCCAGCGCCCGCTGCTCCAGGCCCAGCCCACCAGCGCCAGCAGGGCGGCGCACAGCCACGCGCCGAGCTCGACCAGGCGGCCGCGCACATCGAAGGCCTGCGGCTGCCAGCCCGGGCGCGCGCTGGCGACCCAGTCGGGCCGGCGCTCCCAGGGCACCAGCGGCGAGACCGCCAGCGTGCTGGCCGGCAGCAGCAGCGTGGCGATCCGCGTGCCCTTGCGCAGCCGCAGCGGCGTGGCCGGCAGCGGCACGTCGGCCGTGGTGTGCACGGCCTTGAACACCTGCCACTCCAGCACCAGCCATCGGCAGCCCGGGCAAGCCTGCTCGGCCGGCTCGACACGGTGGCTGCGCAGCTCCACCGGGCCGTCTTCGCGGGTGGGCGCCGGCAAGCCGTCGTGATCGATCTCCCAGCCCGGCGGCCACGCGATCAGCGCGCGGTAGACCACCCGATCGCCGACGTGGCGCGCGCTGTCTCGCGGCGGTTCCACGCGCAGCAGCCTGGGCATGGGCTCCGTCGCGGGCTCCGAGGCTGCGGGCGCAGCGCTCACGGCGGCCGTGGCGAGCGGGAGCGCCGGCAAGGCCATCGCAAGGCACAGGCCGCCGGCCCTGGCGACACCGCGCAGCGTCGCGCGCAAGGCCGTGCGTGCGGTGTGTGCGCGGCGGCGATCGCCTCCGTGGCGGCCCGGCGCCCTCACGTGCCGCCCCGCGCCAGGAAGTGGCGTGCCATCGCCGTCAGGTCCAGCCCGTCCTCGGCGACCAGCAGCCAGGCGCCATGCCGCCGCGCCAGCCGCGCCGCGTACTCCAGCCTGGCCTGCTGCAGCGCCGCCAGCCGCTCGGCCAGGCCCGGGCGCAAGAAGACCAGCCGCTCGCGCCCGCTCTCCAGATCGGCCAGCCGCACCAGGCCCCAGCGCGCCGGCGGCTCGCGCTCGACGCTGTCGGCCAGCAGCACGACCACCACCTCGTGCAAGGCCAGGCGCTTGAGCATCTGCTCGAACAGCGCCGGGCTGAGGTAGAGGTCGGACAGCACGAACAGCAGCGAGCGCTGCTGCGGCAGCCAGCGCCCGGCCTGCAGCAGGCCCTCGGCGCTCGCCTCGCGCGCCGCGCCCAGCGCGGGCAGCCGTCCGAGCTGCGCAGCCACGTGCTCGCCGGCGTGGCGCGAGACGGCCGGCGGCAGCAGCAGCTCGCGCCGCACCGCGCCGTCGCAGCCAATGAAGCCGAAGGGGTCGCCGCGGCGGAAGGCCGCGTGCGCCAGCGCGCGGGCGAAGCGCGCGGTGAGCTGCAGCCGGTCGGCCTTGCCGGCAAAGCGCATCGAGCGAGAGAGGTCGGCCAGCAGCATCACCGGCACGCGGCTGCGCTGGCGGAACTCGCGCACCCAGGGCCGGCCAAAGGGGTCAGCGATGCTGGCGCGCAGGTCGATGCGGCGTGCGTCGCGGCCTTCGGTCAGCGGCGCCACGCCGCGAAACTCCTCGCCCGCGCCGGCCACGCGCGAGCGGTGGCTGCCGGGCTGCACGGCGCTGGCCCGCCAGCGGATGCGGTAGGCGAGCTCTTCGGTGGCGCGGGTCACGGCGCTGCTCGTCGGGGCCGGCGCATCAGGGCGCCGCGACACGCCGCAGTATCTCGGCCGCCAGCGGCCGTGCGATGGCGGCGCGCTGCGCCTCGTAGACCGGCTGCAGGGCCAGGCGGTGCGCCACCGTCTCGACGAACACCGCGCGCAGGTCCTCCGGCACGATCGCGGGCCGCCCCTCCAGCCAGGCGTGCACCCGCGCGGCGCGGATCAGCATCGCCATGCCGCGCGGCCCGGCACCGGCGGCCACCAGCTCGTCGACCTCGATCTCGGGCAGCTGCACGCCGTAGCGCGCCGGCTCGCGCGTGGCCAGCCACAGCTCGGTGCCGTAGTGGCGCAGGGCCGGGCTGGCGGCGATGTCGCGCTGCAGCGTGGAGGACAGCGCATCGAGCTGCGCCGGGTCGATCAGGCCGGCCGGCACCGGCGACACCAGGGCCTCGGTGTCGTGGTAGCGCGCGTCGAACATCAGCGCCTCGAGCTGCGGCCGCTCGGTCGGCGCGTCGATCAGGATCTCCATCAGAAAGCGGTCGCGCGAGGCGGCCGGCAGCTCGAAGGTCTCTTCGCGCTCGACCCGGTTGCGGTCGGCGAAGACCGTCAGGTGCGGGAACACGTAGTCGCGGTTGAAGGCGGCGATCGTGCGCTCGGCCATCAGCCGCAGCAGCAGCGCATGCACCTGCGGCCGGGCCCGGTTGATCTCGTTGAAGAAGAAGACCGAGAGCTGCTCGCCCTGCGCCAGCAGCGGGCCGGGTAGCACGCGCGGGCGGCCGTCGTCGCCGAGCTGGGTGTAGTAGATCAGGTCGCTGGGCATCAGGTCGATGGTGCCCTCGATGCGCTGGTAGGCGCCGCCTATGCCGCGCGCCAGCGCCCTCAGCAGCGTGGTCTTGCCGACGCCGACATCGCCCTCGAGCAGCACGTGGCCGCGCGCGAAGAGCGCCACGATCGCCAGCCTCACGGCCTTGGGCATGCCGACCATCACTGCATTCAGGGCGCTTTCGAGCGTGAGGGCGCGTTGCCGCCAGTCGGCGAGCAGGTGGTCGGAGGTCATGGCAGGAAGAGAAAGGGTGGCGCCAGGGGTCTCGAAGGATCTTTGCGCCACGAACCGGCCCAGGGGCTGCCGGACATCAATGAACGGTGGAGCAGCGTCGGCCGGCGATCAGTTCACGTCGAACTTGAAGACGCCGGTCTTGCGTGCGTTGGCCAGGCGCTTGGCATTGCGCTCTTCCATGGACTTGACCGCCTGCTGGTTCTTGCTGAGCTCGGCGGGGTCGTGCTTGGGGTCGTACTTGCTGCCGGCCAGCTTGGCGGGGAAGCCGGGCTTGGGCTCCCAGCAATCGCCGGGGGCCTTGCACTTGGTGCCGTCGTAGGCCTGGGCGGCAGCGCCGACCAGCAGGGCCGCGGCGGCCAGCGACAGGGTGTGAAGCGTCTTCATGGGTCGTCTCCTCAGGGGTGGGTGGAGCGGGGGGTTGGAAAGCGGGCGACGCGCTCAGCGCGCCCAGGCGGCCTTGGCCTGATCGCCGGCGTAGATCGAGCGCAGCCAGGCCATCACCTGCAGGATCTCGTCCTGCGTCAGGCGGCCGCGCTGCGGCCCCATCGAGCCGGACAGGCCGCCGTAGACGCTGGAGAACAGGCCGGCATCGGTGTTGTTCTTGGGGTAGGTCCAGTAGTCGTCGGCCAGGCCCGGGCCGAGCTTGCCCTCGGCATGGTGGCCGTGGCAGCCGGAGCAGGCGGTCGAGTACAGCGACTCGCCCTTCTTGATGGCGCCGGCGTCCTTGTTGTAGGGGTTCTTGCCATCGGTCTTGAAGGACTTGACGGCCGGCGTCTCGACCTCTTTCAGGCCGCTGAAATCGAGCGGCGTGCCCTCGATCTGGTTGTAGAAGCGCGGCGCCTGGGCGATGCCGGGCGTGCTGAACAAGACCACCCCCAGGGCCATGGGGACGGCGCACAGGGCTCGTCGGATCATTGGCGCGGCACTCCTGCCGCGGCCGCCATCGGCGCGGTCTGCGGTGTCAGCGACGCGATGCCTTCGCCGACCAGCACCTGGTCGAAGACCGGCTCAAGCTTGGCCATCGCGTTCTCGATGCGCGAGAGCAGCAGGGCGTTGCCCTTCTTGATGCCTATCGAGGTGTCGTAGCTGAAGACCACCCGCTCGCCGTCGCTGCGCCGCGCCTCGGGCACGACCACCGCGTGCAGCGGCTCCTTGCTGGCCTTGACGTAGCGCGCCACGGCCGGCGCCCAGGCCACCGCGACGTCGATGCGGCCCTCGGCCAGGTCGTTCACCAGCTTCTCGACGTCGTAGCGCACGAAGCGGTTGCGCATGGACTTGTTGCCGCCGAGTGACATCAGGTAGGAGAACGACTCCGAGTGGCGCCCGATCTGGCGCAGCATGGTCTCGGCCGGCGTGCCGGGGATCACGCCCAGGCGGGCCGTCTTGAGCACCTCGCTGTTCCAGTCGCGCAGCTCCAGCCTGTCCTTGGCGCGGGTCAGGAACACATAGCTGGAGCGGTAGTAGGGGCTGGTGGTCTGCAGCCGCGGGTCGCTGCTGTCGACACCCAGCATCACGTCGCAAGTGCCCTTGTCGATGCCGTCACGCACGATGTAGCGCGGGTCGGCAAAGGCCACCCGCTCCACCGCCATGCCCAGCGCCGCGCCGAGCTGCGCGGCCAGGCGGTCCTCGAAGCCGGCGCCGGTGGCGGTGCTGTACGGCAGGTCGTTGTCGGCGGCGCAGACGCGCAGCGTCTCGGCCGCGCCGGCATGCGCACCCAGCAGCAGCGTGGCCAGGGCCACGGCTGTCAATGAAGTCTTCATGAAATGCTCCTCGGGGGACGGCGCAGTCGCGCCGCCCCGGTTCGTCGGCACACGGCGGCTCGCGTCAGAGCGAGAACACCATCATTCCGCCGCCCATCTTGGTGAACTGCTGCAGCTCCTTGAAGGCGCCCACGGCCCCCAGGCCGGCGGTCGGGTCGGTCAGGTCGAACACCAGGCCCACGCCGGGCCAGCCGCCCACGCCGTAGTAGATGGCGACGTACTGCTTGCCCTTGTGCTCGTAGACCACCGGGTGGCCGATCACGCCGGAGGGCAGCTTGAACTGCCACAGCAGCTCGCCGTTGTCGGCATCGCGCGCCTTGATGAAGCCGTCCAGCGTGCCGTAGAAGACCAGGTCGCCCGCGGTGGTGGTGGTGCCGCCCCAGACCGAGAACTTCTCGTCCTTGGTCCACTTGAACTTGGAGGTCTTCACGTCGTAGGCCTTGACCTGGCCCATGTTGCCGTTGTTGCCCGGCGTGGCGTACATGTTCAGCGTGGCGCCGACGAAGAACTGGCCCGCGCGGTAGGGCAGCATGAAGGGCTCCCAGTCCATGCAGATCATGTTGGTGCCCAACATCACCAGCTCGCGCTTCTTGTCGATCGAGTCGTGGCCCTGGTTGTGGTAGCCCATCGCCGAGGGGCAGATGCCCTTGGCCTGGTGGTCCATGCGGGTGCTGTACTCCGGATCGCGGATGGGCACGCCCTTCTTCATGTCGTAGCCCTTGAAGACGTTGACCGTGGGGTCCATCTTGTCGGCCCGCAGCAGGTTGCCGTTTTCGCGGTTCAGCGTGTAGATGATGCCGTTGCGGTCGGGGTGGGTCAGCAGCTTCTGCTTCTTGCCGTCCACCACCTGCTCGGACAGGCCTATCCAGTTGACGCCGGCATAGTCCCACTCGTCGTGCGGCGTCTTCTGGAAGGCGAACTTGGCCTTGCCGGTCTTGGCGTCGCGGCTCCAGATCGACATCGTCCACTTGTTGTCGCCGGGGCGCATGGTCTCGTTCCACGGCGCCGGGTTGCCCGAGCCGTAGAAGAGCTGCTTGAGCGAGGGGTCGTAGGCGTACCAGCCCCAGTTGGTGCCGCCGCCAATCTTCCAGGCGTCGCCCTCCCAGGTGCTGGTGCCCAGGTTCTTCTGGCCGTAGTGCGGGTTGGGGGCGTTGAAGTCGTCGGCCAGCAGCAAGTCGCTGTCGGGCCCGGTGGCGTAGGCGCGCCAGGCCTGTTCGCCGTCCTTCATCTTGTAGGCCGTCACGTAGCCGCGCACGCCGAGCTCGGCGCCGGAGGAGCCGACGATCACCAGGTCTTCGATCACCAGCGGCGCCTGGGTCAAGGTGGAGCCGACGCTGGGGTCGGAGTTCTCCATCTCCCAGATCACCTTGCCGGTCTTGGCGTCCAGCGCGACCACGTGGCCGTCGAGCTGGGTCTTGAAGATCTTGCCGTCGCCATAGGCCAGGCCGCGGTTCACCACGTCGCAGCAGGCCACCGCGCGCACCGAGGCGTCCTGCTTGGGCTTGTGCTCCCAGAGGATCTTGTTCGGGTTGTCGAGGTCGATCGCGTAGGTGATGTTGGGGAACGGCGTGTGCACGTACATGATGCCGCCCACTACCAGCGGCCCGCCTTCGTGGCCGTGCAGCACGCCGGTGGAGAAGGTCCAGGCGGCCTTCAGGTCCTTGACGTTCTTGCGGTTGACCTGCGTCAGCCCGCTGAAGTGGCTGTGGTCGTAGTCCTTGCCCTGCTGGGCCCACTGCTTGTGGTCCTGCGCCAGCCGCACCAGCTCTTCGTTGGCCCCCGCGCCGTGCGAGAGGCTCGCCAGCACGCCGCCCGCCACGGCCAGCCTGGCCGCGGCCGCGACCTGGGCCCAGCGCGGCGAGGTGCGCCGCCTGGCGCTGGGATGGCCGGTGTGATGGCCGATGGGATGGCGTTTGTTCGAGTATGTTTGCATTGCAGTCTCCTGTGGTCCCGGGATGATTGACAAACCGAATATTTTGGCCACCGTCGCGGTTACGGGGTGGTTTCAGGGAGGCCGGATATTCTGGTTTCCAGGCAGCTCTTTCAATCACCCGTCAATTCAAACGGTGAGCGGATTCTAGAGAGCGCCACAAGCCCGACCTAGTGAGTTTTCCCCGCCGATTGCGGGGATGGAATCACGGCGATGGCAGGGAATATTTCCCGGTTTTATCGAGACTTAACCCTGATGAAATGCCGCAATTTGCGGGTTTACCCAGGCAGCCGCGTCACGCAGGCCGTTTGCTGCTGCGCCATCGCCAGGACAGCACTCTCAAGAATGGAACACTCCGGCGCACACCGCAGAATCCGGCGTCACGCGGGACGGCTGCGACACGGGCAAAAAAAAGCCGCCACGGGTCGAGACGGCGGGGTGTGGCGGCAGCGCCAGCGGCGGCCGCCCAAGCCGTGGCGAATCTCAGTTGGCCGCCAGGTCGGGGCGTATCCAGGGCACCACGCCGGCTGCGGCAGCCAGTTTGACGAGCTGGATGTCCGACGACACGCCGAGTTTTTGCCGGATGATGCTGGCGCGATTGGCGATGGTCTTGACGCTCAGGCTGAGCGCCTCGGCAATCTCGTCGCCCGGCGCGCCGGAGATCAGCAGCAGGAATATCTCGAACTCGCGCTGCGACAGGCTGTCGAAGGCTTTCTGGCCGCGGTCGTATTTGGAGAATACCAGCGACTGCGCCATGCTCGCGTCCAGATACCTGTCGCCGCGCGCCACCGCGATCGCCGCCTCGCGCAGCGTGTCCGGGTCGCATTGTTTGCCGACCGCACCCAGCACCCCCACGTCCAGCGCCTGCTGCAACAGCACCGGGCTGGCGTACATCGAGAATATGAGAATCTTCGCTCCGGGGTGGTTGGACAATATCCGGCGGCTCGCATCGATGCCGCTGGCGCCCTGCAGCATGATGTCCATGATCACCACGTCCGGGTGCAGGCGCTTGTACTGGGCGTAGGCCTCGTCGGCGCTGTCCGCCTCCGCCACGACCTGGAAGCCCTGCACCTGCTGCAGGTAGCTGCGGTAGCCGGAGCGCACCACGGCGTGGTCGTCGACGATCAGGGTGCGTATCGTTTCGGTGTTCATGCGCGATTCTGAGGGGGGGCCGCGGTGTCGAGCGGCAAGCGGATGCGCACGCGCCAGGCACGGGCGTCCACGGCGCCCGCCTCGAAGCTGCCGCCCAGGGCGACGCAGCGGTCGCGCATGCCCGGCACCCCCAGGCCGCCGCCGCCCGCAGGCGCCGCACCGGCCCGGCAGTCGTTGACCACCTCGATGCCGATCGCGGCGCGGCCTTGCAGCCGTGCGGCGGGGTCGAACACGATGTCGACCCGGGTGCCGGCGGAGTGCCGCCGCACATTGGTGAGGCACTCCTGCACGAGGCGGTAGACGCTGACATCCACCGTCGGGCCGAAGCCCAGCCAGTCACCGCCGGCGTGGAAGTTCACCTCGATGCGCTGGCCGGCCTCGGTGTGCAAGGGCTGGGCCGCCATGCGCTCGAGGGCACCGCGCAAACCCAGGGTGTCGAGCTCGGGCGGGTGCAGCCCCATCAGGATGGCGCGCAGCTTGGCCAGGATGTGGGTCTGGTGATCGATCAGGGTGTCGACGGTGGCCGCGATGTCCTCCAGCTCAGGCCGCTTGGCGCACTTGATCTGCAGCGTGCGCACCAGCGGCTGCAGCGCCACCAGGTAGGGGCTGAGTTCGTCGTGCAGGTCGTGGGCGACGGAGCGGCGGGTGTTCTCGTCGCTGTCGATCAGCTTGCGCAGCAGCGTCTGGCGCTCGGCATTCGACGCGGCCTGGGCGTCGGCCATGCGGTTGAACGACATCGCGATCTCGTCCATCTCAGGGTTGCGAAAGACCGGCAGTCGGGCGTTCTGCCGGCCGGCCGCCACGGCGCGCAGCGCATCGCGGATGCGGTCCAGCGGCTTGAGCGCCCGGAAGGTGAACCACACGATCAGCACCATGGCGACCAGCGACAGGCCGACCACCAGCAGCGTGCTGCGAATGAAGTCCTCCCACAGCTCGGCCAGCTCGTCGCCGGTGGCCGGCCCGACCTCGAAGTAGGCGACCACCCGGCCACCCTCCATCACGTCCTTGCGGGCCGGCGGCTGCGGGCTCGACAGCCGGGCAGACAGCCAGCCCGGCAGTTGCCGGGCGCGCGAGGGCGTGCCCACCACCAGCGCACCGTCGGGCGTGCGCAGCGCCACCCAGACATGGCGGATCTTGTCCAGGCCATGGACCAGCTCGACCAGCCGCTGCAGCGGCTCGCCCTCGCCACGCGGGCTGCTGTCCACCCGGTCCGGCAGCAGGCTCAGCACCCATGGCAGCGAGCCCGCGGTCTCGGCGTCGGCCCGCTCGGGCACCTCCACCAGCAGCAGCAGGCTGTAGCAGGCGACGAAGGCCGACATGAAGAGCACGACGACCAGGGCGAGCCGGTTCTTCAGCCTCATGCGCAGCCCGGCAGACAAGAGCCAGGCACCCGCGCGGCGACGGGATTTTTTCCCGGGTGCGGCCGGGCGCTGCGCCGGATCGACCACAGACTGTGTCGAGCGCGGGCGGTGTGCGCCGCAGGGCGGTGCACGGGGAAGGACAAAGGGGGCATGGACGGCCTGGGCGCGAGAGCAAAACGACCCAGCCAGGATAGCAACGCATATGCCACCGGGCCGGTGGCGGGCGCGCCCGCCAGCGCGCCCTGCCCCGGCTTCAAGCCCTCGAACTCAAGGCAGCACCGGGTTCGCCACCGCCCTGGCGACGATCAGGTCGGCGTCGCGCTGCAGCAGCGTGCGCTGCGCCACCAGCGTGTTCGCGGCGCTGGTCACCGCGGCCACGTAGCCGGCCTGGTCGACATACAGCTCCTCCAGCGAGGGCCGGGTGTCGCCCGCTGCGAGCCGCGCGGCCAGCGTCTTGTGGAAGGGGATGAAGCTGCCGGCCAGGTTGGACAGGTCGGTGATGCCGGGGATGGCCACGTAGTTGAACTCGATGCTGGTGCCCAGCGGCACGCGCGCCTCGACGCTGCGCAGGCCGGCCCGCGTCAGCCCGGTCGAGGGGTCGACCTGCGGCACCAGGATCGCGTAGTCGCGGTTGAGGTAGGCGGGCGGCAGCAGGCTGGCGATGCCCGACTCGTCCTGCGGCTTGTACTGTGGGCCGAAGTCGAACAGCGGAAAGCCGTTGTGCCGGGCCAGGTAGTTGAACTCGGGCACCGCCGTCTCGATGCCGGCGACCGGCCAGCTCGTGCCCTTCATCGCCGGGAACACCAGCGCCTCGGGCCGCACCAGCGTGCCGTCGTCGATGCGCGGCACGGCGCTGGGCGGCGGCTCGGTGCCGCGCACCACCCAGTCTTCCAGCGCCGCGAACAGCGCGCGGAAGCTGTCGTTGAAGTGCACCACGGTGCCGGCGGGGTAGACGTTGCGCGCCGGCGTGTAGTTGATGCTGGCCGTGCCGCCGGGGCCGCCGTGCTGGGTGCTGGCGTAGTAGTAGATGCGGGCGTTGGCCGGCTGCACCAGGTCGCGGAAGCCGTAGGCGTCGGTCAGCACCGGCGAGCCCTGCAGCTGCCAGAACTCGGTGCCCGACAGGCCGAGGAAAAACTTCGGGCAGGTGGTGGTGGCCTCGCAGCGCGCCATCACGCCGCCGCTGCGGCCGCTGACGTCGTCGGCGTAGTCCTTGTCCAGCCCGCGCGGTGCCGTCTGGCCGAAGGCGGTGTGGTCGGTGCGCAGCCCGCCGCCGCCGCCGGGCACGGCGAAGCGGGTGTTGATGTTGGTCTGGCGCGCGGCCACGTGGGCATACATGCCGTCGAAGACCTTGCCGCCCGACAGCGCCTGGTTGAAGCCCAGGTGCAGGAAGGTCTTCATCGCATTGCCCGACTGCGAGGTGCCCTGGCCGATCACGTGCGTGATGCGGCCGGCCAGCGGGTTGGCGGTGCCGGCCGAGTCGGCCGCCAGCGCGCGGAAGAAGCTCACCGTGTCGCGCAGCGCGGCCAGGCCCACGCCCATCACCTTGGGGTCCTTGGCCACGTAAACCAGCTCGTAGAGGTACTTGGGATCGAAGCCGCCCTTCAGGCAGACCCTGCCGGCGTCGGCGGTGCCGGGGAAGGGGTTGGCGGCCGCGTCGCAGGTGGCGAACTTCCAGTCGGCCGCGGCGATCGCGATGCGCGGGTCGGTCTCGTTGGCGCGCCGCGTCAGCGAGTAGCCTGGCAGCGTGTTGTCCAGGCTGGCGGGCTCGTAGGGGATCATGCTGCCGTTGAAGACGCCGCCCGGCAGGCTCATCTCCGGCGTCGCCGCGGCGGGCACGAGCTCGCTGCGGTAGGGGCCGGTGATGGACGTGCCGTCGGCGTTCTTGGCCACCGGCACCGTCACGGTCAGCCGGGCCGGCGTACTCTTGGGCACGTCGCCCTGCCAGGCCGAGTAGAGCATCACGGTGCCGCGCTCGAGGTAGACCGCGTCGCTGGGCGTGGCGGTGGGGTTCAGGTAGGTCAGGATGTTGCCGCGGTTGGGCGCGTCGTAGCGCATCACGCCGCTGGCCTTGGCCATGTCCTTGGGCTTGAGCATCACGAAGTCGGCCGTGTACTCGACCATGCCGTTGGCGTTGAGCGGCGCCAGCGCGAGGTCCTGGATCACGGCGTTCTTGGCGTCAGCGGGATCGACCTCGCCGCTGACCGTGCCGGTGAGCTTCTCGTACTCGCCGACCGTGCCGTAGCTGCCGGGGAAGGCTTCGGTGGCGGTGATGCTGAGGTGCAGGGCCGGGGTCTTGGCGAGCGGGGGCGTGGCGTCGTCGTCATCGTCGCCGCCGCACGCCGACAGCGAGGCCAGCAAGGCCAGCGCCAGCATGGCGCCGGCCAGCCAGCGGGGGAAAAGGGGATGGTGCATGTCTCGTCTCCTGTGGTCGTCTGCTCTGGGAACACAAAGCTCCGCCCGGGCCGGCCGCAGGCGTGTCTGCGGCGGCCGGGTCTCTGGGCTCGGGGATGCGCGGGGGCCGGGGCTCAGCCCGGCGGCGGGCTTATTCGGGCTCGATGCCCGCGGCCTTGATGACCTTGCCCCACTTCAGCGTTTCGCTGACCTGGAACTTCGCCAGCTCCTCGGGCGTGGTGTTCCAGCCCTCGGCGCCGCCACTCTCGAAGAAGGCCTTCGCGGCGGCGCTCTGGGTGCCCGCGACCATCAGCTCGCGCAGCCGGGCGATCACCGGCGCCGGCGTGCCGGCCGGCACATAGGCGGCGAACCAGTAGCTCATGTCGTAGCCCTTGACGCCGGCTTCGTCGATGGTGGGCACGTCGGGCAGCAGCGGGCTGCGTTTCTGCGTCGAGTAGCCCAGCGCGCGCAGCTTGCCGGCCTTGATCTGCGGGATGCCGGTGGAGGTGTCGGTGATCATCAGGTCGACCTGGCCGCCCAGCAGGTCGGTGATGGCGTTGGGGTTGCTCTTGTAGGGCACGTGCAGGATGTCGGTCGCGCTGAGCTGCTTGAACATCTCACCCGCCACGCGGCTGGAGGCGCTGCCGCTGCCGAAGCTGAGCTTGCCGGGGCTCTTGCGCGCCGCAGCCACCAGCTCGCCCACGGTCTTGTAGGGCGAGTCGGCCTTGACCACCAGCACCTGGCCGCCGCGGGCCAGCGCGGTCACCGGCGAGAAGTCCTTCACCGGGTCGTAGGGCAGCTTCTTGTAGAGGTGCTCGTTGGCGGCATGCGTGGTGTTGGTGGTGATCAGCACGGTGTAGCCGTCGGCAGGGGCGCGGGCTGCCGCCTGCGCGGCCATCATGCCGCTGGCGCCGGCCTTGTTCTCGACGATCACCGGCTGCTTGCTCTGCTCGGTGACGGACTGGCCGACGGCGCGCGCGAGCAGGTCGGTGGCGCTGCCGGCGGCGAAGGGCACGTAGAAGGTGATGGGCTTGGCGGGATAGGCCTGCGCCTGCGCAATGGCCGGCAGGCCGATCAGCACGCTCGCAGCAGCAAGTGCGCTCAGCGTGGCGCGTCGGGACGGGTGGCGGGGTGAGCTCATGCGGTTTGTCTCCTGTTGAAATTCGAGGGTCGGGTTCAGGCGGGGCCGACGAGGTGCTGTGCCAGCTCGGCGGGCACCTGCAGCGGCAGGTCCAGCAGCAGGTAGGACAGCGCCTTGCCGTGGCTGTCGAGGTTGAGCGAGTCGTTGACGCCGCCGTCCAGCACGCCGTCGAGCACGAAGTTCATCGCATGCAGCTGCGGCAGCAGGTGGCGCTGCACGGCGCTCGGCCGGCGGTGGGCGAACTGCGCGGCCACCGCCGCCTCGGTGACCTGCTCGGCCAGCAGCGGCCACAGGGCCGGGTGCCAGGCGATCACGCTGATGTTGGAGCGGTCGCCCTTGTCGCCGGTGCGGCCGTGGGCGGCGCGGTGCAGCGGCACGCTGAGCATGCCGGCGCTCATGGTGCCGCTCCTTCGACGAAGCGGTAGCTCGCCGGCACCTGCTCGCGCGGCACGATGCACGAGACCGTGCCCAGCCGCGAGCGCAGCGCGGTGCGCACGCCGCCGCCGCCGGCCGGGCCGCAGGTGTAGAGCGCGGTGACCTCGCGCAGCAGCCGCTCGGCGCTGCCGCGCTCGGCGTGCTTGAGGGCCACGCGCAGGCGCACGTCGCGGGCCTCGCCGGGCGCCTGGGCCGCCGCCCAGCGGCCGCCGTCGTCGCCGAACACGCTGGCCACGCCGATCAGGTCGGCGCGCAGCGGCCCCAGGCCCTGCAGCCGCTCGCGCAGCACCTCGGCGGCCAGCCGCGCGCGGGCTTCGGCCCGTGCGCCGGCGTAGGAGATCTCGCCCTCGGCCAGCCAGCCGGTCTCGTGGCAGATGTTGACCTTCAGCCCGGCCGGGCGCGGGTGGCCGCGCACGCCGCTCAGGCGCACCCGGTCGGGCGCCAGCTCGTCGACCCGGGCTTCGCCGATGTCGGCCACCACGTCGGGCGTCAGGTAGGCGCGCGGGTCGTGCACTTCGTAGAGCAACTGCTCCTTCACCGTGTGGGCGTCGATGCGGCCGCCGCTGCCGGGCGGCTTGGTCAGCGTGCAATGGCCGTCGGCGTCGATCTCGGCGATGGGGTAGCCCAGGCGGGCGAGGCCGGGCACGTCCTTGAAGCCGGGGTCGGCATAGTAGCCGCCGCTGACCTGGGCGCCGCACTCCAGCAGGTGGCCGGCCATGGTGGCGCGAGCCAGGCGGTCCCAGTCGTCGCGCGCCCAGCCGAAGTGGGCGAGCGCCGGGCCCACCGTCAGCGAGGGGTCGGCGACCCGGCCGCAGACGACGATCTCCGCGCCCGCCCCCAGCGCGTCGGCGATGGCCTCGGCGCCCAGGTAGGCGTTGGCCGAGACCACGGACAGGCCGGGCGCGGCGTCTTGCCAGAGCGGGCGCTGCGCGGCCCCGCTCAGGTCGTCGCCCTCCACCACCGCGATGCGCGGCGGGCGCAGGCCCAGCTCCTGCGCCAAGGCGGCGATGCGGCGCGCGGCGCCGGCCGGGTTGGCGGCGCCGAAGTTGCTGACGATGCGGATGCCGGCGGCCAGGCAGCGCGCCAGCACCGGGCGCAGCAGCTCCACCAACAGCGGCTCGTAGCCGCCGTCCGGGTCGGCGCGGCGGGCCAGCTGGGCCAGCGCCAGCGTGCGCTCGGCCAGGGTCTCGAAGATCAGCACCGCCGGGCCGCCGCTGGCGATCAGCGCGTCCACCACCGGACCGGCCGCGTCGGTGCGGTCGCCAGAGAAGCCGGCCGCGCAGCCGACGCGCAAGAGCGTGTTCGTCATCGTGTCTCCATCGGCACCGCTGGTTCGCGGCGTGTCTGCCTGTGGGCTGTGCCTGTCTATTTCGACCGCAATGTAGGCCGGCTGCGCTAATCTGTGAAATAGAAACTCTCGATGAATTGAGCTGAAATGCAGATGAATGTCTCGACCCGCCAGTTGCGCGCCTTCCTCACGCTGGCTGAGGCGCGCAACTTCACCCGCGCCGCCGCGGCCAGCCACTTGTCGCAGCCTGCCTTCAGCGCGCTGATACGCCAGCTGGAGCAGGTGCTGGCCGTGCAGCTCTTCGACCGCAGCACGCGGCACGTGGCGCTGACCGCCGAGGGCGAGGAGTTCCAGGCCGCCGCGCGGCGCGTGCTGGCCGAGTTCGACAACGCGCTGAGCGGCGTGCACGAGCGGGCCGCCCGCGAGCGGGGCCGGGTCTCGGTGGCGCTGCTGCCCTCGCTCGCGGCCGACTGGCTGCCGGGCGTGCTGGCGGGCTTCCGGGCGCAGTACCCGGGCATCGAGCTGCAGGTGGCCGACGTGCTCTCCGAGCCCTGCATCGAGCGGGTGCGCAGCGGCGAGGCCGACTTCGCGCTGGCGGCCACGCGCGCCGAGACGCCGGAGCTGCGGGCCGAGGTCTTCTGCAGCGACGACTTCCACCTCGTCTGCCCCGCCGGCCACCCACTGCTGCAGCTGCGCAGCGTGCGCCCCAAGGACCTCGCCGCCTGGCCCTTCGTGCACCTCTCGCGCACCTCCAGCGTGCGCCAGTACATCGACGCCGCGACCCTGCCGCAGGCGCTGCCGGCCGTGCTGGAGGTGGAGCAGCTCGCCACCGTCAGCGGCATGGTGCGGGCCGGCCTGGGCATCAGCGTGGTGCCGGCCCTCACGCTCTACCAGTTCCGCTCGCCGGAGCTGGCGATACGGCCGCTGCACTGGGCCGGGCTGAAGCGCCGCATCTACCTCGTGCGCCGGCGCGACCGCAGCCTCTCCGTCGCGGCCCAGGGTTTTTACGAGTGGGTGATGGCGAGAAAGCCGCTGACGGCGGCGGCCGGCGCGTGAAAGTCGAAGACCCGCGTTGCAGCACCGGCAGGACGGCGCCTGTCTTGAACGGCTTCAGGATGCAGTCGCAGGCACCCGGGCGCACCGCCTATCGCGATGCTTCGGTTCCGTGCTGCGTCACTTGCGCCAGCGCAGCGCGCAAGGCCTGAAGCTTGGGTGGCTTGGCGAGCATCTGGTCGACATGTGCCGGGATTTCGCCGTCGGCGGCGAGGCGCTGGCCCCAGCCGGTGAGCATGATCACCGGCGTCGCCGCATCGGCCTCCTTCACGGCAGCGGCGACGCGCCGCCCGTCGACGTGAGGCATTCCCAGATCGGTGATCACGGCATCGAACGGTCGACCGGCATTGCGCGCGGCATGCACAGCGTCGATGCCGGCCTGCCCGCCCGAGGCCACCGTGATGGTGTGGCCATCCTGTCCCAAGGTGTCGCCGAGCGACTTGAGAATGATGGGATCGTCGTCGATCAGAAGAACACGCAGCGACGCAGGCGCGGCCACGGCGGCTGAAGCGGCGAGCGGCTGCCCGGGGCGCAACGCCGGCGGCAAGGCCATGCGGACCGTCGTGCCTTGTCCGACAGCGCTTTCGACCTCGATATCGGCGCCGTGGCGCTGCGCAACGCCGTAGACCATCGCCAGCCCGAGGCCGGTGCCGCGCTCACCTTTCGTGGTGAAGAAGGGTTCCAGGCAGCGGCGGCGCGTCGGCTCGTCCATGCCGACGCCGGTGTCCGCAACCTCCAGAAGCACCGGCT
>DATHWJ010000256.1:0-3142 GCA_035460745.1 Ideonella sp. | reverse complement strand
AAGATTTGTCTTCTAGCTGCCTGTTCCTGCATATTCCCCGTTGCCGTGACCAAACCGCGCCTGCTCGTCCACATCGGTACCCACAAAACCGGCACCACCACCATCCAACAAGCGCTGGATGCTCAAGGTGACGCCTATCTGGCCGCCGGGGTGTTCTATCCGCCCACGGATCGTGAGCCCTGGCCAACCTTGCCCAAGCATTGTTCGGTCTTCGCCGCTGCTGCGCACGGCGACGCGGACCAGGCCGAGGCGGAGCGGCATATCCTGCTTTCTCAGTTCCGGGCATCGGGCGCCCGCACCATGCTGATCAGCGAGGAAGGGCTTTCGGAACCGCCACCCCGACTCGCACAGTTTTTTGCACCTTTTGCGACCGAGTTCGACATTGAGGTGGTGTGCTTCCTGCGCCGGCCGGACCTGTTCACGGAGTCGCTCTACAACCAGTTTGTGCGGCAAGCCACCCGGCGAGAGATGCGGTCGCCCCTGATGTTTTCGCGTGCCAAGGGGCTCAGGGATCGCCTGAAGTACGCCGCCATCCTGGACCGCTGGAAGGCCTTGCCGGCACGCATCACGGTGATCGACTTCGACCGCGCCGTCAGCGAGCGACCCTTGTTGCGGCTGTTCGCCGAGAGTGCGGGGTTACCGCCATTGACCGACTCGGGGCAGCGAGCCAACAGCTCCCCCGACATGCGGTTGGCTCAGGTGCTGAGCCATCTCAATCGCCAGGGTCTGAACTACGACTTGCCCAGCCTGATTCGGGCATCGAAGGTGCTCGAGACAGACGAGCGTTTTGTTCGCCGCAACCACCTGCTGGGTCGCCAGGAGCGGGCGCAACTGCTGCGCGAACTCGGGCCCGACCTGCAGCGCTTGGCGGACGAGTACGGTGTGCATTTTTCGGCTGAGTTGCCGCGCGATGAAGGCGGCGCTTCGTGCGAAGACATCGACCCCGCCTACGCGCTCGAACTCCTGGCGCGTGTGTCCGCAATGCATCGCCCGGCCCCGGAAGGGGGCTGACGCAGAGCGGCGGCCCCGGAGAAGATCTTGAAAGGGGCGGGCATCAAAGCCTGTACCGCCGACCCTCCTGCCGGCCGAACGAGAGGTAGTGCTTGACGGGATCGATGCCTGTGCGGGCAACGTCGGCGTTGAGGGCCAGGTAGGTCGCAGGGTCGAAGTCGAGTGGCAAGGGCGGCGGCGGCTGTGTCCACAGCGCGCGCCACCAGGGCCTGCCGCGCCGGCGCCCACCCGGCACGGCGCGCTCGCTGCGTTCGGCGGACAGCCGCAGTTGCGTCCAGCGGACGAGTTCGCGCTCCAGGCGGTCGCGCAGCTCCCGAATAGGCTGGAGGCTCTGCGGGCGGGCCGCGGTTGGACCCTGCGTGCCGGAGGCCTCCTGCGGCACCGCGCCTTGCTCATGCGGCAGCACGGCCGCAGTCTCGGGACCGGCATCCTGCAACGGCAGGGGTTTGCAGCGGCTGGCGAGAACCTCGCGCGTCGCGCCGGCATGTTGCTGCTGCAGTTGCTGCCAGAAGGCCGGGCTGGTGCTGGCCTTGAGCCGCATCTGCCAGCGTGCGCGCAGAGGCTCGAACTCGGTGTGCCAGCGCGCCAGCGCCTCCAGGTAGCGGCGCTGCAGCGCCAGGCGGCGCTGTGGCATGGCGTGCGCGACGATACGGCCCGTCTTGGCGCCGGGGTTGAACAGCAGCACCGAGCGCGGTGTGCTGTCGGCGGCGATGTCGGTGCCGGTGGCTGGCGGGTGGTAGCCGGGGTAGATGAAGGGCAAGACCAGGCCGCCCTCGGCCGCCGCTTGTTGGGCCAGCCGCTCCCGCTCGGTGTCGGGCAGCGGGCTCATGGCGATGCTGCCCAGCCGCTGCATCACAGACCGGTAGTGGGCGGCGAAGTTCACGGTCAGCAGCGGCGAGGCGGGGTCCAGCAGGTCGTCGAGGACGGCGAGGTAGAGCGCGAGGCCCTCGAGGTCGTCGAGCGCGGCATGCTCGGTCATGCGCTGCTCGAAGAAGCGGCTGTAGTCGTGCGCCTCGTTGCTGCTGTAGGCCAGGTTGATCAGCACGCCGTGCAGCACAGCCATGTACTCCTGCGCATAGGAGTGGCCGGGTTCGTGCCAGGCGGCGAGGTTGGGGTTGGTCACCAGCGGCAGGCCAGCGGCGCGGGCGCGCAACGAGAGCTCGATGTCGTCGCCGCGCAGGAACAGGGCGGCGGGGTAGCCCAGCTTGCGCAGCGCGCGGGTCGGCAGGCCGAAGAAGATGAAGGTCGAGTACTCGCACTCGTTCAGCGGCCCGAAGTCGTCCAGGTGCTCGAAGCTCTCGACCGAGACGCCATGCCGTATCAGGCGCGGCCCGAAGCCGCGGCGCGGTGCGGCGCCGACGCCGTTCTCGCTGCCAGGGTTGCCGTCGTGCAGGCCGGGCCGGCCCCAGAGGCCGCCGTCCTCCCAGACCGTCGCGGGCCGGCTCTTCATCAGCACTGGCAGGCTGCAGACCAGGTCGGCCGAGCGGTAGCTGCAGAAGACTGCATAGCGCGCCAGCGTCTCCATCGAGATGCCGAGGTCGTCGTCGAGTATCAGCACCTCGGCCACCTCGTCGGCACCGGCGTCCTGTTCGTCGAGAAACAGCTTGGCCAAATGCGCCGCGTTGCCGCCGCCGCCGAGATTGGGCCCGACCCAGACGCGCAGGTTCAGGCCCAGCGCGGCCATGGCTTGCCAGGCGGGGTCCTGCGCGGGGCTGGTGTCGAGCACCCAGAAGTCCATCGCGGCCAGCACACGCGCGTGAAAGGCATCGTCGGCGGCCGCATCGGCCAGCCGCAGCAGCAGCGCGCGCACGTCGTCGGCACGGCCGAAGGTGCGTACCAGCACGGCCATGCGTTGCCGCACCGCGCCCGGCGTGCGCGTACACCACGCCGCCTCGTGGAGCTGCCCGCCATCGACGGCGTCCACATGCCAGAAGAGCCGGCTGGCGGTGGGCATGTCCAGCGGCGACCCGAGCGGCATCACCACGCGGCTGCGCTGCGGGGCCTCGATGGACTGCTCCTTCAGCACCTGCGCCGGCTGGCCGGGGGCGGCCCGCATCACGCGCAGTCGCAGGCTGCCCTCCGCCTCGACCACCAGCGAGAGGTCGCGCACGCGAGTCAGGCGGGCCCAGGG
>DATHWJ010000255.1:0-22672 GCA_035460745.1 Ideonella sp. | reverse complement strand
GCGTCGTGGACCTCTCCGACGCCCGCGGCGTTCAAGCGCACGCGCTGGCCGGTCTGGACGGTAACCCCTGTCGCCACATCCTCTGCCTGGCGCGCAGGCCGGCGCACCGCAACCTCCACGCTGTGCTCCAGCACGGTGACGATGCTGTCCTGCGCGTCCTGCCGCATCAGGAAGCGCGTGCCGCGCGCGGTGGCGTCGCCGTCGCGCCCCTGAACGCTGAAGGGCCGGCTCGCGTCCGGAGCCACTTCGGCCAGCACTTCGCCGGCCAGCAAGCGGATGCGCCGGTGATCCGGGCCGTAGTCCAGGCCCACCGCGCTGCCGCTGTTCAGCGTGAGGCGCGAGCCATCCGGCAGCGCCACGCTGCGGATCTCGCCAACGGCGGCGCGCTCGTCGGCTCGCCAGGCGGTGATCAGACCCCAGCCGCTGCCGTGCTCACCCAGGGACCAGGCGGCGACCAGCAACGCCAACGCAGCCAGCGACAGCAGGCCGGCGGATCGGGCGCGCGGACGCGAGCGGGCATGCCGCTTCGGGTCGGGACCCGCACCGTCACTCGCCTGCGCATCATCGGTGTGTGCCATCGCGCCCCACAGGCCCCGCATCTGCTCGAGCATCCGGCTATGCCTAGGGTCGGCGTTGCACCACGCCTCGCATTCGGCGCGCACCGCGTCGCTCGCGACCCCGATGCCCGCTTCCTGAAGGCGCACGACCCACAACGCGGCTTGTTCGCGCATTGCCGAGAGTCCGGCAGCGTCCATCACGCCACCTCGTACAGCCGCGCATGGCAATGGGCCAGCGCCTGGGCCAGGTACAGCTTGACGCTGCGGTCCGACACCCCCAGCCGTTGCGCGATCTCCGCGATGCCCAAGCCGTCCACCCGCGCCAGCAGCAGTGCCTGGCGCTGCCGCGCTGGCAGTTCGCACATCAACCAGCGCAGCACGCAGGCCAGCAGTTCCCGCGCCGCGGCCACCTGCTCCGGGTCCGGCTCGGCGTGCGACTCCAGCATCAAGGCGACAGCACGCAGGGTTTCGGCTTCGACGCGCTGGCGCTGATGGCGATTGATCAGCAGACGGTTGGCCACCACCAGCAGCCAGGCGCGCGGCTCGCGCAGCACCGGTGCCGCCGGCTGCTCGATGAGGCGCACGAAGGTGTCGTGGCTCAGGTCGGCAGCGCTGTGCGGGCAACCCAGCTTCTTGCGCAGCCAGGCCAGCAGCCAGCGCTGGTGGTCCTGGTAGAGCGTTTGCACGTCGGCGCAGTGGGCTGGAACAGAGCTTGTCATGACACCTGGTGCGAGTTCCAAACTTGCCCCCTGGCCCATTGTTATTTAATGCGAATGATTCTTATTATAATTGGAATGGTCCTGTTCCTCGACGCGCCGACGTGAGCCGCCGCCTGAAGCTGGCGTCGCGGACGGTCGAATTCAGGCATGCGCCGGTCTGGCAGTTGATCTTTCCTGGCCGCGCCGCCGGCGACGTGGTGCGGGCGCTGGCATGGCTGGGGCCGGAGAAGGCCGGCGAAGCGCTGCGGGCACTGCGCGCCAAACTGCCTCCGGCCGAGATGAAGGAAGTGGCATCGGCACGCGCGCGCCTGCCGACGTGGATGGCGCAGGAGGTGAGCGCGCCGGTGCGGCATGGCTGAGTTCCTTGCGCTTTACGTCAAGGAACGCCTGGAGGCCCTTGTTCGGGCCGCCGACGCATCCGGGCGCCCTCCCTACCTTCTGAAATATGGTCGACGATGGTCTACGAGGTCGAGCCTCTTGAAGCATTGATGGATCGATGCCGCGCCATTCAGCGCAAAGCGAACACGACCAGGCCGGTTTGACTCACTGCCGGCCGCCACGGCAGTGAGTCACCAGTCGCCGAAACTCATCTGCCGGCTCCGCAACGGCCAGTTGCCCAAGTCGACATGTTTGCCGCAGCCAACGAGACTGTCTATCAACACCAACTCATCCACTCGCCAGCGAATCGGCGCGATCGGTTCGCGGGCCACATGTCGCTGGCAATAGAGCAAGCTGACATGAGGGTTGAACCGCTTGCGGATGTGGCAGCCGATTTCTGCAGCTTCCATCGCCATCGCCAGGGCGCGCTGAAACTGGCGCAGGTTCTTGAGTCCTGCGGCACCGGTCAGCGCCAAGCCACCCATCCCCGTACCTCCCAAGCTGCCGATACGGTCGAAGCCGACACCGAACGGCGCCATCTCGACACTGCCGCCCGCATCCTTCGCTCGGCGCAGCAGTTCGTGCGGTAGGTCGTCATGGTCGCCCAACCAGTGAAGCGTGACGTGCAAACACTCCGGCTTGACACGACCACCGGACAAACCGTGCGCATCCGTTTGCCGTTGCGTTGCATCGATCGCCATCGATCTGGCTTCGGGGTCAGGCCGAACCGCAAAGAAGAGCCTGTGTACGTTGGTCATCGCGACAGGCCGAGCCAGTGCTCTCGCCCCTCACTCCCACTCGATCGTCGCCGGCGGCTTGCTGCTCACGTCATAGGTCACCCGGTTGATCCCGCGCACCTCGTTGATGATGCGCCCCGAGACCTTCTTCAGCAGGCCGTAAGGCAGCTCCGCCCAGTCGGCCGTCATGAAGTCGCTGGTCTGCACCGCGCGCAGCGCGACCACGTAGTCGTAGGTGCGGCCGTCGCCCATCACGCCGACGCTCTTGACCGGCAGGAAGACGGCGAAGGCCTGGCTGGTCAGGTCGTACCAGCTCTTGCCGGAGGCCGGGTCGATCCAGCCGCGCAGTTCCTCGATGAAGATCGCGTCGGCGCGGCGCAGCAGGTCGGCGTAGTCCTTCTTCACCTCGCCGAGGATGCGCACGCCCAGGCCGGGCCCGGGGAACGGGTGGCGGTAGACCATGGCCGGCGGCAGGCCCAGCGCCACGCCGAGCGCCCTCACCTCGTCCTTGAACAGCTCGCGCAGCGGTTCCAGCAGCTTCAGGCCCAGCGTGGCCGGCAGGCCGCCGACGTTGTGGTGGCTCTTGATGGTGACCGACTTCTTGCTCTTGCTGCCGCCGGACTCGACCACGTCGGGGTAGATCGTGCCCTGAGCCAGCCACTTGGCGTTCTGCAGCTTCTTGGCCTCGACCTGGAAGACCTCGACGAACTCGCGGCCGATGATCTTGCGCTTGGCCTCGGGGTCGGTGACGCCCGCCAGGTGGCCGAGGAACTGCTCGCTGGCATCCACGTGCACGACCTTGGCGTGCAGCTTGCCGACGAACATCTCCATCACCATGCGGCCTTCGTCCAGCCGCAGCAGGCCGTGGTCGACGAAGACGCAGGTGAGCTGGTCGCCGATCGCGCGGTGGATCAGCGCGGCCGCTACGCTGGAGTCGACACCGCCGGACAGGCCCAGGATGACTTCTTCGTTGCCGACCTGCTCGCGGATGCGGGCGACGGCCTCGGCGATGTAGTCGCCCATGATCCAGTCGCCCTTGGCGCCGCAGATCTCGCGCACGAAGCGCGTCAGCAGCGCGGTGCCCTGCAGCGTGTGCGTCACCTCGGGGTGGAACTGCAGCGCGTAGTAGCCCTTCTCCTCGTTGGCCATGCCGGCGATCGGGCAGCTCGGCGTCGAGGCCATCAGCTTGAAGCCGGGCGGCAGCTCGGTGACCTTGTCGCCGTGGCTCATCCAGACCTTCAGCATGCCGTGGCCCTCGGCCGTGCTGAAGTCCTCGATGCCCTGCAGCAGCTGGGTGTGGCCGCGCGCGCGAACCTCGGCATAGCCGAACTCCCGGTGGTCGCTCCACTCGACCTTGCCGCCGAGCTGTACCGCCATGGTCTGCATGCCGTAGCAGATGCCCAGCACCGGCACGCCCAGGTCCCAGACGGCCTGCGGCGCGCGCAGCTCGTGGTCCTCATAGGTGCTGGCGTGGCTGCCCGAGAGGATGATGCCCTTGGGGTTGTAGTCGCGGATGAACTCGTCGGAGACGTCGTTCGGGTGGATCTCGCAGAAGACCTGTGCGTCGCGCACGCGGCGTGCGATCAGCTGGGTGACCTGGGAGCCGAAATCGAGGATGAGGATCTTGTCGTGCATAGGAGTTTCAAGCCCGGGTCAGATACTGGGTGCGGCGGCCTTGGCGTCCGCCGTGGCGGCGATGGGGCCCTGGCGGCGCATGTGGCGGAAGTGCGTGACGGCGAGCAGCAGCGAGGCCAGTTGCAGCGCCGCGCAGAAGTAGAACGGCGCGCCGATGCGCCAGTCGCCCTGCGGGTAGTGCGAGACCATGCCCAGCAGCGGCGCGCCGAGCACCGGCGCGATCACCGCCATCAGGCTGTTCAGCGAGCTGACGGCGCCCATCGTGCGGCCCTGGGTGGTGGCGTCCGCCGCGCTGGAGATCATGCTCTGCACCGCGGCGGTGATGGTCGCGCCCAGCAGGTTGGCCGCGATCACCGCGTACATCATCCAGCCTTCGGTGGCGGCGCCCCAGGCGGCGAACGCCAGGGTGGACGAGATCAGCCCCATCACCGCCAGCTTCTGCGGCGAGAAGCGCTTGAGCAGCCGGCCCAGCAGCACGCCCTGCACCAAGGCCGACGAGACGCCCACGGCAAACAGCGACCAGCCGTTTTCCATCGGCCCCCAGCCGAACTTGAAGCTGGTGTACAGCACCCAGGTGGTGTACAGCACGAACTGCGCGAGCCCGCTGAAGCCGATCACCAGCACCAGCAGGCCGACCCCCTTGAGCTGGCCGAGCGCGCGCAGCGAGGCCACCGGGTTGGCGTTTTTCCACTCGAAGGCACGCCGCTTGTCGGCCGGCAGCGACTCGGGCAGCACGAACCAGCCGTAGAGCAGGTTCAGCAGCGCCAGCGAGCCCGCCGCAAAAAACGGCAGCTGCAGGTCGATGGAGCCGAGCAGCCCGCCCATCACCGGGCCGAGGATGAAGCCGATGCCGAACATCGCACCCAGCATGCCGAAGCGCTTGGCCCGCTCCTCGGGCGGCGAGATGTCGGCCACATAGGCGTTGGCCACCGCGATGTTGGACTGCATCGCGCCGCTGAACAGCCGCACCACGATCAGCACCCACAGGTGCTGCGCCAGTGCGGTGACGAAGAAGCTCAGCGCCAGTGCGCTGAAGCCCAGCAGCAGCACCGGCCGGCGGCCGTAGCGGTCGGAGAGCGAGCCCAGCACCGGCGAGCCGAAGAAGTTCGCGATGCTGAAGGCGAAGGTGGTGACGCCGTACCAGAAGACCTGGTCGGCCTGCGAGCCTGTGAAGCTGCCGACCAGCAAGGGCAGCACGGGGATGATCAGGCCGATCGACACCATGTCGATCAGCACGGTCAACATGATGAACGGCATCGCGGCCGCGGGTTTTTTCAAGCGATGTGCTCCTGGGAGATGGGCCGGGCGGCAGCCGCGAGGGGCCAACCGCCACGCTCGGCCCGGCCGGCGCCCTACTCCATGCGGTAGTTGGGCGCTTCTTTGGTGATCTGCACGTCGTGCACGTGGCTCTCGCGGATGCCCGCGGCGGTGATCTGCACGAACTCGGCACGCTCTCGCATGTCGTCTATCGTCGCGCAGCCGCAGTAGCCCATCGAGGCGCGCAGGCCGCCGGCCATCTGGAAGATGATGGAGACCATCGAGCCCTTGAACGGCACGCGGCCCTCGATGCCCTCGGGCACCAGCTTGTCGGCGTTGGGGTTGCTGGACTCGTCCGCTTCCTGGAAGTAGCGGTCGGCCGAGCCGGCCTTCATCGCGCCTATCGAGCCCATGCCGCGGTAGCTCTTGTAGCTGCGGCCCTGGTAGAGGATGACCTCGCCCGGCGCTTCTTCGGTGCCGGCGAACATGCCGCCCATCATCACGGTGCTGGCGCCGGCCGCGATGGCCTTGGCGATGTCGCCCGAGTAGCGCACGCCGCCATCGGCGATCAGCGGCACGCCGCTGCCCTTGAGCGCGGTGGCGACGTTGTCGATCGCGGTGATCTGCGGCACGCCGACGCCCGCGACGATGCGGGTGGTGCAGATCGAGCCTGGGCCGATGCCGACCTTGACGCCGTCGGCGCCGGCTTCGGCCAGCGCCAGCGCGGCGGAGCCGGTGGCGATGTTGCCGCCGATCACGTCGACCTGCGGGAAGTTCTTCTTGATCCAGCGCACCCGCTCGATCACGCCGGCGCTGTGGCCGTGCGCGGTGTCGACGATCAGCGCATCGACGCCGGCCCGCACCAGCAGCTCGACCCGCTCCTCGGTGCCGTCGCCCACGCCCACCGCGGCGCCGACGCGCAGCTTGCCGTGGGCATCGCGGGCGGCGTTCGGGAAGCTGGTCTGCTTGGTGATGTCCTTCACCGTGAACAGGCCGCGCAGCTCGAAGGCGTCGTTGACGACCACCACCCGCTCCAGCTTGTGCTGGTGCATCAGCGCCTTGGCGTCGGCCAGCGAGGTGCCTTCCTTGACGACGATCAGGCGCTCGCGCGGCGTCATGATCTCGCGCACCGGGGCGTCCAGGCGGGTCTCGAAACGCAGGTCGCGGCCGGTCACGATGCCGACCACGCGGCCGTCCTCGACCACCGGGAAACCCGAGATGCCGTGCTGGCGCGAGAGCTCCATCACGTCGCGCACGCGAGCGCCGGGGGCGATGGTGATCGGATCCTTGAGCAGGCCGGATTCATAGCGCTTGACCCGCGCCACCTCGGCCGCCTGCTGCTTGGGGGTCAAGTTCTTGTGGACGATGCCGATGCCCCCCTCCTGGGCGATGGCGATCGCCAGGCGCGCCTCGGTGACCGTGTCCATCGCGGCGGACACCAGCGGCAGGTTCAGGACGATGTTGCGGGAGAGGTGGGTCGCCAGCGAGGTGTCTCGGGGCAGGACCTGGGAGAAGGCGGGGACCAGCAACACATCGTCGAAGGTCAGCGCGTTACCGAGGAGGCGCATGAAAAAGCTCCAGTCGCAAAAGCAAATTATACGGACCTTCGCGGCCGACCCCACTCGGTCCCCGGTTGGCGCACCGCGCCCCTGCGGCGCGGCCGCCACGCTCACGTCTTCGCGCCGCGAGCCGAATACACTGGCCACCAGCCTGCACCGCCCACACCATGAAGCTTCTGCGCCTCGGCCTCGTCACCCTGCTCGCCACGCTCGCCGCCGGGGCCCTGCACGCCCAGGCGATCTGGAAGTGGCGCACCAAGGACGGCCGCATCGAGGTCAGCGACCGCGCGCCGCCGATGGACATCCCCGAGGCCAACATCCTGCAGCGGCCCAACGCGCCGCGGGTGGTGGTGCCGGCAGCGCCGATGGCGCCCGCCGATGACGACGCTGCACCCGCCGTGCTGGCATCGGCCCCCGCCGTCTCGCGCGCCGATGCCGAGCTCGAAGCCAAGCGCCGCAAGGCCCAGGCCGACCTGACCGCGCAGGCCCAGGCCAAACAGCGCGCCGAGGTCGAGCGCGTGGCGGCCCAGAAGGCCGAAAACTGTCGCCGCGCGCGCAGCCAGCAGGCCGGCCTGGAAAGCGGTGTGCGCATCGCGCGCCCCAACGACAAGGGCGAGCGCGAGTTCCTCGACGACAAGGGCCGGGCCGAAGAGCTGCAGCGCACCCGCGAGATCGTCGCGGCGAACTGCAGCTGACCGCTGCGGCCGCTCGCCACGCCGTGCCTCAGCCCTTGGCCGCCAGGCGCTGCTTCGGCGGCTGCTTGCGGTAGCGCTGGCGGCGCGCCTCCTTGGGGTCGACACGCAGGCCGCGCGTCACCTCCACCCGGTCCGCTTCGCGCAACGGCGTGGCCAGCGCCCGCGTCTTGCTCCAGACCGACACGCTCAGCCCCTCGTCGCCGGGCTCGGCCAGCCGCCAGCCGTGGCGCTCGGCCAGGCCGCTGGCGCGCAGCGCGTCGCCCACCGTGGCGCCCGGCGGCAGTTGCAGCACCACCTGCTCCACCTGGCGCGGCGCCGGGCTGTAGACCACCGTCACACCGATGGTGGGCGGCGCCTCAGCGGGCGCCATACACCTTCTCGGCGCGGCTGACGAACGAGTCGACAAAGGTATTGGCCACCCGGTCGAACACAGGGCTCAACACCAGCTCCAGCGGGCGGCTGGAAAAGGCGTAGCGCAACTCGAACTCGATGCGGCAGGCCTGCACCGGGCTCTCGGCGCCAGGCTCGCTGCCGGGCTTGCTCAGCGGCTTGAACAGCCAGGAGCCCTCCAGCACCGAAAAAGGCCCGTCCACCAGCGTCACCAGCACCTGGCTGTCCGGCACATGCTCGTTGCGGGTGGTGAACGCATGCCGCACGCCGGCGTAGGCGAGCGAGATCTTCGCGGTCATGCCGCCTTCATGCTGCTCCAGCAACTCGGTGCGCTCGCACCATGGCAGGAACTCGGGGTAGCGCGCGACATCGGTCACCAGGGCATACATCTCGGCCGGCGAATACCACAGCAGAACGGACTTCTTGACGTGCTTCATACAATCCCCAGATTCTAGGGGCCGCCTTCGAGCGCCACCCCGCTCCCAATCGCTCCCTCCATGTCCGCCTTCATCGCCGAAAACCGCCGCGCCCGCTTCGAGTACCACATCGACGAACAGTTCGAGGCCGGCGTGGTGCTGGAGGGCTGGGAGGTCAAGGCCATCCGCGCCGGCCAGGTGCAGCTGACCGACGGCTACGTGGTGATACGCGACGGCGAGCTGCACATGATCGGCTGCCGCATCAATGCGCTGCGCAGTGCCTCGACCCATGTCAGCCCCGAGGCCGACCGCACCAAGAAGCTGCTGATGCACAAGGAGCAGATCCGCCGGCTGATCGGCAAGGTGGAGCAGCGCGGCTTCACGCTGGTGCCGCTCAACCTGCACTACAAGGGCGGCCGGGTCAAGGCCGAGATCGCGCTGGCCAAGGGCAAGGCCGAGCACGACAAGCGCAACACCGAGAAGCAGCGCGACTGGGAGCGCGAAAAGGGCCGCTTGATGCGGCACAAGGTGTCCGGGCCCGCCAAGGAGTGAGCGCCGGGCGGCCCATGCGCCGCGCAGAGGTCCAGAATGCCCGCATGAGCACCGAAGTCCCCACCGATCCCTTCTACCCGCCCCTCGAGCCCTACCGCAGCGGCTCGCTCGCGGTGAGCGAGCTGCACACGCTGTACTGGGAGGCCTGCGGCAATCCCCAGGGCATCCCGGTGATCTTCCTGCATGGCGGGCCGGGCGCCGGCATCTCGCCCAAGAGCCGGCGCTTCTTCGACCCGGCCAAGTACCACATCGTCTTGTTCGACCAGCGCGGTGCCGGCCGCTCGACGCCGCTGGGCGAGTGCCGCGAAAACACCACCTCCGACCTGATCGCCGATGCCGAGCGGCTGCGCGAGCTGCTGGGCCTGGAGCGCTGGCTGGTCTTCGGCGGCTCCTGGGGCTCGACGCTGGCGCTGGCCTATGCCCAGGCCCACCCGGAGCGCTGCCTGGGGCTGGCGCTGCGCGGCATCTGGCTGGTCAGCGACGAGGAGATCCATTGGTGGCTGTACGGCGTGCGGCAGTTTTTCCCCAAGGAGTGGGAGGCCTTCGCCGGCCATGTCGCGCCCGAGGAGCGCGGCGACCTGCTGACGGCCTACTCGGCCCGCCTGACCTCCGACGACCCCGCCGTCTACGGCCCCGCAGCGCGCGCCTGGAGCCGCTACGAAGGCTCCTGCCTGCACCTGCTGCCCAACCCCGAGACGGCCGACGCCTTCACCGACGACGCGGTCGCGCTGGGCATAGGCCGGCTGGAGGCGCACTACTTCCGCCACAAGGCCTTCCTGCAGCCCGACCAGCTGCTGCTCAACGTGCCGCGCATCGCCCACCTGCCCTGCGTGATCGTGCACGGCCGCTATGACGCGATCTGCCCGGTGCGCTATGCCCATGCGCTGGCGGACGCCTGGCCGGCGGCCCGGCTGGAGGTGGTGCCGGACGCCGGCCACTCGTCCTACGAGCCCGGCATCGCGGCAGCACTCATCGCGGCGACCGACCGCTTTGCGGCGGTCGGCCATTTCAACGAGGCTTAGCCGGGCAGCGCGGTGTCCAGCTGCGCCAGCCCGCGGGCCAGGTCGGCGATCAAGTCGTCCACGGCCTCCAGCCCTATGCACAGCCGCACCAGCGTGCCTTCATACGCCGTGCCCAGCTTGCGCATGCCCTTGGCCTGGTAAGGCACGGCCAGGCTGACCGGGCCGCCCCAGCTCCAGCCGATGCGGAAGAAGCGCAGCCCGTCGACGAAGGCATCGACCTGGGCCGGGCTGTAGCGCGGCGCGATCTCCAGCGTCACCAGACCGGCGGCCGAGCTGCACAGCCGGGCCCAGTGCTCGTGGCCGGGCGAGCCCGGCAGCGCCGGGTGCAGCATGCGGCGCACCTGCGGCTGAGATTGGCCCCAGGCGGCGATGCGGCGGGCAGCGGCGTCCTGCGCGTGGTAGCGCAGCGCCATGCTGGGCAGGGAGCGCAACACGGCTTCGACGTCGTTGACGCCCACGCCCACGCCGAGCCGGCTGTGGGTCCAGGCCAGCTTCTCGTACAGCGCATCGTCGCGGCAGCAGATCGAGCCCATCAACAGGTCGCCGCCGCCCGAGGGGTACTTGGTGAGCGCGTGGATGGTCAGGTCCACGCCCAGGTCCTCACCCGCATCACCGAGCTCGAAGGCGTTGAAGGCCAGCCCGGCGCCCCAGGTGTTGTCCAGCGCGATCGCCGCTTGCGGCGCCTGCTCGCGCACCGTACGCACCAGCGCGGCCAGGTCGGGGAACTCCAGCGTCACCGAGCCCGGCGCCTCCAGCCAGACCAGCTTGACCTCGGGCGCGAGCTGCGCCGCCAGCGAGGCCGGGTCCATGCAGTCGTAGAGCCGGTGCGAGATGCCGAAGTGCGCCATCTCGTGGCGGGCGAACTCCTTGCTGGGGTTGTAGACGTTGTCGGGCAGCAGCATCGTCTCGCCGGACTTCAGCAGCGCCATGTTGACGATGGTCAGCGCCGACAGGCCGCTGGGCGCCAGCAGCGCACGCCTGCCGCCCTCCAGCGTGGCCAGCCTAGCCTCCAGCGTGAAGGTGGTGGGCGTGCCGTGCAGGCCGTAGGTGTAGGCGCTCTTGTCCAGCCAGCTGCGGCTGCGCAGCGCGGCCACGGTGGGGAAGAACACCGTCGAGGCCTTGTACACCGGCACCACCGGCGACTCGAAGTCGGCCGGCGGGCGGTAGCCGTGGTGTATCAGGTGGGTGTCGGGCGCCGGCTCAGCCGGCGCGTCGGGGGCGTGGGTGGGGAGGTCTGCGCTCATGCAGCGCAGTATCTCCGCTCAGGCTCAGATGGGTTCGCCGACCAGGTCATGGCCCTCGGCGGCGACGATGCGCGCCCGCGCGAACTCGCCCACCTTGAGTTGCGTCGACAACTTGGCGGGCGGCAGCAGCCGCACCGTGCCGTCGATCTCGGGCGCATCGGCGTAGGTACGTGCGACACCGCCGCGGCGGCCCAGCGCCGGGGCGCTGTCGATCAGCACCTGCATGGTCGAGCCGATGCGGCGCTTCAGGCGCTCGGTGGAGACCTGCTCGGCCACCGCCATGAAGCGCGCGCGGCGCTCCTCGCGCAGCTCGTCGGGCAAGGCACCGGGCAGCTCGTTGGCGGTCGCGCCCGTCACCGGCGAGTAGGCGAAGCAGCCCGCGCGGTCGATCTGCGCCTCGCGCAGGAAGTCGAGCAGCACCTGGAACTCTCCTTCAGTCTCGCCTGGGAAGCCGGCGATGAAGGTCGAGCGGACCACGATCTCCGGGCAGAGCTCGCGCCAGCGCTGCAGGCGCTCCAGGTTGCGCTCGCCGCTGGCCGGGCGCTTCATGCGCTTGAGCACGTCGGGGTGGGCGTGCTGGAAGGGCACGTCGAGGTAGGGCAGCACCAGGCCTTGCGCCATCAGCGGCACGATCTCGTCGACGTGCGGATAGGGGTAGACGTAGTGCAGCCGCACCCAGGCGCCATAGCCCTTGGCGATCTCGCCCAGCTTGACCACCAGGTCCAGCATGCGGGTCTTGACGGGCTGGCCGTCCCAGAAACCGGTGCGGTACTTGACGTCGACCCCGTAGGCCGAGGTGTCCTGGCTCACCACCAGCAGCTCCTTCACGCCGCCTTCGAACAGCGCCCGCGCCTCGGAGAGCACGTCGCCGACCGGCCTCGAGACCAGGTCGCCGCGCATGCTGGGGATGATGCAGAAGGTGCAGCGGTGGTTGCAGCCCTCACTGATCTTCAGGTAGGCGTAGTGCCTGGGCGTGAGCTTGATACCGGCGGCGGGCACCAGGTCGATGAAGGGGTCGTGCGGCTTGGGCACGTTCAGGTGCACCGCGTCCATCACCTCCTGCGTGGCGTGCGGCCCGGTGACGGCCAGCACCTTGGGGTGCATCTGTCGCACCAGGTTGCCACCACCGTCGCCCTGCTTGGCGCCCAGGCAGCCGGTGACGATGACCCGGCCGTTCTCGGCCAGCGCTTCGCCTATGGTGTCCAGGCTCTCCTGCACCGCGGCGTCGATGAAGCCGCAGGTGTTGACGATCACCAGGTCGGCGCCCTGGTAGGTCTTGGAGGTGCGGTAGCCCTCGGCGGAGAGCTGGGTCAGTATCAGTTCGGAGTCGGTCAGCGCCTTGGGGCAGCCGAGCGAGACGAAGCCGATGGTCGGCGCGGGGGCTGAGGCACTGGCGGGTGCCGTGGCGAGGTCTTGGGTCATCCCGCGATTGTCGCAAACGGGCGTCCTGCCCGCTGCCGGCAGCCTTTGCCAGGGGCAGCCGGGGGGCCGCGGCCCGGGTGGGCGCTACTTTTTGGTCTACTTCTTGGGCGGCACCGGCGGCACCGGGAAGCCCGGGAACAGCCCGCCGGCCTGCTTCTGCAGGTGCTCCTGCATCTGCACGAAGAGGTTCTTGCTCTGCTCCATGTAGCCGCCCATCAGCCCCTGCATCAGCGGCGCCTGGCCGCTCATGAACTGCGCCCACATCTCGGGCGTGTAGGCGGCGGGGTCGTAGATGCCGCGGGTCTGGTTGGCCAGGCGGCTTTGCAGGTCGACGAAGGTCTGGAGGTTTTTCTCCAGGTAGGAGCCCATCATGCCCTGCATCGCGTGGCCGTAGAAACGGATGATCTGCGCCAGCATGCTGGACGAAAACATCGGCACGCCGCCGGTTTCTTCCTCCAGGATGATCTGCAGCAGGATGCTGCGGGTGAGGTCCTCGCCGGTCTTGGCGTCGCGCACCTCGAACTCGGTGCCCTCCAGCACCATCACCTTCACGTCGGCCAGCGTGATGTAGCTGCTGACGCTGGTGTCGTACAGGCGCCGGTTGGGGTACTTCTTGAGGATGCGCGGTGCCGGGGCCGCTTCGCTGCGCTCGGTGCCCTCGGCGGGCGCTTCATCCGTGGCGGCGGGCTCGGGGGCGCTGGTCCGGCGGGAAGATGGCATCAGGGCGGAACTCCAGGGGTGGGGCGCTGGTTGCGCGCCCGTGAAAAGGACTGTGACGCAAGCACTTTTGTGCAGTTGCACAACGATTCTACGGGCCGGGTCCCGGCGCGCCGCCCCGGGGATTGCACTATGTCGGCAGCGCCTGCGCCGTGCTCGCATCGAACCAGGCCAGCAGCAGGCGGTCGGTGGCGGCGGCCTGCTCGTACTGCAGCCAATGCCCCGCGCCGGGCACGGCACGCCAGGCGCGCTCCGGGTGGCCCTGGGTGAGCTGCGGGCCGACCTGCTCGGGGTGCGCCGTCACGTCGTGCTCGCCCCAGAGCAGCAGCAGCGGCGCGTCGCAGCCCGCCAGCAAGGCCGGCAGCGGGCTGGCGCGCGAGATCGCCTTGCTGCGAAAGCGCGTCTTCAGGCAGGAGCGCTCGTGCACCTGCATCGCCAGCTCGTCGATCTGCGCCGGGTCGTGCAGCATCAGCGCGGCCAGGTTGTGGCGCAGCGCGGCCTGCATCGCGGCGGGGTCGTCCGAGCGCCAGTTCAGCAGCTCGGCCATGGGGCGGCGCACCCCGCCGTGGCCCGCGGTGCCGAGCAGCGCGAGACGGCGCACGTGGCCGCGCTGCACCGCCAGCTGGGCCGCCACCAGGCCGCCGAACGAAAAACCCGCCAGGGCTATGGGCGTCAAGGCGCCGAGCAGGCGGCTCAGCGAGCCGGCCAGCGTCTCCACCAGCGCCGGCAGGCGCTGCGAGGGGTGCAGGCCGCGGGGCAGGTCGTCGGAGTCGCCATAGGCCGGCATGTCCGGCAGCCACAGCGTGTGCCGCTGCGACAAGGTCTCGATGTTGCGCACCCAGTGCGCCCACGAGCCATGGCCGCCGTGCAGCAGCACCAGCGGCGGGCCCTCGCCCCACTGGCGCCAGTGCACGTTGCGGCCCTGGTGATCGACGCGGTGGTGGCGGGCGCGGGCGTCCAGCGCATCGAGCCGCTCGCCCGCCGGTGTCATGCCGTGGGAGCCGCCGGCGTCGCCTCGGGATACAGCCCGTGCACCCGCCCGAAGAGCCGCGCCAGCCCCAGCAGCGCGTCGATATTGGGCGTCGCCACGCCCAGCCGCTGCCCCATCTCCTGCACCACGCCGACGATGGCGTCGAGCTCCAGGGCGCGGCCGGCCTCGACGTCCTGCAGCATCGAGGTCTTGAAGGCCCCCAGCTTGCGGGTGATCACATGGCGGTCTTCGGGCTGCTGCTCGATCGCGCAGCCGATGCGGGCGCCGATCTCACCGGCCTCGCGCATCGCGCGGGTGCAGAAGCTGCGCACCAGCGGGTCGTCGAGCACCCGGTCGGCGGTGGCGCCGGTGATGGCCGAGACCGGGTTCATCGTCAGGTTGCCCCACAACTTGTACCAGATGTCGCGCCGGATGCTGGCCGAGACCGTGGTGTCGAAGCCCGCGTCGGTCAGCACCTCGGCCAGTTGCCCGACGCGCGCCGACTCGCCGCCGCCCGCCTCGCCGACGATCAGCCCCTGCGCCTTGGAGTGCTCGACCAGGCCGGGCTCGCTGGTGGCGCTGCTGATGTGCACCACGCAGCCGATCACGTGCTTCAGCGCGATCGCCGCGGCGATGCGGCCGCCCGGATCCACGCTCTCCAGCGGCGCCGGCCCCAGCGCCTCGCTGCCCGCGCCGAACCACCAGGGCACGCCGTTCATCGCCGGCAGCACCAGCGTGTCCGGCCCCAGCAGCGGCGTGATGCCGGCCGCCACCGCCGCCAGCGCGGGGCCCTTGACGGCGATCACGACCAGGTCCTGCACGCCCAGCTGCGCCGGCTCGGCGCTCGCGGTGGCCGGCGCCTGCAGCAACTGGCCGCCCGAGCGCACCCGCCAGCCGTGCTGCTGCAAGGCCGCCAGCGTCGCGCCGCGCGCCACAGCGCTGATCTCGTGCCGGCCCCGCAAGGCCAGCCGAGTGCCGATGTAGCCGCCGATCGCGCCGGCGCCGTAGATGCAGATCTTCATGGGGGGCAACTGTAAGCCGCCCCGCCACGATCCGCGTCCGCCCGGGGTATCGCCCTGAGCCGCGGCACGGGCCAGGAAGGCCCGCAGCCTTCGCCGCCAGCAGGGGCATTGCGCCGGTCTGGAACAATGCGGCGCCGCCCGTGCCGCCCGCCGGTTCGAGGAGGAACCCCTTCGCCGTTTCCGTACTCGTACCCGCATGCCGACTCCGTTGCTCCGCCTGATCGCCCCGCTGCTGCTTGCGCTGCCTGCGCTGTTGCAGGCGGCCCCGACCTCCGTGGTCAAGACCGACCAGGTCCAGGCCGAGCTGGTGGCCCATGCGCCCGACGGCGTTGCACCCGGCAAGACGGTGATGCTGGGCCTGGTCATCCAGCACCAGCCGCACTGGCACACCTACTGGAAAAACGCCGGCGACTCCGGCCTGCCGACCACGCTGGACTGGCAACTGCCCGCTGGCGTCACGGCCGGCGCGATCGAGTGGCCCACGCCGCAGCGGCTGCCGGTTGGCCCGCTGGTCAACTACGGCTTCGAGAACACGCTGCTGCTGGCGGTGCCGGTCACCGTCGCGCCCGACTTCAAGGGCCCCGATTTCGACGTGGCGCTGATGGCCAACTGGCTGGTCTGCAAGGAGATCTGCATCCCCGAGTCGGGCGAATTCAAGCTGCGCATCCCGGTCGAGGCCGCCACCGCGGGCAACGCCGCGCTGTTCGAGAAGACCCGCACCACGCTGCCGCAGCCGGCGCCCGCCGCCAAGACCCAGGCCAGGATCGACGGCGACGCGGTGGCCCTCGAGGTGCAAGGCCTGCCGGCTTCGCTGCAGGGCAAGCCGGTGGCCTTTTTCGCCGAGGACGCGGGCGTGATCGACCATGCCGCGGTGCCGCAGCAGCAGTGGGCTGGCGACAAGCTCACGATGCGCGTGCCGCTCTCGGCCCAGCGCAGCGAGAGCCCCGCCACGATGCACGCGGTGCTGACGGTGCCCGGCCAGGCGGCCGGCGTGGAGCTGGCCATCCCGGTCAGCGGCTGGCCGGCGGTCGCAGTGGGCGCTGCCGTGGCGGCGCCCGCGCTGGGCGATGCCAGCGTCACACCGCCCCCCGCCACCAGCACCGACGGGCTGTTCGCCGCCCTCGCCTTCGCCTTTCTCGGCGGCCTGCTGCTCAACCTGATGCCCTGCGTGTTCCCGGTGCTCTCGCTGAAGCTGCTCGGCTTTGCCCAGCACGGCGGCGAGCGCCGGCGCCTGGTGGCCGGCGGGCTGGCCTACACGCTGGGCGTGGTGGTCTCCTTCGTCGCGCTGGCCGCGCTGCTGCTGGCGCTGCGCGGCGCGGGCGAGCAGCTCGGCTGGGGCTTCCAGCTGCAGTCGCCGCTGGTGGTGGCGGCGCTGGCGCTGCTGTTCACGCTGATCGGGCTGAACCTGGCGGGCGTGTTCGAGTTCGGCGGCGTGCTGCCGGGCAACCTGGCCGCCAGCCGGGCCCGCCACCCGCTGGTCGACGATGCGCTGACCGGCGTGCTGGCGGTGGCCATCGCCTCGCCCTGCACCGCCCCCTTCATGGGCGCCGCGCTGGGTGCCGCGCTGACCCAGCCCACGCCCGCCGCGCTGGCCATCTTCGCCGCGCTGGGCCTGGGCATGGCCTCGCCCTACCTGGCCGCCAGCCTGTGGCCCGGCGTCGCGCGGCTGCTGCCGCGGCCCGGCGTGTGGATGCTGCGCTTCAAGGTGCTGATGGCGTTCCCGATGTTCGCCACCGTGGTCTGGCTGGTCTGGGTGCTGGGCCAGCAGCAAGGCATAGACGGCGCCGCGGCGCTGCTGGGCCTGCTGGTCGCGGTCGCTTTCGCCGCCTGGGCCTGGGGTTCGCCGGGGTTCAGCCGGCTGGCGCGGCGCGGCTTCGGCGCGGTGGCGCTGGTGGTGCTGGCGCTGGCCTGCGCCTGGGCCTGGCCGGCGCTCAAGGCCGGGCCCGAGGCAGCCGCGGTGTCGGCCGGCGCCGCAGCCGGCTCGCACTGGCAGGCCTGGTCGCCCGAAGCGGTGGCCCAAGCGCGCCAGCAGGGGCGGCCGGTGTTTGTCGATTTCACGGCGGCCTGGTGCGTCAGCTGCCAGTTCAACAAACGCACCACGCTGGCCAATGCCGAGCTGCTGGCCGACTTCGAAGCCCGCAAGGTGCTGCTGCTGCGCGCCGACTGGACCAAGCGCGACCCCGTGATCACGCAGGCGCTGACGGGCTTCGGTCGCAGCGGCGTGCCGGTCTACGCGATGTACGCACCGTCCAGCGACGCCCCGCCCAAGCTGTTGTCGGAACTTCCCAGCGTTGCCGAGGTCCGCAACGCCATGGCGGCCTGGTAGGCGCGCAGCGGCGCTGCGCGCCGGGCCGGCCATCTGCCTCTGTCTTCCCCCGCAACCCGTCAAGGAGCGCCCCGATGAAACAGACCTGTATCACCCTCGCCGCCCTCTCCGCCAGCCTCGTGGCCGCCGCGCCGGCCTGGGCCCAGGCCGTCGTCGGCCAGTCGGCCCCGGCCTTCGCCGCCGTGCCAGACACCCAGGGCAAAGCCGCCTCGCTGGCCGACTACAAGGGCAAGTACGTGGTGCTGGAGTGGGTCAACCCCGGCTGCCCCTTCGTGCAAAAGCACTACAACAGCGGCAACATGCCGGCCACCCAGAAGAGCGCCGAAGCCAAGGGCGTCGTCTGGCTGGCGGTGAACTCCACGGCCAAGGACGCCAGCGACTACCAGAGCCCGGCCGACCTGAACGCCTGGCTGCAGAGCAAGGGGGCCAAGCCCACCGCCACGCTGATGGACGTGGATGGCAAGGTCGGCAAGGCCTACGGCGCCCGCACCACGCCGCACATGTACGTGATCGATCCGCAGGGCAAGCTGATCTACGCCGGCGCCATCGACAGCAAGGCCAGCGCCAACCCGGCCGACATCAAGACGGCGACCAACTACATCACCCAGGCGCTGGCCGAGGCCCAGGCCGGCAAGCCGGTGAGCCACCCGACGTCGCAGGCGTATGGGTGCTCGGTGAAGTATGCGAGTTGACGTGGGCTGATCGCGTTCGGCACGGGCGCCGCGCGCCGCCCGCTCAAGCCCTCACCAGCCTCAGCAGCGTGATCTCCGACGGCACGCCGAAGCGGTTCGGCGGCCCCCAGTAGCCGGTGCCGCGGCTGGTGTAGACCCAGAGGTCGCGCAGCTTGTGCAGGCCGGCCACGAAGGGCTGCTGCAGCGGCACGAAGAGGTTCCACGGCAGGAACTGGCCGCCGTGGGTGTGGCCGGAGAGCTGCAGGTCGAAGCCGGCCTCGGCGGCCGCGGCGGCGCTGCGCGGCTGGTGGGCCAGCAGCAGCCTCGCGCCAGCGTCGGCCGGCGCGCCCTTCAGCGAGGCCAGCGGGCTGCTGCGCTGCGTGGGGTCGAAGTGGTGGGCGCTGTAGTCGGTGACGCCGGCCACGACCAGGCCGGCGCCGCCGTGCTGCAGCAGCGCGTGCTGGTTCATCAAGACCCGCAGGCCCAGCCGGCGCAGTTCGGCCACCCAGGCGTCGGCGCCGGAGTAGTACTCGTGGTTGCCGGTGACGAAGAAGGTGCCGTGGCGCGAGGCCAGCCCGGCCAGCGGGGCCACATGGGCGCCCAGCTCGGCCACGCTGCCGTCCACCAGGTCGCCGGTCACCGCGACCATGTCGGCCTGCAGCCGGTTCACCTTGTCGACGATGGCCTGCAGGTAGCCGGCCTTGATGGTCGGGCCGACGTGGATGTCGCTGATCTGCGCGATCGTGAAACCCTGCAGCGCGGCCGGCAGGCCGGCCATGGGCACATCCACCTTGACCACGGCCGCCGTGCGGCGCGCGTTGACGAAGCCGATCAGGCTGGCCGCCAGCGCGCCGCCCGCCACCGCGAGCGCCGAGGCCGCCCACCAGGCGGGCCAGGGGAGGCGGCCGGGTGCCGCGAGCTCGAAGAGGCCGAGCAGCAGCGAGACCCCATCGCGCACCAGCGTCAGCACGAACAGCGACGAGAACAGCCCCATCAGCAGCAGCCCGGCCCAGCGCACGGCGTGGCCCAGCGGGCCGGCGGCGCGGTGGCGGCCCATCAGCGTGAACGGCACCAGCAGCGCGGAGCCGAGCAAGGCCAGCGCCGTGGCGCCCGCCACCGCCGGCCAGGCCAGCATCGCGGGCAACAGGCGCCAGGCGACATAGGCGTGTACGAGGGCAAAGAGAATGAAGACGGGCGAACGGCGCATGGGAGCCTGGCAGTGGGGCGGAGCTGCGCAGATGGGGATGCCGCCCGCAAACTCCAGCGGCGGCCGGCTGGCGCGGTGTAAAGACGCCGAGCGTGCCCGGCTGGCATGGGAATTGAACTCTGCCGGCGCCCGATACTCCCAGCCAGGGGCCGGCGCATGCCGCCCCGTCCACGGCCCCGTTCCATCCGACCCTTGCCACGCCGCCGCCCATGCACCACCCGTCCCCTCGCGCGCCACGCTGCCCCGCCTGGCGCACGGCCGCCGCCGCCCTCTCCGCCGCGCTCGCCCTCGCCGCCTGCGGCGCCCCCAGCTCCAAGGAAAACCTCGCCAGCGTCCGCGCCGACACGCTGATCGAGTTCCCGGCCACCGAGCTGGAGCTGCCCGGCCTGCCCGCCGCCAACGACTACGACACTCTCGAGCTGGACTGGACTGACGCCGCCCGCGGACGCGCCGTGCCGGCCCTGCTCTACTGGCCCAAGGCCGCCGAAAGCGAGGTCGCCAGGCCGGTACCGCTGATCGTCTTCTCGCACGGCATCGGCGGCTCGCGCTACGGCTACAGCTACCTCGGGCGCTACTGGGCCAGCCACGGCTACGCCAGCCTGCATGTGCAGCACATCGGCAGCGACCGCAGCGTCTGGGGCAGCAACGTGCTGCAGACGGCCTTGCGCATGCAGGACGCCGCGCAGGAGAAGGAGGCCGTCGCCCGGGTGGCCGACCTGCACTTCGCGCTCGACAGCCTGCTCGCCAGCGAGCGCGGCCCGCACATCGACCGCCAGCGCCTGGTCGTGGCCGGCCACTCCTACGGCGCCAACACCGCGCTGCTGGCTGCCGGTGCCACGGTGCAGCGGGGCGGCAAGGCGATGCAGTTCCGCGACCCGCGCTTCACGGCCGCCATCGTGATGTCGGCGCCGCCCTTTTATGGCGACAACGACTTCGGCCCCATCCTGGGCGGCGTCAGCATCCCCACGCTGCACGTCACCGCCACGCTGGACACGATAGAGATCCCCGGCTACTACTCGCCGATGAGCGACCGGCTCAAGGTCTTCGACGCCACCGGCAGCAAGCTCAAGGTGCTGGCGGTGTTCCAGGGCGGCTCGCACAGCGTGTTCACCGACCGCATGAACACCGGCGGCGTCAATGCGCCGCGCATGAAAACGGCGACCCAGGCGCTCTCGATGGCCTTTCTGCGGCGCGTCTTCGAGGGCAGCGACGACGCACTCGCCGCCTGGAACGCCTACAACCGGCGCCTGGTCTCAAGCTATGTGAGCCGGTGAATATGGCCCCCATGCTCCCTGGCGGTCGCTGCCCCCCGGGGGGGCTCGCGCAGCGGCCCGGCGGAGCCGGTCCGCGCACGCCCCTTGGCTGGGCAGCAGCGCGGCTTGATCTGCAGGTTTCCTGCGTGGCGAGCAGAATGAGCGCGTGAACATGCAGCCAAACTGCAGGTGCGCTTCTTTACAGTCGAGCCTGTTGCTTCACCCCGCCGGCGGCCGGCACTCAACGGAGACTCACGATGCAGATCACCCCCTGGGACAACCCGATGGGCACCGACGGTTTCGAGTTCATCGAATACGCGGCACCGGACCCGGTGGCCATGGGCCAGGTCTTCGAGCGCATGGGCTTCAAGGCCATCGCCAAGCACCGCCACAAAGACGTCACGCTGTACCGCCAGGGCGAGATCAATTTCATCGTCAACGCCGAGCCCGACTCCTTCGCCCAGCGCTTCGCGCGGCTGCACGGCCCCAGCGTCTGCGCCATCGCCTTCCGCGTGCAAGACGCCAAGGCCGCCTACGAGCGCGCCATCTCGCTGGGCGCCTGGGGCTACGCCGGCCAGTCCAGCCCCGGCGAGCTGAACATCCCCGCCATCAAGGGCATCGGCGACTCCGCCATCTACCTGGTCGATCGCTGGCGCGGCAAAGGCGGCGCCCAGGAGGGCGAGATCGGCAACATCGGCTTCTTCGACGTCGACTTCTACCCGCTGCCGGGCGCCGAGCTCAACCCCAAGGGCAACGGCCTGACCTACATCGACCACCTGACGCACAACGTGCACCGCGGCCGCATGGACGAGTGGGCCGAGTTCTACGAGCGGCTGTTCGGCTTTCGCGAGATCAAGTACTTCGACATCGAGGGCCAGGTCACCGGCGTCAAGAGCAAGGCCATGACCAGCCCCTGCGGCAAGATCCGCATCCCGATCAACGAAGAGGGCAAGGAGAAGGCCGGCCAGATCCAGGAGTACCTGGACCTCTACCGCGGCGAGGGCATACAGCACATCGCAATGGGCTCGGACGACCTCTACGCCACCGTCGACAAGCTGCGCGGCAACGGCGTGTCCCTGCTGGACACCATAGACACCTACTACGAGCTGGTCGACAAGCGCATCCCCGGCCATGGCGAAAACCTGGCCGAGCTGCACAAGCGCAAGATCCTGGTCGACGGCGTCGCGGGCAAGCTGCTGCTGCAGATCTTCAGCGAAAACCAGCTCGGCCCCATCTTCTTCGAGTTCATCCAGCGCAAGGGCGACGACGGCTTCGGCAATGGCAACTTCAAGGCGCTGTTCGAGAGCATTGAGCTCGATCAGCTCCGGCGCGGAGTCATTTAAGACCCCCCCTACGCGCTTCGCGCGCCCCCCGAGGGGGCACCACCAGCGGCCCGGCGGAGCCGGTTCCGCGGCGGTTGCTTGGTTGGCGGGGCTCTGGTGGTTGGTACTTTTGGGGTGACTCGAGATGACGGAACTGGTCTATCAGTCGGGGTTTGGGAACGAGTTCGCGACCGAGGCGCTGAAGGGCGCCTTGCCGGTCGGGCGCAACTCGCCGCAACGCTGTGCCTACGGGCTGTATGCGGAGCAGTTCACCGGCAGCGCGTTCACGGCGCTGCGGGGGGACAACAAGCGCTCGTGGCTGTATCGGATACGGCCGGCGGCGATGCATTTGCCGTTCGAGCGGGTCGCTGCCAAGCACCTGGTCAGCGACTTCGGGGGGCTGGCGACGACGCCGAACCAGTTGAGGTGGAACCCGCTGCCGCTGCCGGTGGAGCCGACTGACTTTCTGGACGGCCTGGTGACCTTTGCGGGCAATGGCGATCCGCACTCGCAGAGCGGTGCCGGCATCCATCTCTATGTGGCGAACCGTTCGATGTCGCGGCGCCACTTCTGCAACGCAGACGGCGAGTTGCTGATCGTG